>MEKX01000112.1:0-17692 GCA_001767075.1 Acidobacteria bacterium RIFCSPLOWO2_12_FULL_54_10 | reverse complement strand
GTGGCGTCGATGGTGCGCCCCAAGTTCGAGGAAACCGTGTAGTCGGCGCGGTTCAACCCCTGCGGCATGCGCCAGTCATGATAAGGCAAGCTAAGCCGCAATGTGGAAATCCCCATGATTTGCAGCCCGCGGCAGAGCTTCAAATGTTCGTGGGGCTTGGCGTTCCAGTGCGGCAGCAGGATCACCGCCTTGCGGTTGCGGTTTGCCGCCCGGAACCACTGCGCGTGTACAGTGTTGTTTTACGGGTAGGGTGTCCAAAGCGGGGAAGTGAAGCTCAGACGGTTTCCCGAAAGCAGAAAATCGCGGGGTTTTTCGTAGCCATAAAATACATCGCTTGAGTGCACCGCAGCACGGCTGACCTGCTTGAGATATTCGTGGTCGGAACCATTCCGGAGAGTTTCCCTTGCGCTCGGCCACCTCTCGGCCCAATCCAGCCCCCACTCGAACGGCCGTACTACACGATCTGTGGCGCTCCTCATCAGACGCGCTT
This sequence comes from Acidobacteria bacterium RIFCSPLOWO2_12_FULL_54_10, assembly GCA_001767075.1. Taxonomy (GTDB): domain Bacteria; phylum Acidobacteriota; class Terriglobia; order 2-12-FULL-54-10; family 2-12-FULL-54-10; genus 2-12-FULL-54-10. The sequence goes on along the minus strand of MEKX01000112.1, from coordinate 17,202 downwards.
CAGTCTCATCGATGCGGCGGCGGTAATGCCGTCGCAGGTTCACCTGCACCCGTTTGATCCATCGATTAATACCCAATTTTCTTGCTACTCCAGCTACAAACATTATGCCTATCGGCAAACCTGAGTATAGACTAATGGAATCTTGACTTTTTTGTATATTAATCTTGACGATTCTGTATCGCTTACTTTAGAATCAACGTAGGGGGAAGCATGACGACTTCAGCAGAACATATAGAACTTCTTGCAAATCAGGAATATAAGTACGGCTTTACCACCGACATCGAGCAGGAATCGGTCCCACCGGGGTTGAATGAGGATGTCATCCGGCTGATTTCAGCCAAGAAAAATGAACCGGAGTGGCTGACCGAATGGCGCTTGGCTGCATACCGCTACTGGCTGAAGATGGAGGTGCCGGAATGGGCGAACGTCCAATACCCGCCGGTGGATTTCCAGAAGATCATTTATTACTCAGCCCCCAAGATGAAAGAAGGCCCCACAAGCCTGGAGGATGTTGACCCCATACTGCTGGAAACCTATGCGAAGCTGGGCATCCCGCTGCGGGAGCAGGCGATGCTGGCTGGCGTGGCGGTGGATGCGGTGTTCGACTCGATTTCGGTTGCGACTACCTTCAAGGACAAGCTTGCCGCCGTGGGTATTATCTTCGGCTCCTTCTCTGAGGCGGTCCAGGAGCATCCTGAACTGGTTCGGAAATACCTGGGCTCGGTGGTTCCCACCACGGATAATTTCTACGCTGCTCTGAACGCAGCGGTTTTCACGGACGGATCGTTCTGCTATGTGCCCAAGGGCGTGCGCTGTCCCATGGAGCTTTCCACCTACTTCCGCATCAACGCGAAGTCCACGGGGCAATTCGAGCGGACGCTCATTATTGCCGACGAGGGCAGTTTTGTCAGTTACCTGGAGGGCTGCACGGCCCCCATGCGCGACGAAAACCAGTTGCACGCCGCGGTCGTCGAGCTGATCGCTCACGACAACGCGCAAATCAAGTATTCGACGATCCAGAATTGGTACCCCGGAGATAAAGAAGGCAAGGGCGGCATCTACAACTTTGTCACGAAGCGCGGCAGGTGCGCCGGAGTGAATTCCAAGATTTCCTGGACGCAGGTCGAGACCGGCTCGGCGATCACCTGGAAATATCCTATCTGCATTCTGCAAGGCGAGAACTCCATCGGCGAGTTTTACTCCGTTGCCCTGACCAACAATTATCAGCAGGCGGATACCGGTACCAAGATGATCCACATCGGCAAGAACTCGCGCAGCACCATCGTCTCGAAAGGGATATCGGCGGGCCACGGCAAAAACACCTATCGCGGCATGGTCAAGATCATGCCCAGCGCGCAGGGAGCGCGGAACTACTCGCAGTGTGACTCGCTGCTGATCGGCGACCAGTGCAGCGCGCATACGTTTCCGTATCTGGAAGTCAAAAACTCCACGGCGCAGATGGAGCACGAGGCGACCACCTCCAAGATCGGCGAGGACCAGATTTTCTACTGCCAGCAGCGCGGCCTTTCGTCCGAGGATGCCGTGTCGATGATCGTGAACGGCTTCTGCAAGCAGGTCATCCGCGAATTGCCCATGGAGTTCGCCGTCGAAGCCCAGAAGCTGCTGGGCATTAGCCTGGAAGGCAGTGTCGGCTAAGTTTTGCCTGCAAAGTTACCAATTTACGAAGGACGAGAAAAATATCTATGTTAACAGTAAGAAATTTGCACGCCAGCGTCGCTGGACGAGAAATCTTGCGCGGCATCGACCTGAAAATCAACGCTGGTGAGGTGCACGCCATCATGGGCCCCAACGGGTCCGGCAAGAGCACATTGGCGCAAGTGATCGCAGGGCGCGACATTTACGAAGTAACCGAAGGCGAGGTCCTGCTGGATGGCAAGAACCTGCTCGAATTGAAGCCCGAGGAGCGTGCTTGCGAGGGCGTGTTTCTGGCGTTCCAGTACCCGGTGGAGATTCCCGGAGTCAGCAACATGTACTTTCTGCGCTCGGCTTTGAATTCCATTCGCAAGCACCGTGGCCTGGAGGAGGTCGATGCCGTGGATTTCCTGGCCCTGGTCGAAAAGAAAATGAATTTGCTGGGCATGGATAAGACCTTTCGCGACCGGCCGGTCAACGCGGGTTTTTCCGGCGGCGAAAAAAAGCGCAATGAGATTTTCCACATGCTCATGCTGGAGCCAAGGTTGGCGATACTGGATGAAACCGACTCCGGCCTGGACATCGACGCCATGAAAGTTGTTTCCGACGGCGTCAACTCGCTGCGCGGCAAGGATCGCGCCGTGCTGGTCGTGACGCACTATCAGCGCCTGCTCAACTACATAGTTCCTGACTTTGTGCACGTGCAGGTGAATGGCCGCATCGTGAAGTCGGGCGGCAAGGAGCTGGCTCTGCAACTGGAGGAATCCGGTTACGCACAGTTTGAAGAAGAAGCGATGGCTGGCGCAGCCAAGGGGAGCGGCAGGTGATGGCGGAAGCGGTTGTGCACAGCGAATTGCAATGGACCAGCCCGCAGGTTCTTTCAAAGCGGCCTGGGTCGGGCGAACCGGTGTGGTTAAAAAACCTCCGCAGCGAAGCTTCGGATTGTTTTGCCGAGATGGGTTTCCCTACCAGGAATCACGAGGAGTGGAAGTACACCTCCGTGTCGCCCATCGCGCAGACTCCGTTTCGACCCGCCTGGCAGCAATCTGCGTCGCGGCCCGTGCAATCCGCTGAACTGGATGCCTTAAAAAAACTTTCCGGTATTTGCCTTGTTTTCGTCAACGGCCAATACAACGAAGCGCTATCGTCTGTTCAGGGCCTGCCTGCCGGGGTCAGAGCAGGAAGTTTAGCATCACTATTCACTACGTCGGATGAAATCATCGCCGAGCGTTTCGCCAAATACGCCGATTACCGGCAACACGCCTTTGTCGCGCTCAATACGGCCCAATGGCAGGACGGCGCCTATGTGTGGCTTCCCAAAGGCGCAGTGGTGAAGGAACCCATCCACCTGCTCTTCATCTCCAACGCCGGCGACACGCCGCTGGTCGCGCATCCGCGAACGCTGATACTCGCCGAGCGCGAATCGCAGGCCTCCATCATCGAGAGCTATTGGGGCGCTGGCCAGGGCATCAGTTTTTCCAACGCCGTCAGCGAAATCGTCGCCGGAGATAATGCCGTCATCGATCACACCAAACTGCAACTGGAAAACGACCGCTCCTTCCACATCGCGACCCTACAGGTGTATCAGGAACGCAGCTCCAACTTCAAAAGCTGCTCAGTCACTTTGGGTGGCGCGCTGGTTCGCAACGAGGCCCATGCGGTGCTCGACGCGGAGGGCGCCGAGTGCGTTCTAAATGGGTTGTATCTGGGCAGGGAAAAGCAGCTTGTGGATAACCACACGATTATCGATCATGCCCAGCCGCATTGCCCCAGCCGCCAGCATTACAACGGCATACTCGACGGCCAGTCGACCGGAATTTTCAACGGACGCATCATCGTCCGGCCCGATGCGCAGAAGACCGACGCCATCCAGAAGAATCGCAACCTGCTGCTGTCGGACAAAGCGCAGGTGGATTCCAAGCCGCAACTGGAAATCTATGCCAATGATGTGCGCTGCACGCACGGAGCCACCGTCGGCCAAATCGATGCGGAGGCGTTGTTTTATCTGCGCTCGCGCGGCATCTCGCTGAAGGACGCGCGCAATATGCTGGTGTATGCTTTCGCGGGAGAAATCCTGGAGCGCATCACTTCCCAGAAGATTCGAGTGTTGGTGGACCGAGTCCTGCACGCCCGCCTGGATGCTGCATCCAGGTCGTAAGTCCGAGAGCAAGGAGGCATCCCATGGTTACCTCTGAATCGACATCAAAGGTTCGCCCGTCCGGCGAGGGGAAAGCTGTTCTCCCTCTGGACATCGCCCGCATCCGCGAGGATTTCCCTATCCTCAAGATGAAGGTGCATGACAAGCCGCTCGTCTATCTCGACAATGCCGCCACGACGCAAAAACCGCAGCGGGTGCTGGATGCTTTGAACCGCTTCTACACGCGCGAGTGCGCCAACATCCATCGCGGGCTGCATTACTTGAGTGACCAAGCCACCGTGGATTACGAACATGCCCGAACCCGGGTGCAGCGCTTCCTGGGCGCAGCGGAATCCAGCGAAATCATTTTTGTGCGCGGAACGACGGAAGCGATCAATCTGGTCGCGCATAGCTTCGGGCGCAAATTTGTCGGGCCGGGCGATGAGATCATCACCACCGTCATGGAGCACCACTCCAACATCGTTCCCTGGCAGATGCTGTGTGAAGAAAAAGGCGCCAAGCTTCGCGTGGTTCCCATCAACGACGCGGGCGAGTTGATTCTCGATGAATTTGAAAAGCTTTTGAACCCGAAAACTCGCCTGGTCGCCGTGGCCCACATCTCGAATGCATTGGGCACGGTCAACCCGGTCCGGCGCATGATCGAGATGGCTCACGCCCGCAATATTCCGGTCCTGATCGATGGCGCGCAAGCAGTTGCGCATACCAAGATCGACGTGCAGGAACTCGACTGCGACTTCTATTGTTTTTCCGGCCATAAGATTTACGGGCCTACCGGCATAGGCGTTCTCTATGGCAAAGCACAGTGGCTGGAGCAAATTCCACCCTACCAGGGCGGCGGGGACATGATCATCTCCGTCACCTTTGAGAAGACCACCTACAATTGCCCTCCTCACAAGTTTGAGGCCGGCACGCCGCACATCGCCGGAGGCATCGGCTTGGGAGCCGCCATCGAATATATTGACAACCTCGGCCTGGACCACGTGGCCGCTCACGAGCACGACCTGCTGGAGTATGCAACCCGCCGCATCAGCGCAATTCCCGGCGTGCGCATCATCGGCAATGCCCAAAAGAAGTCCGGCACACTTTCCTTTTATTTGGAAGACGTTCACCCCCACGACATCGGGACTATTCTCGACCGCGATGGCGTCGCCATCCGCGCCGGGCACCATTGCGCCATGCCGGTCATGGACCGCTTCGGCATTCCCGCCACGGCCAGGGCCTCCTTCGCCTGCTACAACACGCGCGAGGAAGTCGATGCGCTGGTTCGCGGCGTCGACAAGGTCCGGGAGATTTTTGCACGATGAACGATCTGCGCGATCTTTACCAGGAGATGATCCTGGACCACAGCAAGCGGCCCCGCAACTTCGGGAAGCTCGAAGGAGCCAACCACGAAGCCAGCGGTTACAATCCGCTGTGCGGCGACCGCTTCACGGTGCATATCAAGGTGGATGACGACATCATCCGCGAGATTCGCTTCGAGGGTTCCGGCTGCGCCATCTCCACGGCATCCGCGTCGCTGATGACCGAAGGCTCCAAAGGGAAAACCCTGGCGGAGGCCGAGACCTTGTTTGAGAAATTTCACAAGCTCATCACGGGTGACGCAGCGGAACCGCAAAATGCCGAGGCGCTGGGCAAGCTGCTGGTTTTTTCCGGCGTCAAGGAATTTCCCGTGCGCGTCAAATGCGCCACGCTGCCCTGGCACACGCTGAAAGCGGCGCTCCACGACGGCCATAAAGTAGTTTCAACCGAGTAAGAGGCAAACATGAACGAACCCGTTACCAATTCAACGCCAACCGCGCCACGTGAGGCTACTGCCTCCGAAATGGAAATGGCCGCAACCGTGATGCAAGCGCTGCGAACGGTCTACGACCCGGAGATTCCGATCAACATCTGCGAACTCGGTTTGGTCTACGAAGTCCAGATCGATCCCGACGGGCACGTCCACGTCAAGATGACGCTCACCGCGCCAAGCTGCCCGGAGGCGGGTTTAATTCCAGGCCGCGTGGAACAGGCCGTGCGCAGCGTGCAAGGCGTTACGGGAGCTACTGTCGAGCTGGTGTGGGAGCCGCCCTGGTCCCCAAATCTGATGACAGAAGCTGCAAAATTGCAGCTCGGTATTTTTTAACGGAGGGTTATTGTTATGAAATTCACGGCTCAGGAAGAATACGGACTCCGTTGCTTGTTGCAGATCGGGCGGGAAGGCCTGGGCGGCAGCCTCACCATCCCGGAGATCGCCCTGCGCGAAAGCATCTCCATCCCTTACGTCGCCAAACTCGTGCGGCTGCTCCGGCAGGGCGCATTCGTCACCAGCACTCGCGGCCAGAGCGGCGGCTACCGGTTGTCTCGGCTACCGGAACAGATCGGCGTCGGCGAAGTCCTGGCGATGCTGGGCGGACGCCTGTTCGACCCGGAATATTGCGAGCGTTATCCGGGGGTGGAAACTTCCTGCACCCACACCGTGGATTGCTCCTTGCGCTCCTTGTGGCGCAGTTTGCAAACCGGCGTGGATCAAGTGCTCAGCGGCACCACGTTGCGCGATCTGCTCGGCAACGAGCAGCAGACCGAATCCTCCATGGGCGGTCTGGTGCAGATTGGCAGCGCCACCGCCGAGCGTCAATCATTTGATATTTTTTCAGGAATGGGCGACTAACTTCATGCCGACTCAAGAACAGGTATTGACTGCTTTGCGCAAGGTGATGGACCCCGATCTCCACCGCGACATTGTCACGCTCGGTTTCGTGCGCGACCTCAAGATCGATCAGGGCAAGGTCTCTTTTTCGGTGGTGCTCACTACTCCCGCCTGTCCTGTAAAAGATCGCTTGAAGGAAGAGTCCGAGCAGGCTGTCCGCGCGATTCCCGGCGTGGATCAAGTGACCGTGGACATGCGCTCGGACGTGCGCCCTGCGCCTCCGCCTCCGGGCCTGAATCTGGTTCCCGGCGTGCGCAATATCGTGCCTGTCGGCTCCGGCAAAGGCGGCGTAGGCAAATCCACCGTCTCGGCGAATCTGGCTGTGGCGCTCGCCAAGTCTGGCGCGCGCGTCGGTCTTATGGACGCCGACGTTTACGGCCCCAGCATCCCGACCATTCTCGGCATCACCGAGCTTCCCACGCCCGGCACCAAAGGCATCCGGCCCGTTGTGGCGCATGGCGTGAAAGTGATTTCCTCCGGCTTCTTCATGAAGCCCGGCCAGGCCGTCATTTGGCGCGGCCCCATGCTCGGCAAACTGATTGATCAATTTTTGTCCGATGTCGAATGGGGCGAACTGGATTATCTCGTCATCGACCTGCCGCCGGGCACCGGCGACGTGCAACTCACCTTGTGCCAGCGCGTGCCCCTCACGGGCGCGGTCATCGTCTCGACCCCGCAGGATGTCGCCTTGACTGTCGCTCAGAAAGCCCTCGACATGTTCCGCCAGTTACGCTGCCCCATCCTCGGCATCATCGAGAACATGAGTTATTTCATTTGTCCGCACTGCGGCGAACGGGAAAACATTTTTGACACCGGAGGCGCCGAGCGCGCCGCTGCTGAGTGGGGCGTGCCGCTGCTCGGCAGAATCCCTCTGGCTACCGGCATCCGCATCGCTTCCGACAGTGGCCGCCCGATTATTCTGGATGAGCCGGATAGCTCGTCTGCGCGGGCGTTCCTGGAAATTTCCCAAAACCTCGCCGCTCAGATCAGCATCCAGAATATGAAGGAAACCGCCGAACCCGCCCTGAAAATCAGCTTCTAGACTGTTTTCACAATTGGTATCGTGCAACCGGCTTCTTCGCGATGGTGTCATCCCGAGCAACGCGAGGGACCTGCTTTTTCGGGCCAGAAAGCCGTTCTCAAATTACACCCTCTCCATTACTTCCGCAATTTCCTTTCGTGCCGTGTTATACTCTAGCTGAGTTTGGAGAAGTCCGTTTGCTTGAAAACAGTTCGAGCTGTTGTTTGCTCCCAGCCTAATTGACTCCATCAAATGTCCAATAGCCCTGTCGAAGCATTTTTTTGCTGACGACTAGCCTACGCGTTCGTTCCGCATCTGCGGTGTTGCAACTTAAGGAGAATAAAAGTATGAAGAATGTATTTGTCGGAAACATGAGTTTTGAAGCTACGGAAGGTGGACTGCGGTCTATCTTCGAGCCATTTGGAGAGATCACGCGCGTCCAGTTGATCACGGACCGCGACACAGGCCGCGCTCGCGGCTTCGGTTTCGTCGAGATGTCCAATGACGCAGATGCGGCCAAAGCGATTGCGGCGTTGAATGGCACGCAGATGGACGGTCGCGCCTTGAACGTGAATGAAGCCAAGCCCAAGACCGAGGGTGGCGGATCACGTGGTGGCGGCGGAGGATACAACCGCGATCGCGATAATTACCGCGGGCGTTAAACGCACAGGCAACGGCAAACTTGACTTATAATCGGGCTGGGGGCACGTGGTTTACGAAAGCTACGGGTCCCTTTGCCCGGCAAGTGAATGCACCTTTAGATTTAGAAAGGATGGATTCATGCAGAAAACATCTCCACGAGAATTAGATTCGCGCCAGGCGCCATTGCTGAAGAAGACCGAAGAATTAAGAATTAATCTGCTGGGTAATGACGGTATTCGGGAGAGAATTTCGCTGCGTGCGTATGAACTCTATGAGAAGCGTGGCACCGTCCCCGGCCATGAACTTGAAGACTGGGCGCAGGCGGAAAATGAAGTCCTTTCGCCCCTCATCGAGCAGAAGCTGAAACTTTCCCGCGAAACCTCAAAAGCAACGGCCACAAACGCGACACCAGCGAAACGGACGAGCCGGAAACCCAAGTAGTACAGAAAACAAAAACAATCTCAGGCGCGATTCATAAATCCGTGGCCGCAAGAAAATCTCCTTGTCTTCGCCTCGCAATCTACCGTGCGATAATAAACCCCTTCCGCCCATGCCTCCCCCCACCAAACCCGCGCCCGTCGAGATCACTCGCGCTGGCGACCGCGACGTGCAAATTCGCTGGAACGATGGCCGCACGGTAGTCTATCCCGCGCGCTTTCTGCGCATGGCCTGTCCCTGCGACCATTGTGTGGACGAAATGACCGGCCGCCGGGTCCTCCAGGAATCCTCCGTGCCGCTGGACGTTCATCCGCTGGCCATCGAGCCGGTGGGCCGCTACGCCATCTCGCTGCGCTTCAGCGACGGGCACTCCACCGGCATCTTCACTTGGGAATGGCTCTCGCACCTCGCCGCAGAACTGGGCCAGCCCGCCAGCGCAGTTACGACGCCGAATAATCCCCATTAAGGTAGTTTCGGACTTTAGGCTCGTACCAATCCGACACTCAAGCCGCGCCCTTTGATCAGAGGTTCATCGCCTTACCACTTGGACGGCGTAAACCCCAGCGTCACCTGCGCGCCGGCGGGCTGCATTCCCAATTCTCTGGCTAGCGATGGAACCAGATGCACAACCCTGCCTCCCACCACAGTCATCAGCGCGCGGATGTTTTCAATATCATCTTCTGGGATAGCCATGTAATCGCGGTCCAGCACCACGAAATCCGCCCACTTGCCCGGCTCCAGAGACCCCAGCACGTCTTCGCGCAGCACGTAGTACGAGCCCCAGGTCGTCGCGCTTTTCAGTGCCAGTTCGCGATTGGTCTTTTGGTCCGCGGCGTAGACTTTGCCGTCCCACGCCTTGCGGGTGATAAGCCAGGACAGCAGCGTAAACGCCGTGAAGTCCGTCGTCCCTATGGCGCGGTCGTACTCGAACGTGTTGATCACGCCCGCATCGTTCAGCCGCTTTTTCGGCACCACCCAGCCGGCGGCGCGCTCGCCGTAATACTGCATAATGGCCGGCGAGGCCTGCCAGATTTCCGGCGCGTTGCCGCTGGCAATCAGTCCTAATTTCTTGATGCGGTCGATCTGGTCCGGCCGCGGTGACATCACCCCGTGGTCGAAGCCATGCCGCTTGGCGCGAATCTGGTCCACCGTCATGCCGCCCTCCAGGCTGGCTTTCTCGATGATGTCCATCAGGTTGTCAATGTCTTTGTCTGCTACGGTGTGCGCCGCGTAGCGCCCGCCGTTCTTGATGTATTCATAAAGAACCTTGTAGCCTTCGCTTCCCGGAGCCAACTGGCAGGGGCGCTCCGGAACGTTTGGATCAATCCGTGCCGCCGTCGTGCACGCCCCGCCGTCATCGCCGCCGCCGTTGGAAAATCCGCCGAACCAGAAGTAATCCGACCCCCGGTTGGTCATGGCGTTGACGAAGTTCTTGAGGAACAATTCCGGCAATAAGATGCGGTCCATCCATCCCCATCCCCAGTGTTGCCGGATCGCCATCTGCCCGCTGCGGTCCAGGTCATCGTAAACTTTCACGCAGGTCGGGTTGTAGCAGTAGGAGCCGAATGTCGTCGTCCCGTAGCCCGCCCACCACTCCAGCCCCAGGCGGATGACTTCTTTCTGGTAACCGTAAAATTCCTTCATCAGCACTTCGGAAAACAGCATCCGCATGTTCAGCTCGCAGCCCGGATTCCTGACCCCCATCCCGGTCTCATCCGAAACACAATCGGGAAGATACGATGGGAAGCTCTTCCAGACCTCCCGAACCTTATCCACCGCCCGCTGATTGAGCTGGCTGGCCACAAAGACATCGCGCAGCACCACCGGATTGTTTGGGGCCGCGGCGTCCAGCGTTTGCTTTGTGATGTGCTGCCCGTCCAGGATATTGAACAAATCGGGATTCAGCCCCGCCCTTCCGTAGCCTCCGTTGCCGCCCATGCTGTACTGGTATTGATTGCCCAGAGTGAAAATAATGTAAATCCACTGCCCCGGCTTGGCCTTGCTGATGGCTTCATCCAGCACCTTCGGAAACTCGAGCAGGTTTTCCTGCGGACTGCCGGTCAGTACGCGCGTGATCACCGCGCTTTCCGGGATGGCTTTTTTGACGATCAGCGGGTTGACGGGATCCCAGTCGAAGGGATGGTCGTGCGTCACGATGATGCCCGGCATCACGGTGCGTCCTTTCAGGTCCATCACCTTGGTGTTCGCGCCCGCCATGGCGCGGATTTGCGCATTATTTCCCACGTGCAGCACCTTGCCGTCTTTTACGTGCATTGCCTGCGCGATGGTTCCAAGACTCGTGTTGAACGAATCGTCATCCACCGTCAGGATTTTTCCATTGTGCAGGATCAGGTCAGTGAACTGCTGTGCCTGCGCTGGCAGGCCCATGCCCAACAAAAACAGCAATACGCTCCAAAGTGACTTTTTCATGGTGTACATCTCCTTATTTTTCTTCCGGCCATCGTGGATAGGAATTGTCCCCCGCGAAGTTGATGATTGGATGCCCGGAATCCCGTTTCGCCTGTAAGCCTGCCCAAGCCCGGCCCGCTTGTCAAGACCCTGAATATTACTTGCCGTTAAACGAGTGTGGTCGCTTGCGTTTCACGATCAGGAACAACCGCATTTCCTGGTGATTTACAGACCGTTTGGATGATAAATTAGATTGTGTGCAAATGAATATTTTGCATTCTGGCAGAACTCGTATAGCATCCGCATCGACGGAAAGGGCGCATTTGAAAACATTTTCAATATCCTTCCTCTTGTGGGTCTTGCTGCTTCCCTCATCGACTCACGCCGCCTGGCTCCCCGTGGGCCCGTTTGGCGGCGATGTGCGGTCGCTCGTCGCCGACCCCAGCGACCCCACGCGTCTCTACATTGGCACGCGCACCGGCCAGATTTATCTTTCCACCGACAGCGGCAAACAGTGGAACCGCCTAACCAACCTCGATGCTCCTTCCGATTGGGTTGTCGACGATCTGGTCATCGATCCCGCAAATACCAACATCCTTTATGCGGGCATGTGGAGCGTTCGAGACAACGGCGGCGGAATCTTCAAGAGCGCCGATCGCGGCGCGTCCTGGATTCTGTTGGACGGTTTGAAAAATCAATTCGTGCGCGCCGTGGCTTTGTCGCCATCCAATACGCAAATCGTCATCGCCGCCACGCGCCAGGGCGTTTTCCGCAGCGATGATGCTGGCGCAAATTGGAAACAAATCTCTCCGCTCAATCATCCTGAGATTCGCAACCTGGAATCCATCGCCATCGATCCGCTTCGCCCCGAAATCATTTACGCAGGCACCTGGCATCTGCCCTGGAAGTCGACCGACGGCGGCGCCACCTGGTTCTCGATCAAGAAGGGCATGATCGACGACTCCGATGTTTTCAGCGTGATCGTAGACTATTCCAGCAACAGAACCCTGTACGCCACGGCCTGCTCCGGCATTTACCGCAGCGATTCCGCCGGAGGCGAGTGGATCAAGATTCAGGGCATCCCCAACACCGCTCGCCGCACGCACACTCTCGTTCTCGACCCTCAAAACCCGCGCATCCTCTATGCTGGCACCACCGAGGGCTTGTGGCGCACCGCCGACCGTGGCCAGAGCTGGCAGCAACTCACCCCGCCCGCTTGGGTCATCAACGCCGTCCATATCGATCCTGAAAACTCCAGACGCATTCTGCTCGGCACCGATCACGCCGGCGTCATGGAAAGCCGCGACGGTGGCCGCACCTTCCAGCCGCTCAATCAGGGTTTTTCGCAGCGCCAAATTTCGCGCCTCGTCGCCGACCCCGCCCGCGACGGCCGCTACTATGTCGCGCTGCTCCATGACCGCGATTTCGGCGGCGTTTATGTGACCGACAATCGTGGCGCAAGCTGGCAGCGCCTCGGCGAGGGCTTGCGAAATCTCGATATCCTCAGCCTGCTGGTTTTGCCACAGCGCGATTCCAATCAAAATTCCCGTCTTATTGCCGGAACCACGGATGGTCTTTTCGAGTATTCTGTCGCTCAGGGCGCATGGAAAAAGACAGGGCAATGGGCTTCGCCGCAAATAAACACTCAGAAACCAGCAAAGAGAGGGAATGCCAAGCCAGCGCCCACCGCCCGTACTGCGCCGTTGATAGTCCACGATCTCTTCCAGCGCGCCCAGGGCGAACCTGTTTATGCCGCGACTTCCTTTGGTTTGTTCCGCAGTGATGATGCAGTGCGTTGGCAACCTGTGCCCTCGCAGGGCGTTTGGGGCCAGTTTTTCCGCGTGCGCGCTCTCGACCGCGAAGGGAAATTTCTCATGGTCGCCAGTTCCAACACTTTATCCGCTTCCTGGGATGGCGGTCTCAGTTGGAATCCCGTGTATCTCGATGGTTCCGGTCCTTTGAAAGTGCAGCAAATCACCTTCTCGCCGGGCAATCCGCAGGTGATTTTCGCCGGTTCGGATCGAGGGCTGTTTAGTTCCTCCAATGGCGGCCAGTCTTGGGAAAAATTCGGGCGTGGCGTGCCGCTTTCTTCCATCAACGACATTGCCATCTCGCCGAGCAACCCGCAGCACGTCATCGTTGTCAGCAGCTCCGGCATCTTCCAATCCATCGATGGCGGCAACCGCTACCAGCGCTTGGACGTTGTGCCCGACGGTCTGCCTGTCGAGCGCATGGCCTTCCCCTCAAACGGCAGTCTGGAACTTATGGCGACTTCCGCGAACAATGGTGTTTTTGTTTTCCACGACCGCAGTCTCCTGCTCACCGAACTGCTCCAACCGGACCGCTAGCTTGCTTTCTCCGCCGGTGTAATTTCCGCAATTGAAATCTGCCGTTCTGCGTACGCGTCACGGTCTTTTTGCACATTGTTTATAAAATATGCATTAATATGCATTTATATCTATCCATAAATTACATATCGCAAAATTTATTACAGATATGCAAACATATTATCGTCATTTACGCATTTTGTTATTGACACTACGCACATATCCCCCTAATCTAATCCTCGTTGGCGGGAAGTGTCAGTCATGTTCCGGGCTTCCGGTTCGCTTCCCGAAAATCACTACTCGCGCATAGTGAGAGGAAAGGATTGAAATGAAAAAGTCTTTTAGGATGAGTATTAAAATAGCAGTTTTCGCTCTTGTGGTCAGTCTGTCTGGTTTAGGAGTTTCTTCTTTGTTTGCCCAAAGTTCGGTCGAGCAGCGGCTTGCGGCTTTGGAGGCGAAAATCCGTCAGTTGGAGGGTGAACTAGCCATTCAGAAGGCGGTCACTCGGACGGCCATAGGCATCACTGGTAGCGATCAGAGGAATGATTCACCGCTCTCCGGCGCTTTTCTGCGGCCCGCTGTGCTCACCGAAAGCGACTTCCCAACGGCGGTCGCCACGGTTAGCGATTCGGCGGTCCCCATGCCCCCTCCCCCTCCGGCGGCGCAGACTGCGGATTTCACGGATGATTTCGAAGGTTTGAATTTTTTCAAAGGCGTCAAAGTCGGAGGCTTTATCGACGCTTATTACAATTGGAACTTCAATGAGCCGGGCGATGCCAAGACGACCATCGGCGGAACTGGCCTCATCCGCAATTTTGATTTCAACCACAATTCGCTCACGTTTAGCCAGGCGGATTTGGAAATCACCAAGTCCGTCAGCGAGTCCGCCCCTCTGGGTTACATGGTGCAAACGGTTTTTGGACCATCGGCGGATTGGATCAACGGCATCGACTACGCCATCGGCAATTCCACGGCGGCGCACTTCATGCAGTATTACCTGAGCGCCCGCATCCCCACCAGCCGCGGCATCACGCTGGATATCGGTAAATTTGTCACGCAGCATGGCGCGGAAGTCATCGATTCCCGCTCCGTCTGGAATTATTCTCGCGGATTGCTGTTTGCCCTGGCCATTCCTTATCACCACACCGGGGTTCGCGCCACCATCCCGGTCTCGGACACGCTGACCCTCGGCGCCTCATTGGTGAATGGCTGGAACAACGTCATCGACAACAATGGCGGTAAGACTGGCGGATTCATGCTCTCCTGGAATCCTTCGCCTCAAGTCGGCTTCATTCAGAACTACATGGTCGGTCCGGAGCAGTCCGGTAACAGCGACGACATCCGTCATCTGTTCGACTCCTTGCTGACCGTTAAGCTGGGCGACAAGGTTACCTGGTTGACCAACTACGACTACGGCATGGATCGCATTTCTGGCGCCCACGTGCACTGGTCCGGCGTTGCCACCTACCTGAGAATGCAGGCCACTCCGACAATCGCACTGACTCCGCGCTTTGAGTTTTACAGCGACCCGATGGGTTTCACCACCGGCACGCGGCAGTTTATGAAGGAGTTTACGCTGACTCCCGAATTCACTATCAGCGAAAACTTGGTCACCCGTTTCGAGTGGCGCGCCGATTGGTCCACCGAGCCTACTTTCACCGTCGGTGATCCTTCAGACGATCCTAGCGTGCAGAACACTCTGGGCGTCGGCCTGATCCTTAAATTCTAGCCGGTATGGGCGCGATTCCGGTTAGAGCGCCGGGGTGGTTGGTTATGACCTCTACTCGTCTTTTCAGCCGCCCCGGGTCGCTTGCATTACGGAATGGTCGCTGGTACATTGAACGCCGGTGAACCGGCCTTTGCGCTAAGGAGAAATCATTTATGTCATCCGATCTTAGGTTTAATCCAGGGAAGAAAATGTTCTCAAGATATTTGTTGTTCGGTTGGATTGTTTTGTCATTGGTGCTCCCCGCGGTCGGCTGGGCTCAAGACCCCAGCGGCGCGGCCACCGGCTCTGCGGTGGATGTTCCCGCTGCGGTCGCCGGCCAGCCTACGCTCGAAGAAGTGGCCAACGCTGCGGGCCACAACAAAGTTGCCATCAACCGTGTCGATATTGGCGCGGAAGATGAAGGTTTGGACATGCCCGAGATGGGCATACCGGGCTATGTCGGAGTCGAAGCTGCCCGGGAGTAATTTGTTTATATGGTTTTGATCAAATTAGTTCTCAAAGGGGTTGAAAAGGGATTGTTATGACAAAAAACATCTATCATTTACGCAAGTGGTTCCTGTTGATTCCAGTGGTTGCTCTGGCATTCAGTGGTGCTGCCTTCGCGCAAACTCCAAGTGAAGGACCTTCGCCCGCGGATATCAAGGTCATGCTGGACACGCTCTGGGTGATGGTCACTGCATTTCTGGTCTTTTGGATGAACGCTGGTTTCGGCTGCGTTGAGTCTGGTCTCTGTCGCAGCAAAAACGCCACCAACATTCTGGCAAAAAATTTCGTCGTTTTCGCCCTCTCCGCCGCCGCCTACTGGCTCGTGGGGTTCGGGATCATGTTTGCCGACGGAAACTCTTTCATGGGCTTAACCGGCTGGCTGATCGGCGGCGCTGATAACAGCCCGGCTATGGGCGATGCCTACCAGGGAGTTTTCGGCTCATTGAGCTGGACCGGTGTTCCGCTGCTGGCGAAGTTTTTCTTCCAGCTCGTCTTTGCCGGAACCGCTGCGACGATCGTTTCCGGATGCGTGGCCGAGCGCATTCATTACAAATCTTTTATGATTTTCACCCTGATTCTCGTAGGGTTCTCTTACTCGATCACAGGTCACTGGATTTGGGGCGGCGGGTGGCTGGCATCGATGGGATTTCGCGATTTCGCCGGTTCCACGGTGGTTCACGCTGTTGGCGGCTGGGCCGGTTTGGCTGGAATCCTGGTTCTGGGCCCCAGATTGGGTAAGTACAAATCGGATGGCCGTGTTCAGCCAATCCTGGGTCACAGTATGGCCCTCGTGTTTCTGGGTGGCTTTATCCTCTGGCTGGGTTGGTTTGGTTTCAACCCGGGCAGCACCATGGCCGCTGATCCTAACAGCATTGCCCACATAGCCATGACTACAAACTTAGCTTGTTGCATGGCGGTCCTGAGTTCCACGGTGCTGGCCTGGATCATGCTCGGCAAGCCTGACTTCACCATGACCGTCAACGGCGCTCTGGCGGGCCTTGTCGCCATTACGGCTCCTTGCGCGTATGTAAGTGTCATGTCTTCGGCCATCATCGGACTGATCGCCGGCATCATCGTGGTTCCCGCCGTCATCCTTTTCGATAAGTGGAAAATTGACGATCCGGTAGGCGCTCTGTCGGTTCACTTGGTTAATGGTATCTGGGGAACGCTCGCTGTTGGACTCTTCGCCAGCGCGGATGCCCCGGGCGGCGGAGCCAATGGGCTGCTCAATGGCGGCGGCATTGCATCGCTGCAATCCCAGGTGATTGGCATTCTCGCTGTGGGTGCGTTTACCTTTGTTTTGACTTTCGCTGCCTGGAGCATTATTAAGGTGATCTTCGGCATGCGTGTCAGCGCGGAAGATGAGATTCGCGGCCTGGACCACTCCGAAATGGG
This sequence comes from Acidobacteria bacterium RIFCSPLOWO2_12_FULL_54_10, assembly GCA_001767075.1. Taxonomy (GTDB): domain Bacteria; phylum Acidobacteriota; class Terriglobia; order 2-12-FULL-54-10; family 2-12-FULL-54-10; genus 2-12-FULL-54-10. Next base: position 255 of record MEKX01000112.1, on the reverse strand, counting down.
CATGGAGGCTTATCCAGCCGATGCACACGACTAGCTACCACGTTGTTTGGAGAACAATCCCGTCGCCATTCTTACTTCACGGGTGCTGGCAACACGTAAATTGATTTCTTAGTTCCCCCCCAACCCCGCAACGTAGGGCCTGGAAAGCTATTTCCGGGCCTTACCCCTCCTTATAATCGTTCACCAGACTTTCTTCCTCCCCTTCCGCCTGTTTTAGACCATTTATACAGTTAGTGTATAGCATATCCACAATGG
>MEKX01000111.1 GCA_001767075.1 Acidobacteria bacterium RIFCSPLOWO2_12_FULL_54_10 | reverse complement strand
ATAAATCCGGGCTTTCCGAAAGAGTAACAATGCAAACCTTCTGTCCCGCAATGGCTTACGGCCATTTATGAGATAACTTCTAGAGATGAAAGACCTTTTTCCTGAAAACGGATCGCGAAGCACCAAAAAGCACCAAGCCGAACGCAATGGAAAAATTCCAGCCGAAACCGTCAGGGCGAAGTTGGAGAAGGAAGGCTTTCGCGTAGTGGCGGAGTTTACTTATGGTCCCGACTTGCGGAAAGTTCGGCTGGAAAAGGCGGGGAAACTTGACGGCAATGGAAAGCCAGAAAAGACATTCCGCTGGGAGCACCTAGAATCAGGCAAGTGGTGGGCGGGCGATGGCGGAAGAGGGAAGCCCCTGTATGTGAACGCGCTATTCCGCGAGCAGGATCAGCTTGGACTTGTGATCGGCTTCGAGGGAGAGGCGAAGGCGGATCTTGCCGGCGAGTTGGGCTTCCCCGCCTTCAGCTTTAAGGATTTCACCTCGGCACATTGCGAACTGCTGTCGGGATGCCATGCTGTCTTTTCCCCCGACAAAGACACCCCTGGTGATCGGCAATGCACACAGGCGGCCACGATCCTGAACGAGTCCAAACAGGCCAGCAGCATTCGCATCATTGCCCCGCCAGAGGACCTTCCCGTTGGCGGCGACCTAGTTGACGGCGTTCGTTCCCTAGGCTGGGATCGCGCTCGTATTCAACACTTAATTGATGATGCAAAACCGTTCCCAGAGAAACCGCCTCTGGTAGGCGTGCTTCTCAGTGAGGTGAAGCCGGAAAAAGTTGTGTGGCTTTGGAAGAATTGGATGCCCCTCGGCAAGATCACGACATTTGACGGCGATCCGGGCCTGGGAAAGAGCTTGCTCGCCCTGGAAATCACAGCGCGCATTACAACCGGAAGGCCGTTGCCCGGTGACGATGTGGGAGTGAGCGGCGGCGCGGTAATCCTCACCGCAGAGGACGGGTTGGCGGATACCGTGGTCCCGCGTCTCATGGCGGCGGGCGCTGACCTAAGCCGCATTGTGGCACTGCGGTACGCGCCTGACAAAGAGGGCGAAAAAACCGTCTCGAACATTCCGGTAGACATTCCCGTGATCCAATCTGCCATCGAGAGGGTCAAGGCGAAGTTGGTTGTAGTCGATGTCTTGATGGCTTATCTACCGAGCGACACAAACAGCTATCGGGACCAGGACGTTCGGCTTGCGTTGGCTCCGTTGGCGCAACTGGCCGACAGGATGGGCGTTGCATTCATCTGCATTCGGCACCTGACAAAAGCACCTGGCGGAAACCCAATTTACCGCGGAGGCGGCTCCATCGGAATCATCGGCGGGGCGCGGGCTGGAATGCTCGTTGCCAGGGACCCTGACAACCCGGACGTGATTGTCCTGGCGCAAACAAAAAGCAACCTTGGGCCTCCAATGCCTTCCCTTACCTACCAGATTGAGCCAAACGGAGACGGGATACCCCGGACAGTCTGGAAAGGTAACAGCCACCAAACCGCGACCTCTCTTCTGGCGGTCGCTAGAGACGAAGAGGAACGGGGCGCAATGGCGGAAGCTAAGGACTTTCTGCGGGATGAGCTTTTCGGCGGTGCTAAGCGCCAATCAGAGGTAAAGGCAGCGGCCAGGCAGGCGGGAATCGCGGACGCGACCTTGCGGCGGGCAAAGCATGTTCTCGGAGTGAAGTCCTGCAAGATCGGGTTGGGCATGGGTGGAGAGGAAGGCAAGAGTTACTGGGTGTGGGAGTTCCCGAATTCGTCAGAATCCTCCGAAGGTACTCATTCCCGGAATATGAGCACCTTCGGAAAAAATGGTGTGCAAGAAGATGCCTTAATTACCGACAAATCAGCAACTTCCTCGAAGGTGCCCAAGATGCTCACCCACGAAGATGCTCAAATGGGGATGAGCACCTTCGGAGAGGCGCAACGTTTTCCTCTGGAAGAGCCGGACTACGGGGAAATTTGATCATGACCGCGACGGATATTTTGAGCGAACTGGCGCGCCGGGGCGTCCGCCTGGAAGTTGCCGGAGACAAGTTGCGATGGAGGCCCAGGGAAGCCGTCGGCGCTGAGATGCTGGAAGCCCTGAGGGAACACAAAGCGGAAATCTTGGAGGCCCTCCGGGGGCTCAATGTCCTGGCCCGCGTCCGGGGCCGGGATGAGATTGTCGAAGCCGGAGCAGTTGACGTGTGCTGGCATTGCCACGGGGAGAAAACCTGCCTGTGCATATCCTGTGCTGTTCCAGCCCCAAAGGTGCGATGGGTCAAAGGCCCGTGTGCGGCCTGCAAGGGGACTGGATTTCTGACCTGGCCGGAGAGGGTGCAATGAACGTGGTTCCCAAACTGGCGGACCTGATTGCCGATCCGGCAAAGGCGGCGAATCTCCCGCCGGAGGCAGTGCCCTCGATGCTGGGCGAACTGGAGCGGCTACGGGCGATTCTCTGGGTTCGGCTGACGGCTGGCAATCACGACGGGCAAGGCCAATTAGCGAGCAACGGCGACAGGCTCTTGGATGTGGAAGAGGCGGCGCGAAAACTTGGGAAATCGAAGGATTACCTCTATCGCCACTCTCGCGATTACCTCTTCACGGTCCGCGATGGACGCAGCTTGCGATTCAGTGAGCAAGGGATCGAGAAGTTCATCCGGCAGAGGATGGCACGGTGACTATTCACCTTGATAAGGCACGGCGACACGCTTTAGGGTATGCCCCCTCCTGCTCTCCAGAGCGGGTGGAAAAGGAGGCATGAACGATGCGAGGACTGGGAAGAATCTTTTCGATGCCCGGGAGTCGTTACCCGTGGATCGCGTATTGCCATCGTGGAACGGAATATCGGGAATCTGCCGGGGATGCGATACGGGAAATCGAGAGGAAAAACCACAGGAAGCTTACTGCTGAGGAGGCCGGTAAGGTAGCCGAGAATGTCCTGAAGCAGCGGTTGAACGAAACCGGCGCCGATGCACTTGGCCTGAGGGCTTTTGTTGGACCGCAGCAGGACCGTCTAACGGTTGGGGATCTACTGGACGCACTGGAATCCGACTTCCGGCTCAGAGGACTTAAGAGCCTGAAAAAAACGAAGGGGCATTTGGAGATTATCCGGGCCGCCTTCGGCCATCTCAGGGCGGTAGACCTCACGACGGAAACGGTGAGCCGTTATATCGAACAACGGCTTGCAGAAGACCTGGCTCCTGCGACGATCAATAGGCGCACGGGTCTTTTGGCTGCGGCCTTCCGTGTGGCCGTTAGACGGCGGCGGCTAAGCTCTATGCCGGAAATTCCGAAGTTGCGCGAGGAGAATGCTCGCCAAGGTTTCTTTGCGACCAGCGACTTTTTCGCGGTTCTCTCGCAACTCGGTGATCAGGACGTCGCCGACTTTATGGAATGGTTCTTTTGGACGGGAATGCGACCGGGCGAGATCCGGAGCCTGACGTGGCAGGCATTTGATTCGGAGACCTGGACACTGCGGCTCCACGCGAAGGACGCAAAGATCGGCGTCGGGCGGGTTGTCACCGTGGAAGGACCCCTGCGCGGGATCATCGAACGGCGGATGAAGACGCGGCAGTTTGGGTGCGACCTGATTTTCCATCGGAACAGTGAGACGATCGGAACGTTTTACAAACGATGGAGGCAAGCATGCCTTGCCGCCGGCGTCACCGGCAAGATTCCTTACGACCTCCGGCGCACCGCCGTCCGCAACATGATTCGCGCCGGGGTGCCGGAGCGAGTGGCGATGTCAATCAGCGGCCACAAGACCAGGGCAGTATTCGATAGATACAACATCGTCTCGGAGGACGACCTCCGCGAAGCGGTCATCAAGACAACCACCTACGTGCAGGGTTTGGCCAAAAAACAGCGCGGCACATTCGTCGTTCCGATGAATCAAAGGCCAGCCCTGAAGAAGGCGAAGTGAGAATCGCCAAAAGATTTCGGAGAGTTCTCGGAGAGTTTGCACAATCTTGGTGCAGTAACCTTCCAGCCAACACCAGCCAACCCTTTGACTCTCAAAGAGAAAGTTGGTGGGCCCACCAGGATTCGAACCTGGGACCAACGGATTATGAGTCCGCTGCTCTAACCGCTGAGCTATGGGCCCTTCGTTGTTGAGAATATCTTACACGGGAAAGGGCTAATTGACATAGGCAGGTTTCGACAGTTTGCTCCTGGGAAATGCCGGTGCCAGTTGGGGGCCAGTTGCGGCCTCAGATTTGACCGCTTTGTGAACGTCTACGAGTTGTTCCACGGCTGCCAGTTGATCGGTGAGCGCAAGGTGGGCATAGCGGACGGTCATCTGAATCCCGCGATGGCCCATTTGGAAGAGCGCGGTGGGAATGGTCGGCCCCCGGTTTTTTGATCCAAATCGAGAGTGAGTTTTGGGCTGTTTCCAGGCCTTTCAGATCGCAGCTAGCTGCGATTTGAAACCAAAGGCGGGATGCTGCAGATTCGGTGGCTTCGGCGGGGCAGTTTCGGCGGTAGCGGCGACTCGGGCTCCTGGCGAGGCCCAAGGGATCGGTTGTGGTACACTGCACCGGTAATAATAACCTCAACCGGGTGCGGATGCCGTGCCCCTATCTCCTCGCGTCGTTACCGTTCAGCGTGCCCTTCGCGCAGCCTGTGTTGTCCTGCTGCTGGGCTGCCTTGAGGGCCGCGCCCAATTCCCCACTGAAAAGCCCAAGGGCTACGTCAGCGACTTTGCGGGGGTGCTTAGCCCCGCCATGCGGCAGCAGTTGGAGGCCTTGTGCAAAGAGCTGGACGAAAAGGCCAAGGCGCAGTTGGCGATTGTTACGGTGAGATCGCTCGAAGGCAGGCCACTCGAAGAATTTACGATTGACCTGGCTACTCGCTGGGGCATCGGAGGGAAGGGAAGCGACCGGGGCGTGATGCTGTTTCTTGCCATTCAAGACCGCCGCAGCCGCATCGAGGTCGGCTATGGCCTGGAGCCAATCATTCCTGATGGCAAGGCCGGTGAGATTCTGCGCTCCATGACGCCCTATTTGCGCAACGGCAATTATGACGGCGCGCTCTCGCTGGGCGCGTCCACGATTGCCCGGATCATTGCCGCAGACGCAAAGGTAGCGATTGGCATGCCAGTTCTCCGCCCTCCACCCGCAACGAGCACCGGGTCGGGGTTTCCGCCGATTGGGAACGTACTCTTTATCTTAGTCATCCTGTTAATTCTCTTTCCGTATTTTCTGCCCCGGCGCATGAGACAAAGGCTGGAAAGCGGCGGGTTCAGTGGCTTCGGCGGTGGCGGTTCTGGAGGGGGCGGAGGCAGTGGTTTCGGAGGCTTTGGCGGCGGCAGCTTCGGAGGCGGCGGCGCTTCGGGTTCCTGGTGAAAAGAATGCAACCCCGTTCCCCTTTTGTGATATGAAAGCAGACACAGGAAGCAGGCCATGGAAAAGTTACTTAGCGAATTGGTGAAACGGTTGCAGGAAGCTTATGGAGGCGACCTGGTCAGCGTGGTGCTCTACGGGTCGGTGGCGAGCGGCGACCAGCAGGCCAAGTTCTCCGACCTGAATGTGATTTGCGTTCTCAAGCAAGTCGGCGTGGCCGAGCTGCGCAAGGTTGAGAAAGCCATCCAGTGGTGGATCAAGCAAAAACAGCCGGCGCCACTGTTGATCTCCGTCGAAGCAGCACGGAACGCGCACGACGTCTTCCCGATCGAATTCCTGGATATTCAGCAAAGCCATCGAATACTCTATGGCGAAGATTTATTTGTCCAGATTGGGGTGGACAGGACAAACCACCGCCGCCAGGTGGAGCACGAGTTGCGTTCCGGCTTGCTTCGCTTGCGGCAACGGTACCTTACCATCCAGGGCCAGGAAAAAGAAGTGGTGCAGCTCATGGCGAAGTCGCTGGCGTCGTTTGCCACGCTGGCCCGCCATGCTCTGATGCTGGCCGGAGCGGACGCCCCAACCCGCAAGCGGGAGATTTTCGCGGCAGCAGCAGCACGCTTTACCCTTGATTCTAAACCGTTTGAAACGATCCTCCAAATTCGGGAGGGAAAGGAAAAAGTCTCCGGAGAACGCGTCCGTTCCCTGTTTGCCTCCTACCTGGAGCAGATTACCAAGCTCACACAGGCCATAGACCGCCTCTAGCGGTGGTAGGAGTGGAAGGCAAAGAGCGTTGTACTATACTGAAAACCGCTATCCGGTATTACCGGAAGCGGGCGAACGAGGGGAGGAGAAAAATGTCGAGAGGGTGGAGTATTTTCGGGGTTGTGGCCGGGGTCTTGCTCGTCTCGACTCTGGCGCTCACCGCCAGTTTTTTCAGCCGGCGCAATGAGATGGTGCGGCAGAAAGAGACCATCCGAGCCAGTTGGTCACAGGTGGATGTGGTGCTCCAGCGGCGGGCTGATTTAATTCCCAACCTGGTCGAGACCGTAAAAGGCTATGCCGCCCACGAGCAAAAAATATTTGAAGATTTGGCCAATGCCCGCGCCGCGCTGCTGGGAGCCAGGACCCCCGCCGAAGGCATTGCCGCGAACCAGCAACTGGAATCGGCGCTGGCCCGCTTACTGGTGATCGTGGAGAACTATCCCAACCTGAAGGCGAACGAGAATTTCCTGCGCTTGCAAGACGAGCTGGCTGGGACGGAAAACCGGATCGCCGTCGAGCGCCGCCGCTACAATCAAGCCGTCCAGGATTACAACACTTACATTCAGCTTTTCCCCAACAACCTGGTTGCTTCCATCGCCCGGTTTGAGCGGGAGGAAGCCTACTTCCAAACGACCCCGGAATCACGCCAAGTGCCGCGCGTGGAATTTGCTCGCTAAGAACAATGGTTGCCCCTCATAGCAGCCCCAATGCCCTTCCGGCTTCTTTCCCGCCGGTTACTTCCGGCTGTCTTTTGTAACCAGCTTTCCCCCAAACATCTCGGCGAAGGAGACGTTGAAACGCTTGATCGCCGGATCGTATTTGGTGCTGATTCTAAATTCGGACGTGGTGTTCGGGGGCAGTGGATCTGTTTTCAAAGCGCCCTGTTCGACCCGAATGCTCGTGCCACACAAGAAACCATTAGCATCGTCGGACAGGTCCAGAATACCTATACCCGCGAGG
>MEKX01000110.1 GCA_001767075.1 Acidobacteria bacterium RIFCSPLOWO2_12_FULL_54_10 | reverse complement strand
GGAAGTTACGTTTTCTCCGAGGTGGTCGAGCGTGGCGAGAAGGTTTTGCTGGTTCAGCGAACGGACAACGCGGATAGCCTTTGCAAGGGTATCACCGGCGACGAATTGCGAGGCAACTTTTGTAGCGCCGGGAAATGCCATCAGCCAGTGTTCGGCTTTCTTTTGCCGGGAAAGAAATAGCAGGAGGTTTCGCAGCATGGCCAGAAGGGAAACCAGTCAAAATGTAATTAATGGCCGGCGTGGGATTCCCGTTCCAAGAATCGCTCCGCTTCCATTGCGGCCATGCAGCCTGAACCGGCTGCACTAACGGCCTGCCGGTAATGGCGGTCCTGAACATCTCCGCAAGCATACACCCCGGGAATTTTGGTGATCGGCGGCGGGTTGGTGATGAGGTAGCCGTCTTTGTCCATTTCGAGCTGTCCCTGGAAGATGGACGTATTGGGCACATGACCGATAGCCACAAAAACGGCGCTCACCGGTTTTTCGATTACCGCGTTGGTCTCCACGTTACGGAGCCTGGCTGCTGAGACTTCACCCTTTACGGGGTCCAAAATTTCCTCGACCAGGGTATTGGTAATGAAGTGAATCTTTTCATTCTTGCGGGCGCGGTCGAGCATGATTTTCGATGCGCGGAATTCCGAGCGGCGATGCACCAAATCGACGCGCGAAGCGAAGCGGGTGAGAAAGATCGAATCCTCCATGGCGGTATCGCCGCCACCAACGACAATCACGTTCTTGCCACGGAAGAAAAAGCCGTCGCAGGTGGCGCAACTAGATACGCCTTTGCCAATGAGCGCTTTTTCCGACTCAATACCCAACCAACGAGCTGAGGCGCCAGAAGCGATGATGAGCGTGCGGGTCTGAAGTGTTTCGCCATCAACCGTAATGGAAAAGGGGCGCATCGAGAGCTGAGCGGCGGTGACATTGCCGGATCGATATTCGGCCCCGAATTTAGCTGCTTGTTCCTTCATACGCTGGATCAGCTCCGGGCCTTGGATGCCTTCGGGGAAGCCCGGGAAATTTTCGACCAGCGTGGTCAGCGTCAATTGTCCACCTGCTTCTATGCCTTCAATGACCAATGGCTTCAAGTTCGCCCGCGCCGCGTAGAGCGCGGCGGTCAGTCCTGCGCATCCCGATCCAATAATGACGACGTCTCTCATGCCAATCCTTCCACGAAAAAAATGAGTTCGCAGCCAAATGATCGGTTACGAACCTATATTCCCCATTTTATCCGTTTTTTCGTCATGGGCTAACGGGTGACAAAGAAACTGAGAAATAATAGGAAGCAAGAAGTGGGGTCTGGGATTCAGATGCTTCTCGAAGAAACCCCCCCGAGATCGTAGTCTGAAGGGACCGCTCGAAGCCTGTTACAAGCGACAAGACCGAGAATCTACGCCGCACAAACCTCTATGTGATGTTGATAACCGGGGCCAAGGGAACAATTCAGGGATTACTGGTCTCTTTTCGCATTGATACGGAGTGAGAATGCGATAGAGGTCTCCCGCTGCGCTTCCAAATTGACACTGTTCTGAAAAAAGGCTACGTCGAGGCCAAGACGTCCACCGAAATTTAGGCCGATGCCACCAGTAGGGTGCCACAGTTCTCGCGTCAGGCGGGTTCCAGCGCGCAAAGCTAACGGCCCGAAGCGATATTCACCGCCGGTGTGGAAGCTTGATTTTTGGAAACCGTAGCTGTAATCCATCATGGATGACCAGTTATTCCCATGACGGGCCAAATTAGCTGAGTAGCGCACCGGAAGTTCCTTCTCGATCTCCGCTGGCGCAGGCAGGCAGTTGAACAGGGCCGGGCCTGTGATGGGTGCGCGTCCGGGAATCGAAATGATGGTGGTCTGACCACAATCGGTGAATTCGGCCCCACCGAATAGACTGGTTAGCGCGAACTGCTTACGTCGGAAATCGTCCCATGTGATGCGGTTTGCGATTCCATTGACACCAACGCCGAATTCCCACGAGCCCTTGATGATGCCGATACCTAAGTCCGCGGCAATGCCGTTGCCAGAAGAAGAGCGTTGATGGTCAATAAAAATGGGGAGGATAGAGGTGTCCTGCAGGGGCAGTTGCTGGGATGGCGGGAGAGGAGGCGTCGTTACGAGACCGGCTGCGTTGGTGTCTACCCGCAGGTTGAGTCCAGCGACATCGGATCGAAACCCACGCAAATAATGAAAATTGAAGGCTGCGTAAACACCATCGCGATCCGAAGAGGACGAGGAGGATATGCCGAACTTCATACGATAGCCTCCCGTAATCGCCATGGCAGCTTGTTGCTCGGCAGTGTTCGTTATTCGAAAAGTGGTATTTGCGGGAATTGCAACAGTGTTCTCGCTACCTAATATCGAAGCAAGCCGTTCGTCAAAATGCAGATCGTTTTTGAGCGAGATATAAGGACCGACGCCCAAGTAAATGCCCTGGTATGAAATATTCTGGTTCTTCCGGAATTTGAAGGTGTAACCCCAATTGGGAGCCAACAATCCTTCCACCAATAAGTCGGTAGGGGGCGTAAATCCCCGATAAACATTGAGGTCGCGACTGAATCCGGAGTCAATAATGTTCTTCACAAAATCCACATTGCCTTCGCGTTGATTTCTATCTAGTGTGTAATGAAACGGGTTCCCCACGTAATCAGTAACAAGCAAAAGATCAAAATCCGGTTTGTCTGGATCAAAGGTGTCCAGATTAGAGAGCACTTGGATCAGTCCGAAGGGCAAGACGATGGAACTGTATCCTAAATCTCCGTATTGAGCCGGGACCATTTCAAAAGCAATATTTCCGCTACCGGTAGTCGTCATACCGCCCATGGCGAGCCTGCGAGCATCCCAACTATAGTTTTGGGCGAAAACGGTGGAGGCTCCAAAGATCACGAAAGACAGCAAGACACACGTACAGTGGAAATTGTGGAAATATTTTTTCATTATGAATTGCCTCCATGGAATCGGATAAAATCGCCCAATTATAGCTTTTCTAAAAACTATGTCAATGAACTTGACCGGCAATTAAGTGACGATGAAAAGCTCACAGAAATTGATCAATGGAAATGCAATGTGCCAAAAATTCAAAAATACGATTCAGCGGCCTGGTGTATTCTGTTGAAAATTGAGTGCACAGCAAAGATATTAGACGAACGATGGAAATTCAGCGACAGGCTTTGTCAGAGAGGTTTGCTTTCCTGGACCTATTTCGCGGGCTGGCTGTGGTCGCGATGATCGACGTGCACGTGACCAACGCGCTGGTCAGGATTCCTGCCGACAGCCGCTTCTTCGAGTACCACGAGCGATTGTTTAATTTACCAGCGGTCGCATTCCTTTTCGCAGCGGGGATCACTTTCGGCATGGCTGCTCAAGAAAAGTGGCAGGAAATCCGATCGGGAGGAAAGGGATGAGGAATCCTAAAATAGCGCTTGACATATTCCATAATACTAATAATATCGAAATATGAAGGCGAAACCCAACCCGGGACAGATTACGCGCTATGCGGACTTATTTGCGGCGATGGGTGCGGAGCCGCGGTTGCGCATAGTACAGCATCTGCTGACGGCCCACCCGAAAGGGCTGGTGGTGGGGGAAATCCAGGAGGAACTGGGGATTCCGCCATCGACGCTTTCGCATCACCTGGAAAAGCTCAAGCATGAAGGGTTACTGAGGGTGCGTCGTGAAGGAACCTATCTGTGGTACATGGCCAATACGGAGCTATTGCAGGAGCTGACGAATTATCTCTACGCGGAGTGTTGCTCGCGCAGCAATGCAAGTGGGTCCAGTGAACTGGTTTCGAGCAGAGACACTGCAAGCAAAGTCTCAGAAAGGAAAAGAAAATGAACGCAGAGAATATCCGGGAAGTCGTGCGGGAAAAATACGGGCAGGCAGCAATGCAAGTGAGCGAGGGCGCGGGGAAAAGCTCCTGCTGCGGCGCGGGCACCGCGCAGACGGGATGCTGCGATCCGATCACCTCGAACCTTTACGATGAAATTCAAACAGAGCAGATTCCGCAGGAAGCATTGCTGGCTTCCTTGGGATGCGGGAATCCGACCGCGCTGGAAACGCTGAACCCCGGCGAAACGGTGCTGGACCTGGGGTCAGGCGGGGGGATCGACGTGCTCTTGTCGGCGAGGAGGGTGGGACCAAAAGGTAAAGCAATCGGTTTGGATATGACCGATGAAATGCTGGCGCTGGCTCGCGAGAATCAGCGAAAGGCCGGCATAAAGAATGCCGAATTTCTAAAGGGCGAAATCGAGAACATTCCGCTGCCAGATGGCTCGGTGGATGTCATCATTTCCAACTGCGTGATTAATCTTTCCGCAGACAAGGAACGCGTACTGCGAGAAGCCTTCCGCGTGCTGAAACAGGGCGGACGATTTGCGGTCTCGGACATCATCGTGCGAGGGGAAATGCCGCTGGACGTAAAGCGAAGCATGGAGCTTTGGGCAGGATGCGTGGCGGGAGCACTGGAAGAAACCGAATATCGCAGGAAGCTGGCAATCGCCGGGTTTGAAGGAATCAATATCGAACCGACGCGCGTTTACCGGATGGAAGACGCCCGGCAACTATTGGCCGACCAAGGAATCGATGTAGATCAAATTGCGCCGTTGGTGGACGGCAAATTCATGAGCGGATTCGTGCGGGCGAAAAAACCAGGCTCATCGTGCTGCGGTCCAAGCTGCCGCGGCGGGTCGGACGCAAGATGAGAGGTCGGTATGATACAGGCAATCTTAGAAGGCTTTGGCGAGCCACTTGGCGATGACGTCTGCGATTTCCATATTGTTTTTCTCAAGCATCAGCATGTGACCGTTACCGCGAATGCCCAAGTCAGCGAGTTTAATCCAAGTGGATTTTACTCCAGACTGCTCCAGGTACTTGTAGGTGCAATGGTCATAGGGGGCGTGATAGGAAGCCTCTGCGGTAAGAATCAGGATGGGAATATTCTGGAGCTTGGGAAGCTGGCGCGCGGGAGATTTTTGCAGCCAGCAGCGTGCCAAGTCAGGGCCGTCTGCCTTCGTTTGCTGCTCAATGGCGAGTTCTGAAGCGGCGGTCGTCGGAGGCGAGTAAGTGAGCTTCTCGGCGGTAAGTCCCCAGGGCCGCTGCATGTCGCCGTCGCGGAACCAGTCGGGAGCGCCGGTGTTGGTGATGTTGTAAAACGGCGGGCCGTTGGGTTCGAGCGCAATGACGGCCTTGACCAGATTGGGGCGGGCGTCAGCGACCGGCCAGCCGAAAGTGCCGGATTGCGAATGGGTCACTATGATGGCAGGGCCGATTTTATCGAGCAGGGCGATGAGGGCAGCGGTGTTCAACTTCTGCTGGATTGCGAAATCCTGAATGGACGGCACCTGGGAAGACGCAAACTGATCGAAGGCAGGATTGCCCGGAGCGGCTTTGCCAGGGAATTGCGTGTGCAAATGAGCTGTCGGCCATTGCTTGTAGTCTTCAACCGTGGTGAAGCGCTGCTGGATGGTTTCCATGTTGCCGCCGCCTTCGGGACCATAGAGATCGGCGGTGGCAGCGCGGCCACGGCCAACCTGATCTGTTACGTAAACAGCATAGCCTTGGCGCAAGAAATATTGCGCCCAACCCTCCCGGCCATCGGGAGTGCCGGTGTAATTGGTTCCCGTTTGGCCTCCGCCCGTAACCATGACGATGGGGTAAGGGTGCGTCTTGCGGCTGGGAATTTGGAACTCGGCGTAAAGGTGGCCGCTCAGGATTTGACGGCCATTGACGGTGGAGTATTGCCCGCCGGCAAATAGCCAGCCCTGACGCTCAATGGAGAGCGGTGCGGGCTTTTGAGCATATAACGATGCGGCCATGAAAATGGCTAGAATACCCAGAAATGATAGAAAACTTTTCACGAGTTACCTCCCGCCAATGAAAGTTGACACTATGGATGAAAGGATAACAGAAGAAAAAGAGAATCAAGAGGAATGTGGCGGCGGCATTGCGAATATTTCCGAATGGCTACAAAATAGATGAT
>MEKX01000109.1 GCA_001767075.1 Acidobacteria bacterium RIFCSPLOWO2_12_FULL_54_10 | reverse complement strand
AGCGGTCAGAGGAAAGGTCGTGGTTACCCAGGGTTGCGATGATGCCCAGAGGGGCGCGGAGACCCTGGAGGGCAGCAAGCGCCTCAGGGAGGCTATCCAGGCTGCGGTCGATGATGTCGCCGGTAAGGACGACGAGGTCGGGATGCAACTGATTAGCAAGACTGACCCAGTGGTCCATTTCTTTTTGGCCGATGTAAGGCCCGGCGTGCAGGTCAGAGAGTTGCACGATGGTCATGCCATCGAGTGAGCGGGGCAGATAAGGTATGGGGATTGCCCGCTCGGGCGGAATGTCCACAGCATCCAGGTCTTGATAGATTTGAACGGCAGTCGTGCCAAAGATTGCAGGAACGAGCAACCCGGCGCCGCTGGTAACAAAGCTGCGGCGGGAAACGGCGGGAGCGGCGGGAACAGCCGGGAGATCAACAGGCGCTGGCGATGGTTTCACGGAAATGGCGATTTTGCGGGCGGCACGGTAGGAAGCCCATAAGAGATAAGCCGGAGCCAGCAGCAAGGTGCAAACCACCGCTGTGGTTTGCCAGGCGACCGCCGGAAAGAAGATCAAGCGGAGCGTGGATGCCGGAAGATTATTCAGTTGGATATTCAGCGAACGCAGCCAGAACAGGCTCACGGGGATGTTGATCAGCAAAATAGCCGCGCCGAGGAGGGCGAGCATGATTTTGCGCCGCGAAGGGGTGCGAACCCATACGTTCACAGCTCGATACAGCGCGAGCAAGGGAAGGAAATTGAAAACAACGAGGAGGACAAGAATGTTGGAACGAAAGCCCATACGACGACACCCGCTAGTCCTATTCAGTATAGCAAACCGGATGCAGTGAGATAGCTTGGGGAGGGGGCAGCGGGCGGGAAGGGAACTAGCTTTTCTTGATCACGCAGAACGTGATGTCATCGCTTGCGGGTGCGAAGGAGTGCATGGCGTGCTTGATTGCCAGGTAAATCTCTTCGGCGGTTCCCCGCTGCGATTCTCTAAGAACCTGCTCCAGCCGCTCATCACAGAACATCAGATCGCCTTTGCTATGATCCAGCAGGCCATCCGTGTACAGGAGCATGATGTCGCCGCTGCCCAGGAGGTTGATTTCGTTGATCGCATAACTGTCTTTGGCGAGCGCGGAGGGGGCGAAATTCCCAATATCCACGTGAAATTTGGATGGGAGAATGCCCAGAGGCGTTGAGGATATGGTGTTGGTGTCGCCCAAGGTTACGATCTTGCCGTATTTTTTGGAGAAAATGATGGGAGGCGGATGTCCGGCGGACAGGAACCGGAACTTGCCGGAATCGAACACCTCGCCGTAAATCAGGGTAACGAACGGTTTGCTCGCAAGAAACGCCGGGGTCATGCGGTTGTAGAACATGTTGTTGAGCAGCTCAAAAAGCCCTGCAGTGACCTCGCCGTGGCGGGCGAGTTCATAGGAGACACCCGTTTTGAAAGCCGCATGAAGATAGGTGGTGGTCATGCTGTCGCTAATGCTGTGACCTGCTGCATCAGCAATGAGAATGCCGAAGCGGTCGGTAATGGTTGACAGCTTGGCAGCCAGATCAGGATTGCCAGCGGCTTCGGCTTCCGCGATTTTTTCCGGGAGATTGTACTCGGCGAAATTCAGGATGATCAAATGATCTCCGCTGACTGAACCCTTGAGGGGCTCAATGGCTGCGAAGTAATCGATATTGCCGAGGGATGGGAATTTTTCACACCTCGGCAATATCAGAGAAGCAAGCTCCTGAATGTGCGACAACTCGTCCACCAGATCCGCGTGCGTCCAATCATTGATTACAGTCATCGATTTTTACCTTCGGTTACTAGCAAGCTAAATGGACGAATGAACCCGCGAGGCGACGGAACTTCCGTCGCAATGAGGATTAGACGACGCTGGCCATCCTCTCCATGCGAATGCCCAGCGTGCGTTCCAGGTGATTCATTTCGGAACGCTGGTCGCGGGAGAAGAATGTGGAAGCCAGGCCGGGTTTGCCGGCGCGTCCGGTGCGGCCCACGCGGTGGATGAAACTTTCAGCAACCTCGGGCAAATCGTAATTGATGACGTGCGCGATGGCCTGCACATGAATGCCGCGTGAAGCCAGGTCAGTCGCAACCAGCACCTGGAAGCGCCCTTGCTGAAAGCCGGTCAAAGCCGCTGTGCGCTGGGATTGCGAACGGTCCCCGTGAATCATGGCAGCGGTAAAACCGCGTCCGACCAAGTTCTTCGCCAATCGTTCGGTTCCTCGCTTGGTGCGCGCAAAAACCAGACAACGGCCGGTTTCTTTAGCGAGCAGGCGTTGCAGCACATCCTGTTTGCCATCGTGAGCGACTTCAAAAGCCTGGAGGCGAATGTTATCAGCAGGGTTCAAAGTGGAGCCAAACGCGAGGCGGACGGGGTTTTTCATGTAGTCGTCGACCAGATGCACCACGGAAGCTTCCAGAGTGGCGGAAAAACAAAGCGTTTGGCGGTCCTTTGAAAGCAAGGACACGATGCGCTGGATCGCGGGGAGAAATCCCATGTCCAGCATGCGGTCGGATTCATCCAGCACCAGCATGCGCACGCCGCGAAGGCTGACCAGCTTACGCTTTATAAAATCCTCCAGGCGGCCCGGGGTGGCGACCACGATGCGCGCTCCATTGCGGATGGTTTTAAGTTGTTGCACTTCCGACAGGCCGCCGACAACCAGCGCGCCTTGCGAAAGCCGACTGCCCCGCAATGAGTTGTACTGATCCATGACCTGCATGGCCAGCTCACGAGTGGGGACGAGAACGAGCGCGAGTATTCCTTGCTCCTTTAGCTTAAGGAGTTGTTCCATGGCTGGAATGAGGAACGCCAGCGTTTTGCCGGTTCCGGTTTGAGCGGTGGCGAGGATGTCGCGGCCCTGGAGCGCTTGCGGGATTGCCGCAGCCTGAACAGGGGTTGGCACGGAGAAGCCGGAGTGTTTGATCCGGTCCTGCATGTAAATGGAAAGTGGAAGTTCTGAAAAATTCTGCATTGGTTTTTTCTTTTCTACGGCAGATTGGGCTGCGGCGCACACCGACATTCGCGGCGCACAAGGCACCCACTGCCAATTTTTAAATTACGCTGAAGACTTGCGGAATAAACCGAAGGCGGAATTTCTCAGATCACGAACTTAACCGGAGCAACCTCACCAAAGACCCGCTGTAATAAGCGCAAAATCAGTATAGCACAACTTCGGGGGAATATTACTCATAGTACCGAATTAAGTCCAAAGATATGTTCACTGGTGGAAGCAAGCCAGCGGAGATTTCGCCGGGGATTAGCTATCCCCGGATGAAAAACAGGCCGGTTTCCCGGGCGAACTCGCGCTGCATGGTGGAGACCTGGCGTAGTGACTCGGTGGTTTCCGGATCATAATGCAGGCCGTAGCGGCGAAAAACGTCGATCCAGTATTCGGAGGTGCGGCAGTTTACATGATGGATGCCGGGCTTGCCGGGAGGCGCGGCGGTGCAGAAGACATATTTTGCCCTTTGAAACAGGGACATATAGTTCTCTTGGAAACGATCCTCGACGTGTTCCAGAAATTCGACCGACCAAGCGAGGTCAAACACGTCTTCTATGGTCAAGGGACCTTTCGTGAAGTCATGCAACAACAGTTCGGAAGAGTTTAATCCGCTGAGTTTGCGCACTTGGGGGTCGCCGTCGACGCCGAGGGCGCGCAATCCCTTTCGCTTGGCAAGGTGAACCATTCCGCCGGGACCGCAACCGACGTCAATCATGGACTGAATGCTGAATTTCTCGATGAGAAATTCAAGAACCCCAGCGTCGAGGTGAGTCACGTTACAGTGGCCGCCTAGATGAGGAGGTGTGACGGACGGTTGTGGAGTTGGGGGTATTGAAGCGCGGCAAATGTCACGAACCGCTTTAGCAATGGCGCGCTGCGGTTCGCTCGCTCTGGCGCTACCCGTTTCCAGGAAAGGCAGCGCTTCGACGACTCGTTGCATGGCGGCGAGCATCAGGCCGAGATTCAGGGCAGCCTGCGAGTTATGTGGATCGAGCCACAAAGCACGGTGGTACGCCTTTTCCGCGAGCGGGGTGTTCGAAAATGCGGTCTGAATGGTAGCCCAATCATTCCAGCGCTCGCTGGTCTCCCTTTGCAAGATCGCTCTGTTGAGGAGAAATAGCGCTTCCTGATAGCGGCCTTGCTCATAGAGTCGGCAAGCCAGTTCGTGGTCCTGCTGGCCGGGAAGAAGGCCGTCATTGGGCGAGGCGTCCGTTGATTCAGCATGGTAAGTCACTTCCATCGAAGCAGTCGTGCTATCTGATCTTGCCGCATCAGGCATTTGTTACCCTCCCTGGGAAAAAGTTGCCGCAATTGCGTTGGCCACAGGCATAAACCCCAATAGGGACAACGCATCGCGGCGCTCAGACAAGATGCTTTGCAAGCAGATGGCCAAAAAATGTTCTAATAGAGTAATGCACTCAGAAGGAATGCGCGGGGGAGAAGCGAAGCTGAAAAAAACGCCTCGGGAGGCGATAGCGGCGTTGCCAGAGATTTGGGCGCTGCTGAAACCGCGCCGCACTCTGCTGGCCGTGGGGTTTGTGCTGATGGCCATCAACCGGGTTTCCGGTCTGGTGCTGCCCGCTTCGACGAAATTCCTGATCGACGATGTCATCGGCAAGAAGCAGACAGAGCTACTCATGCCGCTGGTGGGAGCGGTTTTAGCCGCAACGATCATCCAGGGGATTACGTCGTTTGCGCTAACGCAGACCTTGTCAAAAGCCGCGCAAAGGCTGATTGCAGAGCTGCGGAGAAAAGTGCAGCACCATGTCGGGCGGCTCCCGGTGACCTACTATGATTCCAACAAAACAGGGGCGCTGGTTTCGCGCATCATGAGCGACGTGGAAGGCGTGCGAAACCTGATCGGCACGGGCCTGGTGGAATTTTGCGGAGGCCTGCTGACCGCGGCCATTGCACTGGTGGTGCTCATCGGAATCAGCCCATTGATGACAATCGTGGCGTTTGGAGCATTGCTGGTCTTCGGGGTGGCTCTTAAGAAAGCGTTCCAGACCATCCGCCCGATTTTTCGCGAACGGGCGAAGATCAATGCAGAAGTGACCGGACGGCTGACGGAGTCGCTGGGCGGAATACGGGTCGTGAAGGGGTATCACGCGGAGGCACGCGAGCACGGCGTGTTCTCGCAAGGTGTCCAACGCCTGCTCGACAATGTGTTGAAGACTTTGACCGCGATGTCGGTGATGAGCCTGTCCTCGACGGCGTTGATGGGGATCGTGGGCGCGCTGGTGATGCTGCTGGGTGCGCGGCAGGTGTTGAGCGGCGAGCTGACGCTGGGCGGATTCTTCACCTACACCATGTTTCTGGGATTTCTGGTCGCACCGCTGTTTCAAGTGGTAGGCATCGGAACGCAGTTGACGGAGGCCATTGCCGGGCTGGAGCGCACGCGCGAAGTGCTGCGCGAGCGGCCCGAGGATGAAGACCCGCGAAGGACCGTGTCACTCCAAAAGATCGAGGGAGACATCGAGTTTGAAAACGTTTCATTTGCATACGAAGCAAAACGAAACGTTCTGAAAGGAATTTCATTTCAGGCTCGGCCCGGTTCTGTAACGGCGCTGGTAGGCTCATCAGGGTCGGGCAAGTCTACGATCATTGGGCTAATTTCCGCCTTCCATGTGCCTGGCGAAGGCCGGGTGTTGATCGATGGAGTGGATTTGGCAACCGTTAGTCTGGATTCCTACCGCACGCGTTTGGGGGTCGTATTGCAGGATTCGTTTTTGTTTGATGGCACAATTCGCGAAAATGTGGCCTTTGCACTGCCATCGGCTACGGATGAGCAAATACTGGCGGCGTGCCGCATTGCGCGCGTGGATGAATTTGCGGAGCGATTTGATAAAAAGTACGACACGGTCATTGGCGAGCGCGGAGTCAAACTGAGCGGAGGGCAGCGGCAGAGGGTCTCTATCGCCCGCGCAATACTGGCCGACCCGCGGATTTTAATCTTGGACGAGGCGACATCGAGCCTGGATTCGGAGTCCGAGCAACTGATCCAGGAAGGGCTGGCCTATTTAATGCGCGGGCGGACTACTTTCGTCATCGCGCACCGGTTGTCGACCATTCGGAGGGCGGACCAGATTCTGGTAGTGGAAGATGGGCAAATCGTGGAGC
>MEKX01000108.1:7190-7556 GCA_001767075.1 Acidobacteria bacterium RIFCSPLOWO2_12_FULL_54_10 | reverse complement strand
GGCAAATAACAAATATGATTGGCTCATATAAGAATTTTAAAGGTATTTATCCGCATCTTTGTCATATTATGCAAAACAGAATGACATTATCCCGCTCGAATTCGGCTGTCTGGGCTGTCGAAAACGCCGATTTTGCTCAATTTGCAGTTAGATAATGATTGTCCTTTTGTGGCGCGTCGATTAAAATTCTTCTGGAACATTTTTCCATCTCTGAAATGCGAGGAGGAACCATGAAACGAATCCCCCTGATTTCCCCTATACTTTTCGTCCTTTTTTTATCTAACGCCCTGCTGGCGCAGGAACCGTCCCAAAACGCAAAACAGCCGCAGAGAATCGCCGTTTCTGATCTCAAAAAGAAACTCGATA
>MEKX01000108.1:1550-7171 GCA_001767075.1 Acidobacteria bacterium RIFCSPLOWO2_12_FULL_54_10 | reverse complement strand
AACAGCCGCAGAGAATCGCCGTTTCTGATCTCAAAAAGAAACTCGATAGCGGTGAAAAGTTTTTACTCATCGATGTACGCGAAGACTGGGAGCTGGAAAAAGAAGGTGCGATCCCCGGCGCCATTCACATTCCCGTAGCGGAACTCGACCAGCGCATGAAAGATATTCCGAAAGATGTCG
This sequence comes from Acidobacteria bacterium RIFCSPLOWO2_12_FULL_54_10, assembly GCA_001767075.1. Classification (GTDB taxonomy): domain Bacteria; phylum Acidobacteriota; class Terriglobia; order 2-12-FULL-54-10; family 2-12-FULL-54-10; genus 2-12-FULL-54-10. The sequence goes on along the minus strand of MEKX01000108.1, from coordinate 6,991 downwards.
AGATTGTTTTCTACTGCGCCGCTGGCGGCAGAGCCTCGCGAGCTGCTGACAAATTCCTAAAAGCTGGCTATAAAGCCGGCCCATTCTGCGGAATCAATGATTGGAAGAAGGAAAACCAGAAAGTGGCCGAGAAAGCCGACCGTCCAGCCGAAGGACCCGTGCAGCCCAATAAATAATTCTGTAAACGTGCGCAGGATCGACAAATCGGATTCCCCGGTTTCTCTCTAGCATTAAATAAATTCAGCAACTTTCCAAGTTAATACGGGTTTCTTACTCTGAGAGCTTAGAGAAGAAAGCTCCCGGACGTGACTAACTTTGGAAGGAGCAAATATGCTGAACCATAAGAGAAATGCTTGGCTGACATTGATCGCGATCCTGCTGCTTGGCCCATTGGGCAATGCTTCTCAAACAATCCCTTCGCAACCCGTTCCAGAACTTGAGAAGATCGTTCGCCACAAACTGGCAACGCTTCCGTATTTCACCGTTTTTGACCATTTCGATTTTTCCCTCGATGGCTCCAAGGTTGTTCTCAAAGGACAAGTAACCCAGCCAACCCAGAAATCCGCTGCGGAGCGCGTAGCGATGCTAGTCGCTGGCGTGACCGATGTCGTCAATGAAATCGAAGTGCTTCCTCTGTCGTTCAATGACGACCGCATCCGCTGGGCAACTTACCGCGCATTGTACGGCAGTGCACCCCTCTTCAAATACGGCATCGGCGCAAACCGTTCCATCCGAATTATCGTACAGAACGGAAATGTAACGCTGGAAGGCTTTGTTTCGAGAGAAATGGATAAAAATGTCGCAACCCTAATGGCGAAGGGTGTCTCCGGAGTTTTTTCCGTAACCAACCATCTTCGCATCGGATGAAGATGGCATCAGCCGTGATAACGAAATGATGCACGCAACGTCGATTACTTAAAGATCCCAACCCGTCCCCCCGGGATCTTTTCCTGCCATAAAAAAATTTACGATTTGCCTGAAGGCATCCTGCTTTAATTGCGCACTATTCAAAGATGGTGCGCCTGAGAGGATTCGAACCTCCGACCTTTGGTTCCGGAGACCAACGCTCTATCCAACTGAGCTACAGGCGCGTGGCTTCAGTTTAAGCGACTTGCTGCAGTCACGCAATGCTTGACTTCCTCTATGACAACAATCTGGTTGTATGTTGCAGTGTGAAAATCAGCATCCGGCGAGTGAAGTGACCCTACGCTGCGAGAAGGTTAGCGTAAATCTGTGATGTGGCTAATGGTTGTTCGTAGCGGTTGACTAACTTACACCCATAAAGGATTTCCGAGGATTTGGAATGGTAAATGCACATCAAAATATGGAATCGATAGATAGTTAAGGATGGAAACGGGTCGAATGTCAAACTGCTTTGTGAATCGAGCTTGTAACGTGAACATGCCTGGGGGAAGCCAGACACGGGGCAAGATTCGGGGCATGAAAGGAGTCGCTCATGATACTTCCAATGCAAATTACATTTCGCAATATGGAGCCTTACCCAATAGCGGAGGAATGGATTCGATCGGAGGCCGCCAAGCTGAACGAGTTCTATGACCGTATCATGAGCTGCCGGGTGGTAGTGGAAATTCCCAGCCGCCATCATAGGTGGGGCAGCCTCTATCATGTCCGGATCGACTTGACCCTGCCGGGGGGAGAACTGGTGGTCAAGCGGCAGCCAAGCCTGCACAGTTCGATCCAGCAGATTCACCAGGACAAGTTCGTCAAACATCTGGAGGTAAAGGCTCCGCATAAAGAACTGCGGCAGGCGATTGACGATGCTTTCAAGGCCATGGGTCGGAGATTGCAGGATTACGCTCGTCGCCAGCGGGGCGATGTGAAAACGCATGAACCCGCCCCGCAAGCCAAGGTTAGCAAGCTTTTTCCAGCAGCGGGATATGGTTTCCTGGAAACGCCCGGCGGAAGAGAGGTCTATTTTCATAAGAACAGCGTATTAGAAGGTGCGTTCGACGATCTCGAGATTGGCAATGTAGTGAAGTTCGCAGAGAAAGAAGGAGAGATGGGACCGCAAGCTAGCACGGTGAAGCCTGTGCGCAACCGGCATGCTCACCGCGAAAAAACAGCATGAAACATATCCGCTCCTCATTATACCGCCTGGCTCAGGGCGGAAAAGACCTTAGCCGCCGGAAGGTGTCGCGTGAACCACGCAGCGGCCTGGTTAGCCACCTCTTCCAGGGTTCCGGGTTCTTCAAACAAGTGTGTAGCGCCTGGGATAATGGACAACTCCTTTTCCGCACGCAGCTCACCGTAGGCGCGGCGATTTAACACCACCACTGGATAATCATCTCCGCCTACGATCAAGAGCGTGGGGGCAGTCACGCTTGGGAGTGATTCCATTGCCAGGTCTGGTCTGCCGCCGCGAGACACTACGGCGAAAATATCCTTTTGAGGCTGTGCGGCCAATTGGAGTGCAGAAGCGGTGCCGGTGCTGGCTCCGAACAGGCCCAGCGGCAAGTTGCCGACGCTGGATTCCCCACGAATCCACTTAGCCACGGCGGCCAGTCGTTGTGTAAGCAGTTCGATATCAAAGCGTTTCTCGTAGTCCAGGTCCTCTGTCGGTGTTAGCAAATCAATCAGCAAGGTCGCCAGCTTGTGCTCACGCAATACGTTCGCGACGAAGTTGTTCCGAGGGCTGAACCGGCTGCTTCCACTGCCATGTGCAAATAAAACCACTCCCTCTGCATCCTGCGGCACTGCCAGCATTCCCTCGAGCGCGACACTGCCGGCTTTGACCGATATTAAAAATTCTTTGCACGGTCCGGGCATGGTGTGTCGCCTCCCTATTTAATTTTTTATTGGAGCCTCAGATGAGCGCATTTGATTGGCGAATGCTAGCAGTTCGCAAACCTCTTGGTCGGATGTTTGCGAGAAATCCTGGTACCAGAGGCTGATTGCCATAAAGTCCTCTGGGGAGAGAAGGCAAACAAATTCATCCACCATTCCCTTCATTTCCTCGCAGGTAGACAGCGGGGCGACGGGAACGGCCAGGATTAATCGGGAGGGGCCTTGTCTTCTTACTGCTGCTAGCGCCACCTGCATGGATGTTCCGGTAGCGATACCATCGTCGACGAGAATGACCGTACGGTCACGGATGTCCAAGGCCGCCCGGTCGCTTCTATATAAGCGCTCCCGCCGCTCCAGTTCCAGTTGTTCCTTCGCCGCAACCGATTCAATTTGTCTTGTCGAGATTCCCAGCGACCTAACCACCGGATCGTTGAGCACCCGCATACCGCCGGTAGCAATAGCCCCCATGGCCAGTTCTTCCTGGCCTGGAGTACCCAGCTTGCGAACGATGACGACGTCCAGCGGTGCACGAAGCGCCTTGGCAATTTCAAACGCTACGGGCACACCGCCTCGGGGAAGCGCCAGAATCAAAACGTCGGGACGGTCCGCGTAAGCCGCCAGGCGATTTGCCAGCAACATACCCGCTTCTGTGCGATTTCTAAACCATCGTTTCCCGGCTACATTTCCTGCTTCTTCTGTCATTCCTTCTCTTGGCAAAGCACAGCCTCAGGACGAATTCCCTACCCGCGTCCGGTTCTAGAAGTTATCTTGGTCAGACGCCCACGGGCAACAGCTTGGTCGATCAGGCGGCGACGACCGTCAACCGGGCTACGCGATGCTCGCAAATCGCCTTCAGAGTGGCCACAACATCCTCATAAGAAATATCGCTTCGCTGGCCGGCATTGAGGGCGATTTCATTCAGGCAGAGCATGCCGCGCAAAGTTCCGCTGTTAACCACCGGCAGGCGCCGGATCCCGTTCGTTCGCATTGTCTTCAGAGCTTCGTGGATGTCATCCTTTGGGGCGCACGTGAATAGTTCCTGCGGCTGCGGCTTTACCTCAAACACGCTGACATCTGCCGGAAGCCGGTTCCTGGTCCCCACAGCCATGCATATGTCGCGATCAGTGATCATTCCAACCACTTTATTATTGCCATCCACCACCGGAAGTGCTCCGCAATCGTTCGCCCACATCAACTGGGTGGCCTCAGCCAAGTTCGTTTCCGGACGGCAGAATTTCACTTCCTTTACCATAATGTCTTGCACTTTCATTTCGCAGTCTCCTTTCCTAAAAACATCTAGCATTGTTCAGCGTGTGAGTGACGGGCGAGCCACAGTGTTTTTGAGAAACGCGCTAGCGGTTCGCGCGGTTCCACTACAATAATTTCACTACCGTCGATTTTCCATGTGGCCCGTTTATTTCCTTGCGTCACGGCCAGGACTGGAATGACTCAGGCCGCTTTGATCTCGATTTTCTTACCTTTGGCTTCTTTGCTCTTCGGAATATGGACTTCCAGCACGCCCTCCTTGAAGGTGGCGTTGATCTTTTCCGCCTCTACGCTCGCCGGTAGAGGCATAGTCCGAGAGAAGCTGCCAAACCAGCGCTCGCTGCAATAGAAGTTCTCCTCCTTAGTTTCTTTTTCTTCTTTGCGCTCGCCTCGTATAATTAGGTTTCCGTCTTCAAAGGTGAGATCAATGTCCTTCTCCGTCAAGCCGGGCAAGTCAGCCCGAAGCACTACTTCGTCTTTGCGATCCACTACGTCCACGGCCGGAGCCCATCCTGAAGTCTCTGCCTCCCTGCGATGCAAGGGCCATCCGCGAAACCAATGATCGAAGGTTTCCTCCATTTCTTTCTCCATCCGGCTGAGCTCACGGAACGGCTGCCGGTGCAGTGCTAAGCCGTGTCTCCATCGTTCGATTGCCATTGCTTTCCTCCTTCTTGTGAGTTATTGGATCGTTCGTTCCTTGATGCACAAACAGATTTGTTAAGTTGATCAACCAACGCCAAGCTCTGGGAATAGCAACTCATTTTCTCCGGTAAGCCAGCATACCCCCTCCCTTTCTCGAGGCGGATTTGTTCGGCTCAGCGAAGGCAGCATAAACTCATACTCGCTCCCCTCGATGCGGTTCGATTCCCAAGGCTGGATGGCAACATATGCTCCAGTAGGTTCTCGGTGTCTGTTAGCTGCGGAAGGGACCCGAAGGGTCTCATAGTCCTTTGGGGCAAGGACTCGTTCAGAGTGCTCTACCCATACCCGATCTCGCTCGGGCTGCGGACTCGCAACGAATCAGACGAGTCGGGAGACCTACTGGAGTCACTATATGCAGTGCAACTGATTGACCAAATTAGAGCAATACGAATCAATCGGATACCGGAAACTCAGGTGGGTTAAGTGGCAAAATTCCCATTTCAGAGTGTATATGCGCAAGGCGAGAAGACTTCAAGCTTTCCGCCACGGTTTATCGAATACCTCTTGCGCTCCGTTCCCCGGACTAGGATAATTCTTAACTGGGACAATCCAGCAAGCATCTGGCTCGCGGACTAAAAGTTTAATTGCATCTGTTGTATTTTTCTCACGGAGGCATTTGTGCAGAATCTTGTCGGGAAAGCAGTCGATGAATTGAATTTGACGGAGCG
>MEKX01000108.1:0-1430 GCA_001767075.1 Acidobacteria bacterium RIFCSPLOWO2_12_FULL_54_10 | reverse complement strand
TCTGGACGAGTGCATCGGTCAGCTTCGCGGCCGTGGTTTGAACCCGGTCGAGTATGAATTCACGCCTTTGAAGCCGCCATACTAGGCTGCAATCCATTATTTCTTACAGGAAGGTTTTTTCGGCATGGGCGGAACTAAGGCCGCACTGGAATTTTCGGATGTTCTCAAGGAAAAGTACGCGCCGGTCATCGGGCTGGAAGTTCACGTCCAACTGCTGACTCGCACTAAGATTTTCTGCAATTGCTCCACGCGCTTCGGCTCTCCTCCCAACACCAACACTTGCCCGGTCTGCCTGGGACTTCCCGGCGCTTTGCCTGTGTTGAACCGCGAAGCGGTGGCGATGGCCGTGAAAGCGTCACTGGCATTGCATTGCCGCGTAAACCGGCTTTCCCGCTTCGCCCGCAAAAATTATTTCTATCCCGATCTGCCCAAGGGCTATCAGATTTCGCAATTCGACCAGCCGCTGGCAGAGCACGGCTGGCTGATCCTGCATGGCGAGAAACATCAGGAGAAGCGCGTCGGCATCACGCGCCTTCATATGGAAGAAGACGCCGGCAAGAGCATTCATGACGGCTTCCCGGATTCCAACCTAAAGACCTATGTGGACCTGAACCGCAGCGGCGTGCCGCTGGCCGAGATCGTCAGTGAGCCGGACCTGCGCAGCTCATCGGAAGCCTATGAATATGTCACGCGCCTCAAGCAGATTCTGCTCTATCTCGGTGTATCCGATTGCAACATGGAGGAAGGCAGTCTGCGCTGCGATGCGAACGTCAGCGTGCGGCTTCGAGGCCAGGAAAAATTCGGCACCAAAACCGAAGTCAAAAACCTGAACTCTTTCCGCTTCCTGCAACGCGCGCTCGATTATGAAATCGCCCGGCAAGCGCAGGTCCTGGAAACCGGCGGCCGTGTTTCGCAGGAAACCCGGCTTTGGAACCAGCAGCTCCAACGCACCGAGGGCATGCGCAGCAAAGAGTTCGCTCACGACTATCGCTACTTCCCCGAGCCGGACTTGCTGCCGTTGATGATTTCCGATTCCTGGGAAAACGAGATTCGCGTAACCATCCCTGAACTTCCCGAAGCCAAGCGCCGCCGCCTGATGGAGCAGTATGGACTGAAACCCTACGACGCCGAGGTGCTCACGTCCACGCAAGATTTAGCGGCTTACTTTGAGCAGGTCGCGGCCCTTGCTCCGGATGCAAAGCTTGCCGCCAACTGGGTCATGGTGGAACTGTTGGGTGCACTGAATACGGCAAGCAAATCGCTAGCAGACACGCCTGTCTCTGCGGAATCCCTCGCCGGATTATTGGTGCTGATCGGCAACGGCACAGTCTCCGGAAAAATGGCCAAGGAAGTATTCCAGGAAATGTTCGCTTCCGGCAAGTCTGCCCGCGAAATCGTGGAAGAGTCGGGCCTTCAGCAGATGACGGACA
>MEKX01000107.1 GCA_001767075.1 Acidobacteria bacterium RIFCSPLOWO2_12_FULL_54_10 | reverse complement strand
CCGGGTGCAGCGGATCTGGCGGCGAGAAGGGCTGAAAGTACCGCAGAGACAGAAGCCCCGACGGCGGCTGTGGCTAAACGATGGATCGTGCATTCGACTGCGACCGGAACGGGCCAATCAGATTTGGAGCTACGACTTCGTCGGTGCCCGGACGCACAATGGGCGACTGTTAAGGATCCTCACGTTGATCGATGAGTACACGCGAGAATGCTTGGCGCTGAGTGTGGCGCGGAGGTTGAACAGCCAGGACGTGATCGAGACGTTGTCGGACGTGATGTTATGGCGCGGGATACCGGAGCATATTCGTTCGGATAACGGTCCTGAATTTGTAGCGAAGCAACTGCGCGAATGGCTGAAGACGCTGGGGACCGCACCGCTATACATCGAGCCGGGCAGTCCTTGGGAGAACGGGTACTGTGAAAGTTTTAATGGAAAGCTACGAGATGAATGTCTGAACGGAGAAATTTTCTACTCGCTGAGGGAGGCGCAGATTGTGATCGGGCAGTGGCGGCAGCAGTACAACACGGTGCGACCGCACGCCTCACTCGGCTATAGGCCCCCGGCGCCGGGGGCCTATAGCCCTGTCTGGAAACCAGTTTCACAACCACAAGTTGTGATGTAAACTCTCTCACAACGATTGGTACAAAAGATCGGTCGGGTCAACGGCAATGGTAGCTGTCCCCCAAAACGGAGGTAATGTCGCCTCGCGATTCGCGAGACAACATTCTCAAAAAACCCATCCAATGCTACCATGAGAACCACCTCCTTGAAGAGAAATGAATTATTTTGATAGTCATCGAAAATAGTCATCGAAAAACGATCACTACCAATGGGTACCACGTTGGAGTTTTTCGAGTTTGGACTCCATATGGACTCCAGGGCTCTATAAAGGGGGGCGAGAATCTGTCGAATGTCTTTGAAAAGCAATGGTGGCCAGGGACGGAATCGGCCAGCATTACGCCTTCCTAAATATACCGCTAGCTGACATATACTTAGACCCAAGACTGGAACTGAGGTGAATTTGGCTTTGGTAAAGCACCTCGGTTTCGACTCCCTCGAAAGACCTCCTCCTTCGCCAGTAAAACACACTATCGCGCCTGAACTCTTCACGGCTCCAGGAATTAATTGAAATGTGAAGTCAAAACAATGAAATCGCACACACGCGAACAGGTCCAAACACGAAAAGAAAAGGCTGCCCGGTTTGTCAGAGACGTGCTGGACGATCCAGACCGGGCTACCGAGATCGAGGACGAAAGTGTTGACGATTACGCCGATCGGCGGAGATTTCGAATCATTAATCGCAAAAGGAGTAAACAACACATGGCAACGAAGCAAGAGCTTGAAGAAAGAATCAGTGAACTGGAAGCGGAAAACGAAGAGCTGCAATCCCGGCTTAACGAGATTTCAGAGATTGTCGCCCCGCCCGACGAGGAGGACGAGCAGGAAGAAGGCGAGGACCAAGACCTGGGAGAAGAGTAAACGCCGCACGGCGTGAGTGCGGTTCCGGCTGGCGAAAGCCCCTGGACGCGATTACCGACCGGGCGCAACGTTGTATCCCAGAAGGCCCGCGCCGTTGTGAGCTGTGCGGCTCGAAACGTTTTCTAACCGTAGATCACCGCGACGGAGACGAATGGAATGAGGAGCCATCGAATCTCCGCTACTTGTGCAGGTCTTGCAACACCCGTGAGGGTCTGGCGATGTCCCGAGCCGGACAAGGAAGAAGAACCAGGCAATTCAATCCGGGGGCCAAGACTCTTGGGGAATACGTCGCCGCAGCGGAGCGGCACACGCGGGGCGCACACGACACCGGCGGAAAAGTGATCCACGAAACCCCACCCGAACGGCGCAGCAAGTTCGCCCGACGAATTTGGGAAATCCGCAGGCAGCACGGCACCGATCGGCCACCCCGCTAACCAGGAAAAACCGTGAAAAATCGACAACAATCGAATCCCATTTTTACAATTTTTCGGCTCCCACCATCAGAAAACCTATAAGAACCGCCAAAAACCGATACTAAAAATCGTGAAAAGAATCTACAAAAATCGATGTGTGAGGGTTTATGGACGCCGAATCGTATTCGGTAAGTGAGGCCGCAAGGAAGTTGGGAGTTTCGATTCCGACCCTCAAGCGAATGGCCGCCGATCGAGAATTACAGACGTTTACAACACCTGGAGGGCATCTCCGGGTGCGGGCGGAAAGCCTTGAAGAGATGCGGGACGGAAATCATAAGCGCAGCACACGCCCCGCGCCGCCATCTAGCGTACTGACAAATCGCCGGGAAAAAGTAGAAGAACTCGGCCTGGAGGCCCAGGAACTTAGAGCGAAGCGGGAGATCTCAAAACTCAAGGCAGAGGAGCAGGCCGAGGAACGGCGGCAGCAGGAGGCATTGGAGGCCAGCGAGCGCCATGCGGAGATTGAGGCCGAAGCGGAAGCGCAAGAGCAGGAGAGATGGAGGCAGGAACAGGCCGAAAAGCGCGAGCGGCGGGAACAGGAAAGACAACTCGCGCAATTCCATTCCGGCTGGCTGAAGAAAGCAGCCGAGGTCCTAGCGGACAAAAACTTTTCCTGGCTTGCGGGTCCCCAACGAAAAGAGGTGCTAAAAGAGGTTGAGGAGGAAATCAGGGACCGGCAGCCTGAAGAAGAACCCTGCATGTTGGAAATCGTCACGCAAACGATAGTGGACGTGACCGCACCCTGGTACGCCGGTTCGCAATGGCAGGCGAGACTAAAGGAAGCAATGGGGCGCGCGATTCGAGGTTTGCCTTATGGCGTCACCGACACTGAACGTACGAGAGCTATTGCGGCGGTTCGGAAGGCATTGGAGGGCGTTGCCAAGAACGCAGAAGAGTTTGAGATTCGGGCGGCCATTGCCGAGGCCGTGGAGCCAGTGCGCCAAGCAGTCGAGAAGAGAAACCTGACCGAACGGGTGACGACATGGGCAGTTTGGCAATTGCCCTGGAGCCGGACCGATTCAGACGAGCGGTGCATCCGGCGGGAGTGTGCTGAGATTCTGGCGGAGCTTCCCGATGGCGTATCCGAAGAGGACGCAAAAGAGGCACTGGAGGAGACCATTCAGGAAGCGAAGGAGGAAATTGAGGATCGAAAAGCCAGAAAGGAACGGAAGCGTAAAAAGGCGTCTCTCATTCAGTACGGATTGTCGGAAATCACAAGCTATCTCCTCCGGTTGAGGCAGGAGAAGGTTATTTCCAGTGAAGAATATTGGGATTCTGAACTCAGAGAGGAACTGACAGGGACCGTGAGGAACGCCCTCAAAGAGGAAATCTCAGGCGAAGAAAGCAACAAGGAAGTGAAAAAGCTGGTTCATGACATTGTGGACGAAGAATTGGAAATTGTTGAGGAAGAAGATGAGGAATTGGAATAGCAACTCGCCGAAAACCCGGAAATGGGGTAGGTCCCGATTTGCCGACTATACGAGACTTGACAAAAGCAAATCGGTAAACCAAAGGGCGTTACAGGAGGCTTATGCAGAGAGTCGGCGCATCCCACACTTCCCAAAAGGGACTTCAGGCTCGCGTCGGCAATCCAACAGAGTGATAGGATAATCTCCGAGTACGCCGTCACTCGGCCGGAACCAATGTTCGGCTTCTGCATGCCCAGCCCCCCATGCCAAGTCGTCTCTTGGAGTATTGAGCAAATTCCGATCGTAATCTGCAGCGAAAACTCTCCCCGACTTTACAACACCTCAGTCCATCGTGGTGAAGCCGCAAAAGCGGCATGGATCAGACCAACGTGAGAATAGGTCTGCGGAAAATTACCCCACATCCTCGAACTTGTAGTGTCGTAGTCCTCGGAAAGGAGCCCCAGCCCCCTGCCCTTAATTCTGTCAAATAAGGCTTGCGCTTCCTCGCGGCGCCCCGTAACTGCCAACGCCTCGATTAACCAAAAGGTACAGAGGGCGAAGGCGAAGGTGGGTTTTCCGAAACCATCATTCGAGTTATAACGGAGCAGCCAGCCATTGTGTGATAGTTCTTTACTTATGGTGTTGATGGTACTGTTCAGCATCGGATTACCTGCCGGAAGAAATCTCAGACGGGCCATCTGTAGGAGTGACGCATCCAGGTCTTCACCACCGTACTCGCTAACGAAACTACTCCTGCTGGCGTTCCAGCATTGGGCGATGATTTCCCCTTTGATACGTTCGGCCTCCGTCCGGAACTCGCCTGCACGGACGGGCGCTTGGAGATCATCGATCCGCGCCATCCGATCAGCCGCAGCCCAGCACATCAGGCTGGAAAATGTCTGTGGCTTCCATTCCGTTCGATACTCCCAGATGCCCGCGTCCGGCACACCAGCCATCGATACCGCCCTGCGTGCGAGTCCCTCGATCAATTGCAACGTCGCCGGAGAACGTTCTGCGCTCATGCGTTCGTCCAGAAAGATCGGCGTTAGCGCTAACACCAATTCACCGTAGATGTCATGTTGGGCATGCTTCGCCGCAGCATTTCCGATTCGCACGGGACGTTCACCATTGTAACCGGGCCAGTCTTCCAAGATCGATTCGTCCAAGTTCTGTGATCCGTCCACCCGATACAGCGGTGCTAGATTGAGATTCGGTGCCCCGCCCGCCACATTTAGCAAGTACTGGACGAATTGCTCACGTTCTTCGAACTGCCCAAGCAGGCCGAGAGCGTCTAGGGTGTAGTAGGAATCACGCAACCAACAGTAACGATAGTCCCAAGTGCGCCCGCTACCTGGTGACTCTGGAATCGATGTCGTCATCGCCGCGATGATGGCACCAGTGTCCTCAAAGCAATGCAGCTTCAAGGTTAGCGCCGACCGGATCACCTGCTGTTGGAAAAGCGGGGGGATGTTACATTGCTTAACCCAGTGCTGCCAATAACGGGCCGTCTCATTCAAGAAACGTTCGCACAACGGTGGCAAGGGCTCTTCAACCGGAGAACCCCAGCTCAACACGAAATGCTGTCGCCCGGTTAGCGTAAACGGCTGGCCACCCAAATAGGAAAGAGGAATGTCTGTAGTCAGCCGTATTTGGCTGGCGAATCCCTCGAATCGTACATGGTGCGAACCTTGCACCGCTGAGGGTCGAGTCTTGGACCATCCGATTCTAGGCTCACAGGCCACTACGATGCGTGGTGTCCCCTCAAGCGGCTCGACGATTCGTATGAGTTGCGTGGGCCGAAAGGCACGGTCGAACTGCATAAACCGTGGAGCGAAATCAACGACACGGAAGGAACCGGATGATGTCTGGAAGACCGTTTCCAGGATATTCGTGTTCGGCAGATAACGCTGGGTGCCGATCTCGCCACTCGCGGGACTGATGAAGAAGCGCCCCCCATCATAACTATCCAAAAGCGTGGAACATATCGGTTCTGAATCAAAGCGGGGCATACAGCACCAAACGATTTCTCCGCTGTTGTGTACTAGAGCCGAAAATTGACAGTTTCCAATCACTCCCAGGTCTTCCAGTCGCATGATTGGCAATTTACCACGATTTTTGGGCATCTTCTAACGAAGATACTTTACAATGCCTGTATGCCACGAATGGCACAGTTCATATTGGCCCTGATCGTCGGCTTGGCTCTCTTGACATGGGCGGCATCGGGCGTGGTGCAGACAACAGCGCGAGAATGGTTTGAACGCGACGTTAGTTCACG
>MEKX01000106.1 GCA_001767075.1 Acidobacteria bacterium RIFCSPLOWO2_12_FULL_54_10 | reverse complement strand
TTCCTTGTCGAAGCCTTCTTTTTGCGCCAGATGCACTGCCATAAACACGCCGCTCAAGTATCCGAGGGCAACAAGAACGCCGTAGGTGGGCAGGACGAAGGAATCGAAGCTGATGAGTTTTGGGAACATGCCGTTTTTTTACGTTCGAGAGCTTCAGGGCTGTTTAAGCGATTCAGAAGAAATCAGCTTCTATTGTCGCTGGTATGAGCGGGGGATGCAAGGGAGCTTTGTCAATTGGTAAGCTTGGTGCGACAAAGCGAAGTTTCAAAACACGAATTTCAATCAAGAGAAGGAAATTTTCCCTGTTCACACAATTTGCTTGATTATTATTGTAAATAAGCAAATGCAACATATTCTACTTGCTGGAGTTAACTAGAACAACTCATTGGCAAGACACATGCACTTTGCGAAACAACCCATTAGTGATAATTAGCTTTTGGGTTCTGAAGGGAAAGGTAGTTCCAAACCTTACCCCATGGGGGGAGAATAAGGTTAGAGCTCTTTTCCCTTTTTCATAATTACGATAAAACATGCTTAATGTCACATTAGAGATAAATTGTAATTTCTTGTTTTTCAAAAATATTTTTCTTATTTTACTTACAAATATTCAGCACGAAATAAATCAAGAGTTGCCAAATCAACGGAAACAATCCATCTGAGCAGGGAAAAATTACCCGGTACAAGGTCTTGTTACTTGCCGAGCGGCGGTGTGGAAATCCAAGGAAAGTAGCTGATTTCAAAAGATCTATCCCATGATGGCACACTCCGTGCAAGATATAGACTCGATAGTATGTTTCTACTGCTTCCGGCAAGCATTTTCTCAAAGAGTGAAAGGAGAACAATTTCATGAGAATCCGAGATACAAAATCGATACTCAGAATTATGAGTATTTCATTGATGGCGGGGCTACTGAGCTGGGGCACTATCTCCTCAGCCCAAACTGGCTCGGCTCAGGGCGGTCCACCCGAGCCAAAATCGTTCCAAATTGTGAAGCCTATAACAGAAATGCGTTCCGCATTGGGCGTCACTTATCCAGAAGGACCGACGATTGGCATCAAATTTATGGGAACGGAGAAACTTCCGCAAGCCAGCGGCGAGGCCAAAGTCGAGAGGAAGCACGGGATGACGGAGATTGAAATCGAGCTGGATGAGATGAAACCGGCGACTTATTTTGGAGGAGATATCGCCACGTACGTATTGTGGGCCGTCTCACCGGAAGGTCATGTGACCAACGCTGGGGAGTTTGTCCTCGAAGGCAATCGGAGCAAACTGAATGTATCCACGCCATTGGAAACCTTTGGCATGTTCATCACAGCCGAGCCCCACTTTCTGGTTCGCACTCCCAGCCGATTGGTCGTGCTGCAAAATATTCGACCGGCCGGGGAGATTTCAGGACAGATGATGAAGTTTTCCAACGTTTCATACCGGGGGTTCGAAGGGATTTACCAGCATGACAGTGAATCGCTGGAAAACATGAATGAAGCAGAAGGGGAAATTCGCGGCGATGTGAAGGAAGCACGCGTGGCAGTGGAGCTAGCTAAGCGGGCGGGAGCCGAGCAATTTGCAACGGATGAATTGAAGAGGGCTCTCGCTTCGCATGAGAAGACCATAGCCGCCGCCGAAGCCAACGTGGACGCGAAACAGTTGATGTTGCAGGCGCATGAGACGGTGCGACTGGCTTTGGAGGCCCAGGTGAGGGCAGAAGAGCGTGCCATGCAGGCTGCCCTGAACGAGGAACGCAACGAGCACGCAAGCGAGATCAACGACCTGGAAATGGCAATCGGCAAAGCACAGTCCGAAACCGAGCGCGCCGAGCTGCTGGCTCGCCAGCGCGATATGCAGTTACAGTTGGAGCAAGATGCTCGGATGAGAGCGCAGGCCGATGCCCAGCGCGCTTGGGACGAAGCCCAGCGAGCACGCCAGGAACGAGAAGAAGCTCGTGCAAAGATGCAGCAGGCCTTGAGCAAGGTAGTGGAGACGAGGATGACAGCACGCGGGTTAATCATGAATGTGCCCGATATCTTGTTTGAGTTCAACAAGGCAAGCCTGAAACCGGAAGCTCGCGAGACACTCAGTCGTGTTTGCGGAATCCTTCAGGTAGCGGAGGGGTACAAACTTGGATTTGAAGGGCATACGGATAGCGTGGGGTCGGATGAGTACAACCAGACCCTCTCTGAGGATCGGGCGCAGAGCGTTCGAGATTATTTGGTGAGCTGTGGACAATCACCGGACATTATGACGACACGGGGTTTTGGAGAATCTCAACCGATAGCTTCCAATGACACAGAGGATGGTCGGCAGAAAAACCGTCGGGTAGAAATTGTATTGGAAGAAGAGGAGGACTTCCATCTGAGTTACGTTCGTTAAGCCGTGGGGCGGAATTCAGGATGTTTGGGTGCCGTCGCAAGGTGCGATTTACCAGACGAACGAACTGATTTAGACACGAGTTGGATTAAAAGAAGCATTCGCGAAAGGAGACAACAAATGCGAAAGCACATTGTCGTTACACTTCTAGTGGTCCTAGCGACTGTTCTGAATGCGAGAGCGGACGGATCAACCGAGGAAGCAAGAAAAGCATCTGAAAGAATACAGGAATCAACCCGCGTATTCCATGAAATCATGGAGGCACCCGATCAAGGGATTCCTAGAGACTTGCTTTCCAAGGCGCACTGTATAGCGATTATTCCCTCGATGAAGAGAGGAGGATTTGTTTTCGGTGCCCGCTATGGAAAGGGGGTTCTCACCTGTCGTGACAGGAGCAATGTCGGATGGACTGGACCATCCACAGTGAGAATCGAAGGTGGAAGCTTCGGTTTACAAATTGGCGCCTCCGCGACGGATTTGGTTCTGCTAGTGATGAATGAGCGTGGAGCGGAAGAATTGATGAAAAGCGAATTTACCTTGGGAGGCGACGCAACCGTTGCCGCAGGACCTGTTGGGCGATCCGTCAAAGCGGAAACTGACACCTGGATGCATGCCAAGATTCTTGCCTACTCGAGATCACACGGTGTTTTTGCGGGAGCCGTGATCGAAGGAGCGACCTTGCGGTCCGATGATTCAGATAATTGGAGACTCTACGGACGGCAAGTGGGACACGAGGAGATTTTGCAAGGAAAGGCGGGGATTCCTCCAGCAGCTAGCGGCTTAATCAGCACACTTAACAGATATTCGAGCAGTGAAAGCTGAGATGAGGAAAGGATAAAAATATTTAAACCAAACTACCCAAGGAGGATTTAACGATGAATAAGATCCTTAGCGTTTTGACTTTGGTTTTTTTGAGCTCAGTAACTCTATGGGCACAGGGCCGTGGAGTCGGCTCAGTAAAACCCGGCGGGGAAAGGATCGGACCGCCGGTTATGAATCCAGGCAGCATACATAGTAACGCACCGGCGGGTACGCCGTCGGCTGCCACAGAAAGAAATCTAGGCCGACAGCGTGCTGAACAAACCGGGAACGGCGAAAAGAAAGGATTGAAAAAGTCCGATTCGAAACCGCCAGAAACTACCCCTGGCAGTTTGCATAGCAATGCACCGGCGGGCACACCTGCGGCAGCAGCGGAAAGCCAATTCGGCAATAACCGGGCGGAGGACACCGGTCAAGGGAAGAAGAAGGGCTTAGAAAAACAAATCGGTGATTCGTCTCAACAAGAAGCATCCAGCGACAAACCTGAACCCGGTGGAAGTTCCAAGAGAACCGTGAATCAATGAAATCTGAAATGCGGATAGGAGGTGTGAGATGAAACATTGGAAACCATTAGCAATCGGAACCGGGATCGCCAGCGCCGCTCTGCTTTCCTACGCGATGATGGACGGAGGGAATAAGGTTGTAACGGCGGATGACGGAGGAAATAAATCGGGGTCATTTCTGTCAAGGCTTACCGGGGATAAACCGGAGACTGCGACGATTCCTTCCGGCACTACAATCCAAATCAGACTGGAGGAAGCCATCAGCACGGAGAAGAACTACTCTGGGGACCGTTTCACAGCTTCACTCAATGGTCCCTTGATCATCGATGGAAATTACGTGGCGCCTTCAAGGAGCCAGGTAATTGGACAATTGATTGACGTGGAGCCGTCAGGACGCGTCGAAGGGCGGGCGCGAATGACTTTGGAACTTCGCAAATTGATCATCGACAACAGTGAGTACGAAATTGCCACAGAACCAAAGACGCTCGTCGCTAAAAGCACGAAGAAGAAGGACGCCAAAATTATTGCCGGCAGCGCAGCTTTGGGGGCTGCGATTGGAGCCATCGCCGGTGGAGGCAAAGGGGCTGCGATTGGCGCTGGAGTCGGAGGAGGCTCCGGCACCGGATATGTTCTGGCCACCAAGGGCGATCCTGTCGCATATGGCAGCGAGGCGAAATTCACGTTCACGTTGGCTCAGCCTCTGGAACTCCCAGTGATACGGAAGATGGATAAAAGCAGCGAGCCGGGAGACAGTTAAACAGATGGACCACTTGTCCAACGGTAATTCGATGGGGCATCTCGTTGCCACACGAGCGCCCCATTTTCATTTGTGCTAACAAATCTCATTCGGGCGTACTGTCAAATTAATATCCATATTCCCTCTTTAACCAAACAACATGGAGCAGAGTGTTGTCGAAGTATGCTTGGGGGATCAATACATTTCGAGAATTCAATCCGGTGCTTCAACTGAGTCCTGGTTGCGGGAGCGGAGAAGGTCGAGCAGCAACAGAGTGGCGCCGAGGACGATGGCGACATCGGCAACGTTGAAGACGTGCCAGTGAAAACTGCCGTAGTAGAAATCCATGAAGTCGATGACTTTGCCACGGGCGACGCGGTCTACGAGATTCCCTGCGGCGCCGCCCAGGATGAGCGCGAGGCCGGTGGTGGTGGATGCGGAAGCGATAGGGCTTTTGAGCAGGAGATAAGTGACCACGGCGAGAGCCACCAGCGATACAGCGATCAACAAAACAAAAACGGGCGTGGAGGACGAGTCCGACAAGATGCCGAAGGCCATGCCGCGATTTTCGACGCGCACCAACTGGAAGAAACCAGGAATGACGGGCACAATGGTGAACTCGTCGAAGCGCGAGGCGATCAAGAATTTGGTGGCTTGATCGATGATGAGCACCAGTCCGGCGAGGATGAGATAGAAGAGGCGCATTGAAAAAAGACGAGCGGAAGGATTACTTCGCGCTTTCCAAAATGATCTTGACGGAAGCGGAGCAGCGGTCGCAGATGGTGGGGAAATCCGGATTCTTGCCGACGAAGGTCGAGTAGTTCCAGCAGCGCTCGCATTTTTCGCCCTCGGCTTTGCGAACCGCGATACGCACGCCGCTGATGAGGCTCTCGGTTGCATCCGGCAGGCCGTTCGCGGATAAATGAACCTGCGAAACGATGAACAGCATGGGCAAGATGGCGGAGTATTGCTGGAGCAACAGCGCCCAGTCGCCATCCGCCGCCAGCTCGATTTTCGCCTCCAGAGAATTCCCAAGAAATTTATCTTTGCGCGCGGTTTCCAGAACTTTGAGCACTTCATCGCGCACGGCGATGAGGCGGTCCCAGTTGGCCAAGCGCTCGATTTGAGCAGCGGAGATGCCTTGAGAAAGCTCTGCAGGATCGGGAAACGCGGCCAGATGGACGCTCGCTAGATCAGCGGGGCGGCCCGGCAGATAGCTCCACACTTCATCGGCTGTGAAACAAAGGATGGGAGCGACGAGGCGCACCAAAGCGTAGGCGATGCGATAGAGAGCGGTTTGTGCGCTGCGGCGAGAAAGCGATTGCGGAGCGGCGGTATAGAGGCGGTCCTTGGTGATGTCCAGATAAAAGGCGCTCAAGTCCACGGTGCAGAAGTTATAAAGCGCGTGGAAAACTTTGTGGAACCCGAATTCCTGATAGGAATTGCGGCACTGCTCGGCGAGCTGCGCGGTGCGCTGCAGCGCCCACTGATCCACTTCCAACATATCACCGGGCGGTACTTGATCCTTGGCCGGGTCAAAATCATAAAGATTCGCCAGACAATAGCGGAACGTGTTGCGGAGCTTCCGATAGGATTCCGAGAGGCGGGTGATGCGATCCGTGGAGATGCGAATGTCGTCGCGGAAATCGGCGGAAGCAACCCAGAGGCGGAGAATTTCCGCACCGTGAGACTGGATGATGGTTTGAGGCTCGATGACGTTGCCGAGCGACTTGGACATGGCGCGGCCCTGCTCGTCGAGGACCCAGCCATGCGTGGCGACTTGACGGTAAGGGGAACTGCCGCGGAGGCCGACGCCGACCAGCAGGGAACTGTGGAACCAGCCGCGATACTGATCGTTGCCTTCAACGTAAAGGTCGGCAGGCCAAGTCATTCCAGGCTGATTCGCCAGGACGGCCAAGTGGCTGGAGCCGGAATCGAACCAAACGTCCAGGATGTCGCGTTCCTTGCGAAATTGCGAGCCGCCGCACTGGGTGCATTTGGCGCCGGGCGGGAGCAATTCGGCGGAAGTTTTGGTGTACCAGACGTCGGAAGTTTCACGGCTAAACATGTCGACGATGCGGGCCAGCGCGGCGTGGTCCGTGTACTGATGGTTGCAGGTTTCGCAGTAGAAAACGATGATGGGAACACCCCAGATGCGCTGCCGGGAAATGCACCAGTCGGGGCGCACGGCGATCATGTTGGAGATGCGCTCTTCGCCCCAATCGGGTAGCCAGCGCACGTTGCGGATTTCCTGGAGCGACCGGCTGCGCAGATCGTTGTGGGACATGCTGATGAACCATTGCTCGGTGGCGCGGAAAATAACGGGCCGGTGGCAGCGCCAGCAGTTTGGGTAGGAGTGCTCCAGAGATTCCTGGTGCAACAGATGACCGCGAGCTTCCACGATGCCGAGGATGATGGGGTTGGCTTCAAAAACGTTTTTGCCGGAGTATTAGGGAAGACCTTCGGTGAAGCGGCCACGGTCATCTACAGGGCAGAGTACCGGCAGCTTGTATTTTTCCCCGACGATGAAGTCCTCCATGCCATGACCCGGGGCGGTGTGCACGATGCCGGTGCCTTGCTCCATGGTAACGAATGGGCTGAGGATGCCGAGCGATTCGCGGTCGAGAAATGGGTGCTGGAACTTCTGGCCTTCCAACTGACTACCTTGAAGCGTAGCGACGACGACATGAGATTGCCAGCCGCATTTGGAGGCAACATCATTGAGCAAGGCGCGAGCGACGATGAAGACGGTAGCGCCGCGTGATGGAGTTGGCTCCACGGCGACGTATTCTTCGGACGGATGAAATGCCAGGGCGACGTTAGCAGGAAGCGTCCAGGGCGTGGTGGTCCAAATGATGGCGCTGATTTTGCGTCCTGCCAGGGATGGCGACAGGCGAGCAGCGTCAGAAGTGAGAGGGAATTCCAACCAAATGGAAGGGCTCGATTGGTTTTCATATTTGACCTCAGCTTCAGCGAGCGCGGTGCGGCAGTGGATGCACCAATGGACCGGCTTGAGTCCTTTGTAGACGTAACCCTTTTGCAGAAATTGCAGAAAAGCGCCAGCGATGACGCCCTCATAGGAGGCCGACATGGTGAGGTAAGGGTCCTCCCAGCGGCCAAATACCCCCAGGCGCTGGCGGCCAAATACCCCCAGGCGCTGG
>MEKX01000105.1:748-5019 GCA_001767075.1 Acidobacteria bacterium RIFCSPLOWO2_12_FULL_54_10 | reverse complement strand
GCTCGACTGCCCTGGGAAAGCGGGTATCGTTGGCCGGGCGAAGGTGAGAATTTTGTCGTCCGGCGCCAGATATACGTACATTGAGGACTTATGACCGGGCGCAGGTCTCTGACGCCGGACGATGGTGAATCCCCAGAGGTCTTTGGTTGGGTCGCCTTTAACGACCGGGCACGCTGGATGTCTACGCGAAACGATGAGCTGGTACTTGTTCTCGCCGCAGAAGGGCAAGACGCCAGTTCCGCCGCAGTTGAAGCGTCCCTGCACGAAGGGGATGTCATCTTTGTTTTGCCTGGTCAGTGAAAGGAAGGTGTCTTTGAAGGAAGCCGCCGTTTGGCCTTCACCGCTGTCTACGACCATGTAGCACGGGTCCTTTTTCGATCCGGTTGCGACGAAATGAATTCGCCCGGCCAATGTCGTTCGCTCTTTTGGCAACAGATTTTCCAATCGGCCGTCCTTCACTTTGAAGAGCCGCTCTACAGCCTCAGTCATCGTGCCCGGCGCCGCTGACCCCTTCGGATCAATGCCCGCTTGGTAGCATTCCGCCATTAAAACTGCATCGATAGAGTTGATCAGCTTCTCCACCATTGCGGCCGTGGCATCCGACTGCTGGTTGTTGATCTGGCTGAGGTTCATCCCGAACCCACCGAAGGGCTGCCAGAGATTCGGATCATCGGCCATGTAGCCGGCCTTTTTGAGGACCTCTTCAACGTCGGTTTCGCTCTCGGCTTTCAGCAGCCGGTCGCACAGTGCGTAATTGTCCACGTGGGATCTCCCTGTTAGGTCGCGTTCACGGCGTCACGCTTGCTCTTGAACTGGGTTTCTTGACCGGTCAGCCCCAACCCAATTTTGCCCTTTAGAACGGCCAGCGTTGCCACACGAGCCTGGCGATTGGAGAGCACCGAACCCGCGGTAATGCACACGTTCTCCCATTCCGGGTTGACCTTGTGCCCCACTGATTTTCTCCAGTCGACTTCTTTTAGCGCTCCGAGCTTCTGCTCCCATTTTTCCGGATGAGCTTCGATCAGCACCCGTCCCAAGCCGCCCAGGGCTCGCAAGACAACGCCGTGGGTATTAATCTTTTCTTGGCGAAGCATCGGCGCCTTGATCGATCCTTCCTTCACCTTTTCCCAGTCCGGGATCGCGCGACTCACCGCCTTCCAGTAGGCAACGGCTCGCTCCAGCTTGTCCTTATATTCCTTGGTGTCAGGCTTTTCGAGCTTAGCGCCAATCAGTTCTTCGTTGGCGTCATACAAAGTCGACAGCGTGAACAGCTTCTCCGACCGAATCGGAATGGTCAGCTTCTCCCTGTCGATCATTCCCTTGAAAACGGGAACGAGCTCGGCGACTTCCATCGTGAAGCCAGACAGTGCGTCGCGGTGGTCGTAAAGGATGTTGAGCGACTTCGAGGTCTTCTGCACGAACCGATTAAGGTCGGTAAACATCTGCTGAGCACGCTCCAGGCTTTCCCATGGGAACAAAAGAACGCTGATCTTCTCTTTCCCAAGCGCCGGATTTTCATTCAGTGCCGCAGTGATCGCCGCGCAGCGATGTTGCCCGTCGTTAATGAGGAACCTGGCGTCTTCGAGGTTCATCTCGAGATAGCCGATGTCGGCTCCTTCCTCGAAGGGCTTGAATTTTACTTCGGTGTCGTACGCGGCCGTGATTGAAGAAAACAGGTAGCTGTCCTCATTGTCGACGATGTACTTCACGATTTCCGGCACCCTCGACTTGACCAGGACGCGCTGCGCGCGCAGCTCCGGGGTGAACTGCTTCCAATCGTTGAATTTGAAAAGATGTGGGATCTCGGAGATCCCCATCATCGTGTTGAAGTATTGCCGCTTGCCTATTACACCGCGCATCGCCGGGAAGCTTACTTTCATCTGTATATCTCCTTGACGTATTATTACAGCTCTAATATAGATATATAGGAGCTGTATTAAATAAATATAACAGCTCTAACTAAATTATGTCAAGAGGTGTTTAAAATAAATTTTACAGCTCTCTAATTTAACGTTAGTCGCTCCTATTGGCGTCACCACGATTAATTCTGGGGCATGGAGCGTTGCAGAGCCAAAGAACGTCCGGCTTCCCAAATTGTCAACTAAACTGTAAAGTGTCAGGCAGACTGTCAATTGGAGAATACCGTGAGTGAGAAAATGAAGAACGCGCCGGTGTACTTCACCGTTGCTCAGGTTAGGCACAACCCTGTCTTGAGGCTAGGCTCCTACGCCCCCGACATCCAGGATCGTATGCGGAAGGCGGGATATCCCGATTTCAAGAAAGAGGTCTTCATGGCCATCTCTTTGATGCCGCAGAACGGAGATAAGTCGCAGTCACACGACCCCGTCGTCGACCAGGTCGAGAGGCTGATGTTCTTCAGCATGGACAGCACGAGGGGCTTCGTTGTTGAGAAAAACGCGCTTTCGTTTCATACGACCGATTACGACACGTTCGAGACGTTTATCGACGAGTTCATGAAAGGCGTGGGCATCGTGCACGAATGCGTGACGCTCGCGCATACGGAGCGGATCGGACTGCGATACCTCGATGCGATCGTCCCCCCAAATGGAGAGGACGGATTAACCGATTATCTGGCGCCTGGTGTCTTGGGGCTGAACAGCAGGTTGCCGGACGATGTCCGGGTGTCTCGCTCGTTTTCTGAGACGCATATCCAGACTGCCGAGTGTGCCGTGCTGGCTCGGACGATCATTCAGGCTGGCCAGCTTGGTTTTCCGATGGATCTTCAACCCATTGGCGTTAAGATTGCTGATCGTTTTCGAGCGATAGACGGGGTGCATGCGATCGTCGATACTGATGCCTCGATCGAGGGTAGGCATGCTTTCGATCTGGATGTCATCAAATCTCAGTTGGTAATGCTTCGAAAAGGCGTGGGTGTGGCGTTTGACGCAATAGTGACGCCACTCGCCGTTGCCGCCTGGAATAGCTGATTCGGGAGAGAGAATATCCATGTACGCTACCTATCAAGTCGACGAGCCTTCGCGATCAACGGCCCGGGCAACCACGTTCATCAAGGATGAGAATTTCCTTGATGACGATGCTGACCGTCACAACAATTTGCGCGGACGTATCGTGACGTATTGCGTCGCCGGAACGTTCGGCCTGTTGTCGCCCATGTATTTGCATGCCAGTACCGCGACGGCAAACTGGAATATCAATCAGATTGAGATCGGCGGCGCGCATGCATCCGCTACGGACGCAGCCAGCACCTCCGTTGGAGATGTCGCGCACATCCGCCAGGTCATGAAAATCTCGGTCTCCGAGCTCGCCAGGGTCTTCGGCGTGTCACGTCAGGCAGTGCATGAGTGGATCAAGGGTGGCGCATTGTCCGCACGAAATGCCCAGCGCCTCTCTGAATTGGCGCAGGCGGCAGACGTGTTCGTCGAGTCAGGGATCCAAGTCACACCTCAGGTGCTGCGCCGGAAAATCGGCGGTGGGCGTTCCCTCCTAGAGTCTGTCAAAGAGGACGGAAAGGTCGTCGAACAGGCACGCAAGCTCGTCGACACGCTGTCTCGCGAGTCGCAGCAACGTCAGCGCCTATCCGCACGCTTGGCGGGCCGACAAAAACCCGCGTTACCCCCGGATGATTTCGGTGCGCCGCATCTTCGTGAAGATGCGTGAGGGGTCTGTGAATGGCGGACACCGATCGGCTGTTCTCGTGGCGTCAGGGTAATGTACTAACCGACGAGGCTGCGGAAACACTCGGCCTGCGGCATTCAGAGAATGCCGACAACACTTTCGTCGTCGTTGTTTCGCACGACTGTGACCTGACTGCGGTCGCCGACAAGGAGCCGGAATCCGAGATCATCGTGGGCCGGCGCATCGATAAACTGGGCGGGGACTCATACGGAAAGACCGCCCGCCGACTTCATATTGAGTACCAGACAGAGGTCGGCCCCGTCGTGCTGGAGCTGAGGGCCACTGGCAAGCAGTCGATCAGTAAACCAAAATTGTTTGCGACCGGCCCCCGCCAGGATATGTGGCTGGATGGCCAGGGAATCGGGATTCTCCAGCGTTGGCTGGCCGCCCGCTATCACCGGGCGGCGTTCCCCGAGGCATTCGAGAACCGTCTGCGTGCGGCAAATATTCCGGGGAAGCGCCCCTTCCTGAAAAAGATCGAGGACATCCTAGCCGACGGCGGGGATCATATCCGCGCCCTGCTATTCGATCTCGATGAGGGCAAGAACATAGAACGCGAAACCCCAGACGATCTCTACCAACTGGGGATCAACGTCTTATACGACAGTCTTCGG
>MEKX01000105.1:0-688 GCA_001767075.1 Acidobacteria bacterium RIFCSPLOWO2_12_FULL_54_10 | reverse complement strand
GAGGCGGCATTTCATTCGCCAGAGCTTGGGTGGCAAAACATATGCCTCAAGTACTGCGACCCGGTTTCGGATAGCGCGATTTCCGTTGCCGAGAGAGAAATGCTCAAACAGTGGCGCTTGGAACACATGAGTCTCCAGGATGATCCGCCACAGCCGATGATTACGCCCTGACACCCGCGTTCGCGCGGATTTTTCCGGTAAGGGGCATAGCCGGACCGTTTTCCTTTGGTGATGACAAATAGGAAAGAGCAGTTCGATTGTGCAAACGGGGATCGAACTCCGGGCCGCCCTTGACCACGCCGGCCGATTTCGAATTTCTCTAGCTGCCGCCAATTTGGCGACAGTAGTACACTGGAGCACTCTCTGAAAGGAAGCGTTTTCCATGGGAACCGCAGTTGCAAAGCAAGATCGCATCGGTGCCCGCGTACCGCGGGACGTCTACGCGACCCTGTGCCGGGCGGCAAGACTCACCGGTGCCACCGTCAATCAATTTCTAGTCCAATCGGCGCTCAAGGAAGCGCGCGCCATCATCGAGCGTGAAGAAATGCTCCGGCTCTCCGCGCGTGACTGGAACTGACTGCTCGACCTGCTCGAAAATCCGCCGAAACCGAATGCCAGATTGAAAGCGGCCATAAAACGTTATCAAAAAGCAAAGCGCGACAAACGTTATCAAAAAGCAAAGCGCGAC
>MEKX01000104.1 GCA_001767075.1 Acidobacteria bacterium RIFCSPLOWO2_12_FULL_54_10 | reverse complement strand
CACCTCACAGGATGCCCGCGGCTGGTTCCGCCATTGTGGATATGCTATACACTAACTGTATAAATGGTCTAGTGATTCTGATCGTGCGCGTCGGACACCGCCGCGAAGTATACCGAAGACTTTAGGCTGGGCAAAAGGGGATAGCCCTCAGGGAGAAAAAATGGGTCAGACGGGACGTTCCCCGCTTAAGAGAACATAAAACGTAGCCACCGCCCCCTCACAATTCCCCCCCTTTACCCATCCGCCAGCGCCCACTTATTCTGCTCTTCCAATGTCGCGGAAACCTGCTCCCATTCCTTCAGCAACCCTGGCAGCTCCGCGCGCCTGCGTTTAATCAATTTCGTCAGGCGAATGCTTTCCTCTGCGCTTTTATATTCCGCGAGGCCCATCTCCGCGCTGGCAATCTCTTCCTCGCAGCGGGCGATTGCCTCATCCGCCGAGGAATGGCCAGTCGTTCCAAACCGCACTGCGGCTGGAACGCAATCGTTTGATCCCACCCTTGCCCGAGCGGCGCGCATGGGCGTATGCTTTTGTCATGAAGAGTCTTTTGGTTACATCTTCGCCGGAAGTAATGGGGGGATCTCCCGTATTTGCCGAAACTCGCGTTCCCGTGCAGACGCTGTTTGAGTATCTCGAGGCCGGCGAAACGATCGAGGACTTCTTGGAGGGTTTCCCAACTGTTTCCCGAGAACAGGTCATTGCCTTCCTGGAAGAAGCGAAGACCCGCATGCTCGTTGAGGCCCAGTGAGGATACTGCTCGACGAGTACGTGGATCATCGTCTCAGCAAAGATGTCGTGGGTCATGAAGTAAGTACCGTTGCCCGAATGGGTTGGCGTGGCAAGGAGAACGGGCAGCTTCTCACTCTGGCCGCAGATCAATTCGATGTTTTCCTAACTACAGACCGGAACCTCTCCTTTCAACAGAACATGCAGAGTTTCCAGATCGCGGTTGTTGTACTCACTGCGCGAAGCAACCGTCTTAGCGATCTAAGACGGTTAGTGCCGGAACTCCTGAAAGTTCTGCCATTCGTGAAGCCCGGCGAAACCTGCTGCGTTGGCAGCTAACCCCGCGATGGAGCCGACCGCGCTTGCTTTGCCGCATGCTCGCAGCGGTTTATCGCGTTTCCGTTAGCCTCTGGAAAACCGCAAAGAACGATTATCCCCCCGCTCCCTCTCCAATCCCCCCTTACGAATCCGCCAACGCCCACTTGTCCTGCTCTTGCAGCGTCGCGGAAACCTGCTCCCATTCCTTCAGCAATACTGGTAACTCCGCGCGCCGACTCTCAATCAATTTCGTCAGGCGAATGCTTTCCTCTGCGCTTTTATATTCCGCGAGGCCCATCTCCGCGCTGGCAATCTCTTCTTCGCAGCGGGCGATGGCTGCTTCCAGTTCTTCCCGCCGCGCCTTCATCTCCCGAATTCGAATCGGATTCAGCTTCTTCGGTCGCGCCGCTGGCTCCTTGTTCTTGCCGTTATCCGAAATCGATTGCTCGAATGCCGCGCTATCATTTTGTTTCGACCTCTCGGTTGCCGTGAGCGTCTCGCCCTTCGACTTCTGCCACAGATAATCTTCGTAATTGCCGGGGTAATCGCGCAGCCCGCCGCCCTCAATCTCGAAAATGCGCGTCGCAAGCTGATCAATGAAGTAGCGGTCGTGGGAGACGAACACCACCGTGCCGCTGAACTCGCGCAACGCCTCCAGCAATACATCTTTGGCGCGCATATCCAAATGGTTGGTCGGCTCATCCAGCAGCAAGAAATTTTTAGGACGCAGCAGCATTCGCGCCAGCGCGTAACGGTTGCGCTCGCCGCCGGACAATACGCCGATGGGCTTGAACACGTCGTCCTGCGAAAAAAGAAAACAGCCCAGCAGCGTGCGCAACTGCGTTTGGTTGCTCATGGTCTGCGGGGCAATGCTCGATAGATCATCCAGAACTCGCGCATTCGCGTCCAATGCCTTGTACTGGTCCTGCGCAAAGTAATCGGTCTCCGCGTTGTGTCCCAGCCGCATATCGCCTGCGGTCGGCGCATCCTCTCCCGCGAGCAAACGAATCAGCGTCGATTTCCCCGCGCCGTTGATGCCCACCAGCCCGATGCGGTCGCCCCGGTTGATGACGAAATTCACGTTCGCGAACACTTTTTTCTCGCCGTAACTTTTCGCCACTCCGCGAAACTCCATCACCGCGCGCCCGCTCGCCGGCGGCTGCGGAAACGTGAAGTGAATCGTCCTTTCTTCCGGCGGCAATTCGATCCGTTCAATCTTTTCTAATTCCTTGATGCGGCTCTGCACCTGTTTGGCTTTTGTCGCCTGATAGCGAAACCGGTTGATGAACGTCTCCAGATGCTTGATCCGCTCTTGCTGGTTACGGCGTGCGGCTTCCAACTGCGCCTTTCTCTCAGCCTTTTCCTTGAGATACTTGTCGTAGTTTCCCGTGTAAATCTGCCCGCGCCCGTTCCATAGCTCCAGGATTTTCCCCACCGTCGCGTCCAGAAAATAGCGGTCATGCGATACCACTACGAATGCGTGTGGATATCCTTTCAAATAATCTTCCAGCCAGTTCCGCGCTTCCAAATCCAAATGGTTTGTAGGTTCATCCAGCAACAGCAGATTCGGTTTGATGAGCAGAAGCTTCGCCAGCGCCACGCGCATCTGCCAGCCGCCGGACAGTTCCTCCGTCCGCTTTCGCAAATCTTCCGCGTTGAATCCAAGCCCGCTCAGCACGCGGCTGGCTTCCGCTTCCAGCGAATATCCATCCCGGCCCCGGAATTCAGTTTCGATGCTGTGGTATCTCTCGGAAATGTGCTGGAACTCGTCGCTCTCGTGGTCGACTTCCGCCATGCGGTGCGAAAGCGTCTCCATCTCCTGCTCCATGTTCAGCAGGTCTCCGAAGACGGACAGGCATTCCTCCAGCACGGTTCGCCCGGCAAGCGAAAGTCCGTCTTGCGGCAGGTAGCCGGTGGTGATGCCTTTTGCGCTGGAGAGCGTCCCTTTTTCGAGCGACTCCATGCCGCAGAGTATTTTCAGCAGCGTCGACTTGCCCGTGCCGTTTGCGCCGACAAGGCCGGCGCGCTCTTGCGGCGTCACGAGCCAGTTCAAATCTTCAAACAGAAGTTTGGAGCCGAAGAATTTTCCCGCTGAAGAAAGCTGAATCATCGTATTGCGTGGATATTAGTGGGCAGGTTGCATCACCGGAACGTCGCGTTGAGTATCTTTTTCCGCAGCCGGATCGATTGCGGCGTCACCTCCACCAGCTCATCATCCCGGATGAATTCGATGGCCTGTTCCAGGCTCAGGAGCCTGGGCGGCACCAGCCGTATAGCCTCGTCCGACGTGGACGCGCGCATATTCGTTAATTTCTTTTCCTTGACGATGTTCACGTCCAGGTCCTTGTCCCTCGCGTTCTCGCCGACGATCATGCCCTGGTAAACCTCCGTGCCCGGCGCGATAAACATTTCCCCGCGCTCCTGCAAATTGAACAGGGCATAGCTGGATGCTTTGCCGTTCCGGTCGGACACCAATGACCCCGTTGGCCGCGTTGGAATATCTCCCTGCCACTCGATGTATCCCTTAAACAGCGAGTTGATGATCGCTGTGCCGCGTGTGTCGGTCAATATTTCGCTTCGCAATCCGATCAGGCCGCGCGAAGGGATTTCAAAATCCAGGCGCACCCGTCCCGATCCGTGATTGACCATTTTGGCCACTTTTCCTTTGCGCGTTCCCAGCTTCTCCATCACCACGCCCAAGTAGCTGTCCGGGCAGTCAATCTCCAGCAGTTCCAGCGGCTCGCACAGCTTGCCGTCTATTTTCTTGGTCAGGATTTCCGGCTTTCCTACGGCCAGCTCGTAACTTTCGCGCCGCATCATTTCAATCAGAATGGCAAGTTGCAGTTCGCCCCGCCCCATCACTTTGAACGCATCCGGCCCACCCGCCTCCTCCACTTTGATGGAAACGTTGGTGAGCAGTTCCTTGTCCAGGCGTTCGCGAAGGTTTCGGGAAGTAACGTAGGTTCCCTCGCGGCCCGCGAACGGCGACGTGTTCACCGTGAAAGTCATCGCTATGGTCGGTTCATCGATATGAATGCGCGGCAGCGGGCTGGGTGTTTCCGGATGCGTGATCGTGTCGCCGATGGTGATGCCTTCAATGCCTGCTACAGCGACAATATCGCCGGGTCGAGCCACCTTCTCTTCGATGCGCTCCAGTCCTTCAAAGGAATAGAGCTTCGTAATCTTCGTCGGCTGCAAGGAGCCGTCCGGCTTCAGGATACCCGCCATGTCACCCACCTTGAGCGTTCCTTGAAAGGTGCGCCCGATGGCCAATCGCCCCAGATAATCACTGTAGTCCAGGTTAGCGACCAGAATTTGCAGTATCCCCTCCGGATCTCCTGCGGGACACGGGATGTTGCTCAGAATGGCTTCAAACAGGGGCTGCAAAGTCGTCGATCCGTCGTCCAGCGTATTGTGCGCCACGCCAGCGCGGGCATTGGTGTAAATCACCGGAAAATCCAACTGGTCTTCTGATGCGTCCAAGTCAATAAACAGGTCGTAAATCTCGTCGAGCACTTCCGGGATGCGCGCGTCCTGCCGGTCGATCTTGTTGATGACGACAATCGGCGGCAGCTTCGCCTCCAGCGCTTTCGAGAGCACGTAACGGGTTTGCGGCAGCGGACCTTCGCTGGCGTCCACCAGCAGCATCACGCCATCCACGATCTTCAGCGCCCGCTCCACCTCTCCGCCAAAATCGCTGTGACCCGGTGTATCGACGATATTGATCTTGATGCCGCCGTAGCGAACGCCCGTCGTCTTGGCCAGAATAGTGATGCCGCGCTCGCGCTCCAGTTCATTGGAGTCCATCACCCGTTCGGCCACCACCTCGTTCGCCCGGAAAATGCCGCTCTGCCGCAGCATGGCGTCCACCAGCGTCGTTTTGCCGTGATCGACGTGCGCGATGATTGCGATATTCCGGATCGATTTGTTTCCCGCCCGCTGCTCGTCTGCGATGTGCGGTTGTGCTTTTGTGACAGACATCCTTGCCTCTCTTGCATTCGGCGCCGGTTCGAATGGGGGATTTTGCGCTTGAGATTCCGTGCAGCTTCCAGTATACAACGGAGAGGGGGTCGGAACCGAACAGGAACCGAGACAACCGAAGGAACCGAGAATATTTATGCAGCATCGCACTTTAGGAAATTCCGGTTTGCAGGTCTCCCTCGTTGGACTTGGATGCAACAATTTCGGTAGGCGCACGGACGCGGAAACTTCCCGCAAGGTGATTCACAAGGCTCTGGACCTGGGCATCACCTTGTTCGACACGGCGGATGTTTATGGCGGCAGCGGTGCCTCTGAAACTATTCTTGGCCAGGCTCTGGGCCAACGTCGCAAGGACATCGTGCTGGCCACCAAGTTCAGTATGCCGATGGACGATGCGGGCACCCTCAAAGGCGCTTCCCGGCAGTACATTCTGTCTTCTGTCGAATCCAGCCTTCGCCGATTGAACACAGACTACATCGACCTTTATCAACTGCACTGTCCTGACCCGCACACACCAATTGAGGAAACGCTTCGCGCACTAGACGACTTGATCCGTGCGGGCAAAATTCGCTATATCGGCTGCTCGAATTTGCCTGCGTGGCAGGTGGTGGAAGCCCAATGGACTTCCCGCCTGCTTGGGTTAAACGCGTTCATCT
The DNA here is from genome assembly GCA_001767075.1 of Acidobacteria bacterium RIFCSPLOWO2_12_FULL_54_10. Lineage (GTDB taxonomy): Bacteria > Acidobacteriota > Terriglobia > 2-12-FULL-54-10 > 2-12-FULL-54-10 > 2-12-FULL-54-10. The sequence continues at coordinate 23,221 of MEKX01000104.1, read as the reverse complement.
GCTGCCAGGATGAATACAGCCTTCTCGCCCGCGACATCGAGCGGGAACTTCTTCCTGCCATGCAATCGTACGGACTCAGGCTGTTGCCCTATTTCCCGCTTGCGTGCGGTTTGCTGACAGGAAAATACAAACGGAATGTGATGCCGGAAGGCGCGCGTTTAACCAACTCCAAGCCACTTGCGGATCGCGTGCTCACGGGCGCGAACTGGCGAATTGTTGAGTCGTTGGAGAAATTCTGTGCAGAGCAGAATCGAACTTTGACTGAGCTTGCCTTCAGTTGGCTGGCTGCAAAACCAATCGTCACCAGCGTCATTGCGGGCGCCACCCGGCCCGAGCAGGTGGAGGAGAACTTCAAAGCAGCAGACTGGTTACTGACCCCGGCTGATTTGCAGCAGGTCGATCAGATGACTCGCAAGGATTGATAAAAAGAGTTTTCAGGAAATAGGCAGTTGTCTGTGCTTGAAATGTTTCGCGCCGCTGCTATACTCGCCCACGATGTGACCATTGCCGATCAGTTTGTATTTGTACGTTGTTAAGCCTTCCAGCCCAACAGGTCCGCGGGCATGCAATTTGCCGTTGCTGATGCCGATCTCCGCTCCCAGCCCGTAACGAAAACCGTCTGAAAACCGCGTGGAAGCATTCACGAAGACCCCAGCCGAATCCACTTCGTCGAGAAATTTTTTAGCGGTACCCATGTCTTCCGTGACAATCGTATCCGTATGGCGCGACCCAAAGCGGTTTACATGCGCGATGGCTTCCTCCGCGTCTCTCACAACCTTGACAGATAGGATCAGGTCGCAATATTCGGTAGACCAGTCCTGCTCCTGTGCAGGGACAGCAATGGATCTTCCCAAGATTGCCAAACTCTTGGCGCATCCTCGAATCTGAACATTTGCTTCCTGCAATTCGTGCGCGACCTTCGGCAGGAATTCACCGGCGATTTTTTCGTCCACCAGCAGAGTTTCCGCGGCATTGCATACGGAGGGGTTTTGAACTTTCGAGTCGAGCGTGACCCTCACGGCCTTCTCCATATCCGCCGCCCTGTCCACATAGACATGGCAGATTCCCTCACCGTGCCCGAGCACAGGGATGCGGCTGTTCTGCATCACATGCTCAACTAGTTCCTTCGATCCGCGGGGCACGATCAGGTCTACATCGTGAGAGAGCGTAAGAAGTTCCATCACGTCCGCGCGCGTGTGCAGCAACTGGATGGAATCCTCAGGAACAGCATGGAAATTCCTCAATGCTTCGCGCCATACAGTAACCAGGGCTTCGTTGGTAAAGGCAGCTTCCGATCCTCCTTTGAGGATGACCGCATTGCCCGATTTCAACGTCAGCGAGGCAACCTGCGGCACCACGTCCGGACGCGCTTCAAACACGATGCCGATGACTCCCAGCGGGCATGTCTCTTTGTAAAGCGTTAAACCCTCATCCAATTCAGTGACGGCCAATCGGCGGCCCAGCGGGTCTGGCAATCGCACTACATCCCGGACTCGCATTGCCAACTCGCGGATGCCTTTTTCATCCACTTTGAGCCGGGCGAACATCGCAGAGGAGAGTTTCCCTGTGGCGACCAGCGGCTCCGCTGCGCGGCAGTCTTTTTGATTCGCGCCGAGTATTTTCTCGCTGGCTGCTTCAAGGGCGTGCGCGATTGCAAGCAGAGCATCGTTGCGCACATCATGCGACAGCTTCGACATCTCTAGCGATGCCGCTCTGGCTCGGCGGCCGATCTCCGCTACGCTCGTTTTTTCAGCCGTTATTTGGGTCATCTTCGTTAATTCCGCAATATCACAATGTTATCACGCCGCACCACGATGCGAGGCTTGGCGGACCCACGACCTGTTGCCGCTGCTTCGCTGCTGTCGCAATGCGCAATCCCCCGGGCAAATTCCTGTCCTTTGCGATCCACGATTCCCACGACATCCCCGGTTGCAAAATGTCCTGCGATGCGCGCAATCCCGGATGCCAAAAGGCTGGCCTTTCCCTTGGTGAGGGCTTCTTGAGCGCCAGCGTCCACGGCAATTCGCCCCTGCACCCCGGCTGCGAAAACTATCCAGCGGTACTTTCCCTTCATTCGTTTCGACGGTAGAAACGTCGTGCCGATTTTCTCTCCTGCGATGATGCGGTCGATGACGCCGGGTGTTTGTCCATTGGCGATTACCGCCGTCCCGCCGCAGAGCATGGCAATCTCTGCAGCTTCAATTTTCGTGACCATGCCGCCGCGCCCGCCGCCAGTAGGCCCCGAGGCAAGTGCTTTCAGTTCCGGCGTGATTTCCGCCACTAGCGGGATCACCGCAGGCTCTCCCTTTCCATTGCCTGCTTGCGATCTGGCCGGAAGTTTTGCATACAATCCGTCCACGTTCGTGAGCAGAATCAGCGCATCAGCCTCCAGGCCGCTCATCACCAATGCTGCTAGGCGGTCGTTGTCACTGAAAACGGCATTGCGGGAACTCTTGCCCACCACGGCAATCTCTGCGGTTGACACCGTGTCGTTTTCATTGATGATCGGCACCACGCCGAACTGCAACAACTGATCTATCGTATGCCGGAGATTCGAGTAGCGATGCCACGCGGTGAAGTCTTCTTCCGTCAAAAGCACCTGCCCGATTTTCATGCCGCAATCGGCGAACAGCATCTTGTAGGCATCCATCAACAGGCTTTGCCCAACCGCTGCACAGGCCTGCTTGGTGACCACATCGCGCAAACGCGAGCGGTGCAGTCCGAGCCATGCTCTTCCAAGTCCCACGGCGCCGGAAGACACCAGTGCCACTTGCTTTCCGGATCGCATCAGGCCCGCCACCGATTGCACAATGGGGCCTACTCGTTCCGTGCACACTACGCCATCGTCGCCCGTCACGGTATTGGTGCCGAGCTTGATCACAATCCGCCGCGCCGATTTCAGGCGCGATGCTCGTAGCTCTTCTAAGTTCAACTTATCCTGCATTGATAAGGACTTCCTTCAAAGCAAATCTGCAATCCAAGATTTAACTATTGTGCCGTAAAAACCGGGATTTTGTTTCAAGAGCAAAAAAATAGCCCGTCACTGTCTCAAACCGCGAGGCAGCGACGAGCCGAATTCTTCTACTCGTCAACTCTTTGCAAAGTTGCCGGAGTGTACTGCGAGCGTTGTCACCATTGCGCAGCCGGGCCGCCCAATTCCACCTGTGCGCCCACTGGTTGCATTCCATTTTCGCGGGCCACGGAAGGAACCAGATGCACAGGTTTTCCACCGACTACCGTCATTAAGACATGAAGATTCTCGATCTCCGTTTCCGGTATCGTGAAGTAATCCCGGTCGAGCACAATGAAATCCGCGAACTTTCCAGGTTCCAGTGAACCTAGTTGGTTCTCTTTCATGATGTAGTAAGCATTCCAGACAGTGGCGGTTTTCAGCGCCAGTTCGCGAGGAACCCTTTGGTTGGGCGCATAAACTTTCCCGTCTTGCGGAGCTTTCCGGTCAATCATTCGGGCCAGCGTCCAGAAGACGCTCAGCTCTGTCGAACCCAACGGCCGGTCAATTTCAAAACCACTGGGAAGCCCTGCGTCCACCAGCGATTTCTTGGGCATGGACCACTGCACCGCTTCTTCGCCATAGTCTGCCAAAATGCGGGGAGAAGCCTCGAAAAAGTAGAAGGGCGCTCCGCCAGGAACCATCCCCAGCCTTTTGATCCGGTCCAACTGGTCCGGTCTCGGGGCTAAAGTCAGGTGGTCAAAGGTGTGTCGTTTTGCCCGGATATCGTCTGCTGTCATGCCTGCGTCCGCGCTTGCTTTTTCTATTATGTCCAGGAGATACCCAATATCCTTGTCACCCCCGGTATGAGTAATGGAAAAACGGCCGCCGTCTTTGATGAAGTTGTACAGTGTCTGGTAGTGAACCGTGCCTGGCTGATAATTGCACTGTCCCTGCTGAACTCCTTCCCTGCGCGGCGTTGCCGTAGTGCAATTAGAACCATTGCCCAGCGCCCCGCGGCTACCCCCATACCAGTGAAAATCGTTGCCCGTGCCTTCCAAATAGACGGCTATATTTCTCACGTAGGGATCGCCGAAAAGTTCAGTCTCTCTCCAGTTCCAGCCCCACATGTTGCGCATCGCCAATCGTCCTTCTCTGGCCAGTTCGGAATACACGCGGATATTGGAGGGCGTGTAGGCTTGTGACCCGAACGAGGTAAATCCGTACCCGGACCACCAGCTCACTTCCAGACGATGAATCTCTTTCAACTCCTTGTAGCGGTCCTTCATGGTTACTTCATGGAAAAACCAGCGCAGCGCATTATTCATTTCTCGGGATCCGGGAGGGAAGGGCTTTCCTTCCCGGTCAGCGAACATGTCCGGCTGAGGGAAAATCTTCTTGGCTGCCTCATAACCAAGCATATTGTACTTGGTCCCTGTGAAGACATTCCGCAAGAGCAAAGGATTGTTGGGCGTTAGCTGGTCCATCAGCGCTTCCGGAATAAGCTGCAATGCATTCCCAAACGATCTGTCGAGTCCATACTCGTACCGATCACCGAGAGAAAGAACGACATAGAGCCATTGCCCGGGCTTCGCTTTGGTCAGCATCTCACGAATCACGCCAGGAAACGCCTCCGCCTGTTCTTTCGGAGTTCCTTTCACATATCGGGTGACCACATTGTCATCGTTTAGGACTTTCTTGATGATATAGGGATTGGTGGGCGCCCAGTCGTAGGGATGTTCATGATTCCCCATCATCCCCGGCAACACGGTTCGCCCTTTCACGTCGATCATCTTGGTGGCAGGGCCGGCCTGTGCGCGGACCTGGGCAGTGCTTCCCACCGCCGTGATTTTGCCATCCTTGATGGCCATTGCTTCCGCTACCTTGCCCACGTTCGTCGTGAAACCCTTGTCGTCCATGGTTACGATCTTCCCGTTAAACACGATCATGTCTGGGGCGGTCTGTTGGGACTGGGCCGCCTCGACGAATAAAATGCATGCTCCAATAACCAACGAAAGAAAACACAATGCTTTCGATTTCATACCCATGCCTCCTCTGTCTTTTTAAGACCCCCCCGGTACTTCTTCGCTTCCCCAAATGTGCCGGTCAGATGCTTACGCGGCCAAGCAAGAACCTGCTGACTTACTGCCGAGTGTGACGTTTCAAGGTCGGTCACTTCCTACTTAATGAGCTGCACAGTGGGGCTGTTCATCTCCACTTGCGGCCCTGCTGGTTGCAGACCCAAGTCACGAGCCAGCGAAGGAACCAAGTGGACCACCTTGCCGCCCACCACGGTCATCAGGATATTTACGTCCCCCACCTGATCGTTCGATATGGCCATGTAATCCTTGTCGATGACGATGAAGTCGCCAAACTTGCCCACCTGTAACGATCCCACATCATTATCCTTGTTTAAGTAATAGGCGCTCCAGTTGGTGGCGGTTTTGAGCGCCGTTATGCGGTCAATGGCCTGATTGACGGCGTAAGGTTTGCCGTCCCAGGACTTTCTCGTAATACCCAGGGCGAGAATGTCGAAGAGATTCCACTCGGTTGTAGCCAATGGGCGGTCCGTCTCAAACGAATTGTACACTTTGGCGTCGACCAGCGTTTTTCGCGGCGCGATCAGATTCACCATCGCCTCCCCGAAATTCTGGAACATATAGGGCGGCCGCTCGAAAATAGTAATGTTGGTCACTCCCTGTGCCATCCCCAACCGGGAAATGCGCGCTGCCTGATCGGGGCGCGGTTGCCCATAGCCATGATCCGTTCCATGCCGCTTCGATCGAATCTGCTCCTCGGTTAAGCCTCCGTCCCGGCTGGCTTTCTCAATCAACTCCAGCACGTTATCGAGTTCCATGTCTCCGCCAACGTGGTAACCCGTCAACCGGCCACCGGCCTTGACCACTTCGTAAATGGAATCGTAAAGCGGCGTGCCCGGCACCGTCGAACAGGATTGCCTTCGGGATTTTCCTTCATCCGTGATCGCTTGGATCGTAGAGCACTCATTGCCGATGCCAAACGCCTCACCCAATCCGCCGAACCACATGTAGTCCGAGCCTCTTCCCGTTCGGCCCACCATGTCCGCAACGACATAAGGATTTTTGTAATCAAATTCCCATCCCCAGTTCCAGGATAGGCGTATGGCCATCTCCCCGCGACGATCCATCTCATGGTATGTCGTCAGGAAATTCGGCGAGTAAACGGAGGTGTTCCATGTCGTCGTGCCATATCCGGCCCACCACGGCAGACCTAGTTTTTCCAGTTCAATGAGTAAATCCACGCGATTGCGGAACAGCAATTCTGGTTCGAAAGTCCGATATCCGCCGACGCCCGCGCCGATTCCCTTATCGTTGATGGATATTGCCGCCTTGCCAGGAAATTCGGCGGCTTTGATCGCCTCGATGGCTTTGGTGTTGTAGGACTGCCCTGTGAAGGCGGCCCGGACTGTCAACGGATTGTTCGGCGCAAGCTCATCCAGATGGGCCTTTTGGATGCGAGGCTCGGGTATAAAAGGATGTCCATGACCCGCGCTAAACCATCCGCGGACCGTGTGATAGTATTCATAATTTTTCCCAAAGGATAAAACGGCGCGAATCCACTGGCCGGGACGAGCTCGCTGCGCCGCAGCTTTTATGCCTTGCTCCATCTGCTGAAGTTGCTCCTCTGGAGTTCCTTCAGTAAAAACATGGATAGCGATTTCCTCTGGAATCACTTTCTTGACCAGATACGGGTTTGTCAAATCCCAGTCGCTCGGGTGCTCGTGGGTAATGATGAAACCCGGCAGGACCATTTTCCCTTTGAGGTCCAGCACCTTCGCGTTCGCTGGCGCTGCTGCCCGCACCTGCGCCGCGCTGCCAATCGCCACGATCCTTCCGGCCCGGATGGCCATCGCTTCCGCCACTGTGCCCGTGTTGGTGTTGAAGCCCGAATCGCTCATGGGAATAATCTTGGCGTTCACAATCACCAAATCCTGTGCCTGCTGCGCTATCGCTAGGCCAGCCATGCCTGCCATTAGGGCAATCTGTAAAAAAAACTTCCCCCACATCGACTCTTTTTTCTTCATTCCCCCTCCTCGTTTTATCGTTTGATGATTTAGATTCTCAACTTGCCTACACCAGGCACAAACCCAACCCTTCATATTCCAGAAAGTTTTTTTAATGCTCTCTAAAACTAGTGGTGGCTGATTTCCGGAATATCTTCGTCTGCGGGCGCTGTGCCTCGCTCGAAAATGACAAACCACTTGTTGCCCTTGAATAGATCGGGCTCTGCTGCCGGACGGAATCCTAGTCCTGCCAGCCAATGCGTCACGCTTTCTTTGCTGACCTGCATATGTCCTTCCTGTTGTCCCTGGGCCTGTCCTGGCTCCTGGTGCGGGTGCTGCTGGCTCGCCGGCTCAAATTCAATCAGCGCGATCCGCCCGGTCGGTTTCAAATAGGAGATGAGCGTTTTCAAATAGGCTTCGCGGTGCTCGATGTGATGCATCACGTCATGGAAAAACGCCAGATCAACATCTCTCGACGGCAGCAACGGGTCTTCGAACTTGCCTAGGATCGCTTGCAGATTGCCGATCCCTACTTGCTTGGCCTTCTGCCCGATAAAATCCACCAACCCCTGGTCTACTTCCGTTGCGTAAACTTTCCCGCCCGGCGCCACCGCTTTCGCAAAGGACCGCGAGAAAACGCCTGTGCCTGCGCCAATGTCGGCCACGATCATTCCAGGCTTCAAGCCCAAGCGTTGGATGACCTCGCCGATCTTCAGCCCGGCAATGCGCTCGGGATTTTCCAGCCGGTCGACCCATTCTTTCGTTTCTCGCGCACCCAATTGCCAAGCCTGTGCCGCAATCCCAGACCACAAGACCATCAAAGCCACAACTATCGGTTTCCCTGTAGAAAATCTACTGGACATAAATATGCCTTTCTCCCGTCTGGATGGTACCCCGCTTGAGCGAATCCTACCACCTTGTCGATTCCTGTTCAAGAGTATGTAGCGAAATGAAATTTGCGACCGGGGATATGTTTTCAACCTGCTTTAATCGCACACGGAGAAAGTCATTCGCTCTCCGGGCCTGCCCACTCGATCCAGACGTGCTCGTATGCGGTCGCCCAGCCCAAAACGGCGGCGGTTTTTTTCACCCACCCACTGTTTATCCAGTTCGCGATACCGATACATCTGGTCCGTCATGGTCTCGATGGGCACGAAGCCCTCGATGAACAACTCTTCCAGCTCCACGAAGAATCCCGCTTTATTCGTGCCGATCACCAATGCGTCGAACTCGTCTCCCAGCTTATCTCGCATGAAGCGGGATTTTTTCCACTCCATCAACTCCCGCTCCGTGCTCGCGGCTCGCCGCTCCGCCTCGGATGATTCTGAAGCGATCTCTCTCAGTTCTGTTGAACTGATGGGGTCAGCAAGCGAAGCACTGCCTGTGCGTTGCTTTCCGTTATCATTAAATCGTAAAACAATCTCCGCGTTCGGCTGTGAATTCCGCACGGCTTCCATCGTCGCTCTCAAAATTCGATGCACGATCAAATCCGGATAACGGCGAATGGGCGAGGTGAAATGCGTATAGCAAGGCATCGCCAGCGCGAAATGCCCCTCGTTCGCTTCGCTATAGATCGCTTGTCTCAGCGACCGCAGCATCAGGTAGGAAACGATCCGCTCTTCCGGTTTCCCGGCGATTTTTTCCGTCAACTTCTGGTAGTGGCGTGCGGTAACGGGAATCTCGCCTGCTGGCAATTCCAATGCCTTTGTCCGCTTCCCCTGTTTCGTGCGGTCCGTAGCAAACCGTTTCACCGGTAGCGGCCCCAATCCTAAGCTATAGCCGAACGCGGCGGCGAGTTCCTCGAATTCCATTACCTTCGCCGGGTCCGGTATCTCGTGGATGCGATACAGGCTGGCGACTCCCAGCCCTTCCAGATACGATGCCACCGCTTCGTTCGCCGCCAGCATGAACTCTTCGATCAGGCGGTGAGCGATGTTGCGCTCCGAGCGGACAATGGCTTTCATCGCTCCGAATTCGTCGAATTCGATGACCGCCTCCGGCAGGTCAAAATCAATCGACCCCAGCCGCTGCCGTTTCTTGTTCATAATCAGCGCCAGGTCTCTCATGCGCTCGAACTCCGTTGCGAGTCCCGCATATTGCCCGCGCGCTTCGGCATCGTTTTCGAGCACGGCGTTGACGGCCGTATAAGTCATCCTCTCCGTGCTTCGTATGACGCCTTCGCAAAACTCGGCATGTAAGAGTTCTCCCCTATGGTCGATCTCCATCAATACGGAGAGAACTAAGCGGTCCTCGCGCGGTTTCAAAGAGCAAATGCCGCTGGATAATTCTGGCGGCAGCATCGGTATTGCGCGGTCGGGAAAATAAACGGAAGTGCCGCGCAGCCGGGCTTCGCGATCAATGGCGCTTCCGGGCTGCACGTAATGCGCGACATCGGCGATGTGTACCTGAAGCTGGAAATTTCCGTTTGCCATTGGGAAAACGGCCACCGCATCGTCAAAGTCTTTGGCGGTCTCTCCGTCGATAGTTACAATCGGCAGGTTTCGGAAATCTCGCCGTCCGTGAATTTCTTTTGTCCCCACCGACACTGGTTTCTGCTGAGCTTCCGCCAGCGCATTCGCTGGGAAGACGTGCGGCAAGTGGTTCTTGCGGATGACCACTTCCACATCCACGCGGAAGTCGTCGGGATCGCCCAATACCTCAATGATTCTTCCCGTCGCCCGCTGCGTCGTGGTTGGGAAACGGATCATCTCGACGTTCACAACCTTTCCGTCCAACTCCCTTCGCTGGCCTGCGCTCTGCTGACGGGCGCGTCGGCGGGCGGATTTCCCGCGCCGCTCCTCCTCTTGCTCTGTTATGAGTATGCGGTGCGAAATGCGCTCGTCGTAGGCGACCACGTAATCAAAGTCTGCGCTCGAATGGAATTCCCCAACAACCGTTTCATGGGCTCGATCCAATACCTTCTGGATTCGCCCTTCGGCCCGGCCATCGTTTCTCACGCGGATGTCGCTCACCTGCACGCGGTCCCCGTGCATGGCGCTGCCCATTGCCGCAGATCCAATAAAGATGTCCCCCTTCACATCCGGCAGGGGCTTATCTGGAATCACGAACCCATAGCCGTCTCGATGGGCGGACAGCCTGCCTACAATCGTGCGCCCCCCTCGTGCGGAGCTCCGTGGGAAATAATCGCGTTTGCTGGGACCTTGACGACGCACAGTGTTTATGCTCCTTTATCCAATTTGAGTCTAGCAAATACAACGTGATTGGGGCGGATTGCTATGCCCAGAAGCTGGGACGGCCTGATCTCTTACGCCAAAATATTGACCGGAATTTACAGGAATCGTAAGTTCTCGCTTGCCCCCGCCCCTGCACAATGGTACAGTGTCGCATATTTGTGGGTATGCATCCGGGCTAGGTTGCTCGGACCAATGCAAGCTGGTTCAATTTAGAAGGCATTTGCAAAGCTCGGAAATTCTATAACGGAGATTATTCATGACGACAACGAATCGTTGGCTGATAGTGCTCGGCGGCGTTCTGATGAACCTTTCACTGGGAGCAATTTACGGCTGGAGCCTTTTTGTTCCCGCCTTGCGGAGCGATCTCACCCTCACCGCCCAGCAGACTTCTCTGGTCTTCGCGATCGCCATCGGTGTTTTCGCTGTTTCCTTCCTGATCGGCGGCCGCATTCAGGACAAAAAGGGTCCCTATGTCGTCTCGATGACCGGCAGCATCCTGTACAGCCTTGGGTTTCTGCTGACCAGCCAAGTCTCCAGCTTGCAGGGCCTTTATTGGGCCTTTGGACTTGTCGTCGGCGTGGGCGCGGGTCTTGGCTACGTAACGCCCATCGCCGTTGTTTCCAAGTGGTTCCCGGACCGCCGCGGATTGGTGGTCGGCATCAGCGTCGGCGCCTTCGGAGCCGGTTCCGCTATCCTGGGTCAATTCGCCCCTGGCTGGATTGCTTCCGCCGGCTGGCAAAATGTTATGCAATGGCTGGGCATTGGTTATTTTGTGGCTACCATGATCGGCGCCCAATTGCTCAAGAATCCACCCGCCGGCTGGAAACCCGAGGGTTGGACGCCTGCCGCCAGCTCACCCGCCAAGTCGAGTGGCCTGGACTTCGCTCCCTCGGAAATTATCAAAACTCCGCACTTTTGGCGCCTGTGGATCAGTTATGCCCTGGGAGCCAGCGCCGGCCTCATGGTCATCAGCCAGTTGGTCCCTTACGCCATGTCAGCCATTCCCGGCACCACGGCCGCCATCGCTGGCACTGCTGTTATCGTCGGCGCCATTGGCAGCGCTTTAGGACGCATCCTCTCCGGCTGGCTTTCCGACCACATCGGTCGCATCAAGACTCTGTCCATGATGATCATGCTCTCCGCCATATCGTTGCCCCTGCTCGGCAGAATTGATACCCTGCTGATGCTCTGGCCTTTGCTGTTTGTTGTCTACTATTGCTACGGCACGCTGCTTTCCGTATTTGCCTCCACCACCGCGGATTTCTTCGGGTCGAAAAATGTCGGAGCCAATTATGGTTTGGTGTTTCTATCTTGGGGTGTGGCGGGCAGTTTAGGGCCGATCCTCGCGGGCCGCCTCTATGACCAACTCGGCAGCTACACACGCGCCTTCGATATCCTGGCGGTTTTGCTCGTCGTTGCTTTCATCACCTTAGTCACCCTGAAACCGCCACAGAAAATTACTAGTTAGACGTTTCCCTTGAATATCCTCGCCACGGTGAATATTCATTTTGCCGTGGCTTTTTTTCGAGCAAATTACGAGGCTTGTCGTTTAGTGCAGAATCTCCTAATCATCTAGCAAAGAACCCTCAATCTTCCGAACCTCGGATGGATCCTTCAACTCCGCTAACGCTTCCCTTATCGTCTTCGCTGTCCCCGGCGCAACCAAGTCCGGCGCGATCTCAGCCAATGGTTCCAGCACGAATCGCCTGCTCGTCATCTCGGGGTGGGGAAGTGTGATCTCCCTACTCGTCAGCAGCAGATCATCGTACAGAAGAATATCTATATCCAGCGTGCGGGGACCCTTCGGCAGCTCTCTTTGGCGGCCCAAATTCTTTTCTATTTCCTTAATTTCGCGGAGCAGCGCAAGCGGGTCGAGGCTGGTTTCCGCCTCCACCGCGCAATTCAAAAACCAGGCCTGCTCCAGAAATCCCACAGGTTCGGTCTCATAAACGGAAGACGCTTTGCGGATTCGTATCTCTTTTTGGTTGAGCTTACGGCACGCATCGCGCAAGTTCTCCATCCGGTCGCCGACGTTTGACCCGAGGGATAAGTAAACCACAGGCATGGGCCTAAAACAGCGTTCCGTGGCCTTTGGGGAGCCCAATGCCAAAGTGTTCATATGCCAGCGGCGTGGCCATGCGGCCCCGTGGCGTGCGATGCAGAAAACCAATCTGGATCAGGTAGGGTTCGTAAATTTCTTCAATGGCTTCGGTTTCTTCGCTCAACGATGCCGCCAGCGTGTTCACTCCCACAGGCCCTCCGCCGTATTTCTCGATGATGGTCAGCAGCAACTTGCGGTCCACTTCGTCGAAGCCATAGTTGTCCACTTCCAGCATTTCCAGCGCCGCCCTGGCCACCTGCCCGGTCACCGCTCCATCCGCCTTGACTTCGGCGAAGTCGCGGACCCGTTTCAGCAATCGGTTGGCGATCCGTGGTGTCCCCCGGCTCCGTCGTGCGATCTCTGCGGTACCTTCCGTTTCGATGCGAATATTCAGGATGCCTGCGGAACGGCGGATGATGATTTCCAGGTCTGGTGGAGTATAAAAATCCAGCCTCAGCACAATCCCAAAGCGCCCGCGTAGCGGCGCGCTAATAAGGCCTGCCCTGGTCGTAGCTCCCACCAGCGTAAACGGCGGAATATTCAGCTTCAATGTCCGCGCTGCTGGCCCTTGTCCCACCATGTAATCGATATGGAAATCTTCCAGCGCCGGGTACAGCAGTTCTTCAAGCTGGCTATTCAAGCGGTGGATTTCATCAATAAACAGCACCTGGTGCTTCTCGACGTTGCTCAGGATCGCGGCCATGTCTTTCTTGTCATCAACGACTGGCCCGGAGGTGCCCTGGAATGCCACGTTCAGTTCGTTGGCGATGATCGTCGCCAGCGTCGTTTTCCCCAGTCCCGGCGGCCCGTAGAGCAGCACATGATCCAGCGGTTCTTCTCGCCCTCTTGCGGCCTGGATGGCGATGGCCAGATTGTCCTTGACCTTCTGTTGCCCAATGAATTCCTGCAAGAACTTGGGCCGCAGGCTGTATTCCAGCGTTTGCTCGTCGGGCAGCATGCCCCCGGAAACAATTCGTTCTCTGTCTTCATTCGATGTCATGGTTTAGGAAAGGTTCGTCTTTTTCAAACTCTCTGCCTTAATTGAAAAACTTTCTGGCCAGCAGTCGCAGGGATGATTTCAGCAATTGTTCAAAATCTCCATTCGGACTTTCAGGCCGGGCTTCCCGCACGGCTCTTGACGCTGCTGGTTCTGCATACCCCAGATTCACCAGCGCCGAAATCACATCCCCTTCTATGCCGCTCGCCGCAGGCATCACCGCGATGGGTTCCGCATCCGCTTCCGCCATAGCCAGTCGCGAGAGTTTTTCCTTTAACTCAACGATCAATCTTTCTGCTGTCTTGCGGCCTACTCCTGGAATGTGCGTCAGCTTTGTGACATCGCCTTTTCGAATCGCCGCGATCAGTTCTTCCATCTCCAGGCCGGACAGGATGGTGATCGCCAGCTTCGGCCCGATGCCAGAAACGCTAATCAGCCGTTCGAATAATATTTTCTCGCGCTCCGTTCGGAACCCGAACAGCGCCAGGCTGTCCTCTCTCACGTGCGTGTAGATATGCAGCCCAACTTCCGTCCCCTGCGCGGTCAATTCATAAAACGTCGAAACCGGTATGGTCACTTCGTAACCCACCCCGGCCGCCTCAATAATTACCTTGTTGGGATTTTTTGATATCAGCTTGCCGCGCAGATGCGCAATCATGTTTGCTTCCGAAAATAAATATTTTCTGAGTTTTTCAGGTTTCTGGACATTACAGATTCGTATTTCTTTGGCAAACATCCCTCCGAAGCCGATTGTACCCTACTGAGGATAATTGAAATATCGAATATTGGACTGTTGAGGTGCGACCTGGAATCCTGCCGGACACTATCCATCTCAAGTTTTCTTTTCTTTCTCGTCTTTCTTTGACTCTTTCGTCGGTTTTAAGGGGATATCCATCCCGCTCGGTTCTTCGATAACCACCATTCTTCCCCGCAGCGGTGAAGTCTCTCCGATCCACACCGTGATGTCTTTGCCGAGCATGTCTTCCACGCGAGTGAAGTTTTCAAATGGCGCGCTCTCGTTTTTCCAAAGCGCCGGTCGTCCCACTTCTAAATTCCAATTCCTGCCGCGAAGTTCCAATTTCACAACAGGGCTTCCACCGGGTTTTTCCGATTCGCCCACTTCCTGTAACTTGCCTGCGAGCGGCTTCATGGGTTCAAGAAAGCGATTGCCCTCGCCATCCGGCCCGCTATAGATAATTCGTCCTCGACGCTCGTCAATCCTATATTGATTCCCGCCTGCCTGAAATTCGACCGCACCGTCCATTACCGAGCCGCCGTCGATTTTCACGAATTTCTCCATGCGCATCCAACCGCTGACGGTCCCTCCTGTGGTGTCGACAAGAATGACCGTTCCAATAGTCTTCTTTTTTACGCTGATTACTCCCTCGTAGACTTTGCGCTGCTGAGCCTGCGCGGAGGGGATGGCCAGAAATGAAATCAGGCAGAGTAATGCGAAGCCGCGGCTTGCGCGCACGGCATTTTTTAGGCATCTCGCCGCTTGCGGAATGGATGGAATTTCTCTACAACTCATCTTGCATATTGTATACGATCCAGCAACATTTTTTTTATTTCTCAATCTGACACCAGATTGGGTATGGCGGTTACGTTTTCAGGCGGCACCAGTATAAATTTCACTTATAAAGAATATAAGCATTATTATTTTTGCAAATGCTTGAATTTTTGGGTAATATGAAAAAGTTCCAATTAAAACGACTCGTTGGGAGGAAAGATGGAGGCTACAGTGCATAGCGGGAGCTCAATGTCTGCTGACGCGGGAAAAGACTTCCGCTCGGATTTGAATCAATCGCTGGCCAAAGATGGCATTGAGATTCTCGGTCCCGTGCCGGCTCCATTTGATTCAATTTTAACGCCGGACGCTTTGCGTTTTGTGGCCAAGCTTTTCAAAACTTTCAACCCGACTCGCGAGAAGCTGCTCCAAAATCGTATAGAACGCCAAAAGAGAATCAATGCGGGCGAGATGCCAAATTTCCTGCCCGAAACAGCTTCGATTCGCCAGGGTGACTGGAAGATTTCTCCCGAGCCGCAAGACTTGCAGGACCGCCGTGTGGAAATCACCGGACCTGTCGAGCGCAAGATGATTATCAACGCCTTCAATTCGGGTGCTTCTGTTTTTATGGCCGATTTCGAGGACGCGCATGCGCCCGTCTGGACCGCGACGCTCCAGGGTCAAATAAATCTCTGCGATGCGGTGCGCCGCACCATCGAATTCACCAACCCGGAAGGCGTGAAATACAAGCTGAACCCCAAGGTCGCCACTTTGATGGTCCGCCCTCGCGGCTGGCACCTGCCGGAAAAGCACATGAAGGTCGATGGCAAGCTCATGTCCGGCAGCATGTTCGATTTTGGTCTGTTCCTTTTCCACAACGCAAAAGAGCAAATCGCTCGCGGCACCGGACCGTATTTCTACTTGCCCAAGCTGGAAAGTCACCTCGAAGCCCGTCTATGGAACGATATTTTCATCATGGCCCAACAAGAGTTGGGTCTCCCTCGCGGCACCATCAAGGCCACCGTCCTGATTGAAACCATTCTCGGAGCGTTTGAGATGGAGGAGATTCTCTATGAACTGCGCGAGCACTCTGCGGGCTTAAACTGCGGTCGCTGGGATTACATTTTCAGCGTGATCAAGAAATTTTCCAATAAGCCGGAATTTGTCATGCCCGATCGCGCCCAGGTCACCATGACCACGCACTTCTTGCGGCATTATTCTCTGCTTGCCATACAGACTTGCCACAAGCGCGGGGCGCACGCTATCGGCGGCATGGCCGCGCAGATTCCGATTAAGAACGATCCTGTGGCCAACGATGCGGCCATTGCCAAGGTCACCGCCGACAAGGTGCGCGAAGCTGGCGACGGACATGACGGCACGTGGGTGGCGCATCCCGGCTTGGTTCCGGTGGCCCAAAAAGTATTTGATGAAAAAATGCCGCAACCCAACCAACTGAATCGCCTGCGCGAGGACGTGAAAGTCACTGCGTCCGACCTGTTGCAGGTTCCCACGGGAACCATCACCGAAGGCGGCCTGCGCACCAATTTGAACGTCGGCGTCCTTTACCTGGAGGCTTGGCTGCGCGGTTTGGGCTGCGTTCCTTTGTATAACCTGATGGAAGATGCTGCCACTTCGGAGATTTCCCGCGCCCAAGTGTGGCAATGGATCCGCCACGGCGCCAAATTGGACGATGGCAGAACCGTCACCGCGGAACTGGCGCAAAGTATGCTGGATGATGAACTGGTAAAAGTTCGGCAAACGATGGGTGATAAGAATTATTCAAACGGCAAATTTGATGTAGCCAGAAAAATTTTTAAAGAACTCATGACCAGCAAGGAATTCGTGCAGTTTCTGACAATTCCTGCGTATGAAATTATCGATTAATTAAGGGAGGAAACAGGCTTGAAAAAGCAGCGGTCGAACAATAACCCAATAGCATCATCCCCCATCGATCCGGGGAAAATGCAAGGAATATGGGCTGAAGAGCGTCGGCGCAAGGGAATCGTGCGTCCCTACCGCCCCGATGACGTGATTAAGCTGCGCGGCACGGTACACGTCGAGCACACCCTCTCCCGCCTGGGGGCAGAACGGCTCTGGCGCATGATCGAAACGGAACCCTACATTGCCGCCCTCGGGGCAATGACCGCCAACCAGGCTGTCGAGCAGGTCCGTGCCGGATTGAAGGCCATTTATTGCAGCGGCTGGCAGGTCGCCGCCGACGCCAATGAGGCTGGCCAGATGTACCCCGATCTCAGCCTCTACCCTGCCGATAGCGTCCCTGCTTTGGTTCGCCGCATCAATAATGCTCTCCTGCGAGCCGACCAGATACAGAAATCCAAAGGCGAGGACGGCGTTCAATGGTTTGCCCCCATCGTAGCCGATGGTGAGGCTGGTTTCGGCGGGAACTTGAATGTCTTCGAACTCACCAAGTGGATGATCGAAGCCGGCGCATCCGCAATCCACCTCGAGGACCAGCTTTCCTCGGCCAAAAAGTGCGGCCACATGGGTGGCAAGGTGTTGGTGCCGACTCGGGAGTTCATCCAAAAGCTGATCGCAGCTCGCCTGGCGGCCGATTGCCTCAGTGTCCCCTTAATCGTCGTAGCCCGCACGGACGCGCTCGGCGCCAACTTGCTCACCAGCGACGTCGATCCCTGGGATCAGCGTTTCCTGACCGGAGAACGCACCGAGGAAGGCTTTTTCCACATCCGCCACGGCCTGGACTCCGCCATTGCTAGGGCCTTGGCATATGCCCCTTACGCCGACTTGCTTTGGTTCGAAACTTCAGAGCCGGATATGGACCAGGCCAAGAAGTTCGCCGAAGCCGTCCACGAGCAGTTTCCGGGCAAGGCCCTCATGTACAACTGTTCCCCGTCCTTTAACTGGAAGCTCAAGCTCAGCGCCGACGACATTGCCCGCTTCCAGTCCGTGCTCGGCAAAATGGGTTACAAGTTCCAATTCATTACGCTGGCGGGCTTCCACGCGCTGAACTACTCTATGTTCAAATTGGCTGCCGGCTACAAAACTAACGGCATGACGGAGTATGCCAACATGCAAGAGCAGGAATTCCATAGCGAGAAGGAAGGCTATACCGCGGTCCGCCACCAGGAATTTGTGGGCACTGGATACTTTGACGATATCGCCCAGATCATTTCGGGCGGCCATTCTTCTACGCTAGCGCTGGTGGGTTCGACTGAAGAATCACAGTTCCATGAGAAGTCGAAGAAGTCCGCGGTCGCAAAAAAGGTCGCTACGCCCAAGCGCGCCGCTGCTCGCAAGTAATATAGGTTTTTAATTTCGTTCTGTAAGGTTTGGCATCCGGTTCTCTCCCGGAAGGTTAGTTCGAATATTCTCTCTCGCCCCGGTTATGCCGGGGCTTTTTTATTTACGCAGGTGCCACGACAATTTCATCTTCCTGGAAGAACTCCCGCACCATCGCATCGGCACAATCGATAATTTCTTCTGGCCGCCCGAAAAAAATCACCTTTCCTTTTTCGAGGAACATCAGCCGGTCCGCCACTTTTTTGGCCAGCCGCGTGTCATGCGTGACCACCACGGATGTCAGGCGCAACTGCCGTTTCAGCCGCTCGATCAGGTCGCCGATATGTTGCGACATCAGAGGGTCAACCATCGTTGTCGGTTCGTCGTAGAGAATGGCTTGCGGTTGTGCGGCCAGTGCTCTGGCGATAGCTGCTGCCCGCTTCATTCCCGTGCTGAGATCAGCAGGCAACGCTTCTGCATGTTCTCGAATCTCCAGCAGGTCGAGCAGCCCCAGGACAACCTCCTCGATCTGGCTTTCCTCATATCCTCCCCGTTCGCGCAGCGAGAAGGCCACATTCTCAAAAACGCTCAGTGAATCGAACAGCGCCCCGGACTGAAACACCATCGTCACCTTTTTGCGAAGTTCCTGGAGCTGTTTCTCTGAGTAGTCGGTGATGTCTTCTCCGGCCACCCAAACTCGCCCCGTATCCGGCTTCAGGAAGCCCATGATGTGCGATAGCGACACCGATTTCCCCACGCCGCTTCTGCCCAGGATCACCAGTGTTTCACCTGTATCTACAAAAAAGCTCACCCCTTGCAGCACGCGGTTTTCGCCGAAGGCCTTATATACGTCCGCGAATTCGATGTAGTGATCCGACATGCCTCATCCGCCGGGAAATTTGCCGTTCCGAAGTCCATCCTAGCATGAACCGTGTCGCGCCGATTGCGCCGCACCTCGATCCATTCCTGGACTTGCCCCGCTGAATTTTCTATTCTGGTGTCAGGACCATGCCTATCCGAACCTACGGCAGCACCATGAGTTTCGGCTTTGACTGGAGCATGACCCCGGTCGTCAAAAAGCTTCTTATTGCCAACGTCGCCGCCTTTGCGCTCATGACCATAGCCCAAGCCGCTGGTTTGGGTATGTGGGTGCGCTCTTATTTGATGCTCACTCCTTTTGCCGTGACCCGCCAGTTCGCCCTCTGGCAACTGGTTACTTACATGTTTCTGCACGGCGGCTTCTGGCACATCCTTTTCAATCTTTTCGCTCTGTGGATGTTCGGCAGCGAGATCGAGCGTACCTGGGGCGCCCAAAAGTTTCTCCGCTATTATTTCCTCACCGGCATCGGCGCTGGCCTGACTGTAGTATTGTTTGGCCCTTCCTCCCTGATCCCCACCGTCGGCGCGTCCGGCGCCATCTACGGCATCCTGCTGGCCTACGGTGTCTTGTTTCCTGATCGCGTCATCTTCGTTCCCATTCTCTTTTTCTTTTTTATTCCCATTCCCGCCAAGTACCTGGTGATGATCCTCGGTGGCATCGCATTTCTTTCCGCCCTTTCCAGCCCGGGCGATTTTGTCAGCCATACGGCTCATCTGGGCGGAATGGCGTTTGGATTGTTTTACCTGAAAGGAACGCCCCGGTCTTCAAGGTCTTATTTTGATTTAAGAAACCGTTACTACCGCTGGAAGCGGCAGCGCTTGCAGCGCAAATTCGAGGTCTATATGCGCAAGCGCAACCGCGATGACGGCCCCAGTGGTCCTTGGGTGAATTAGCAATTTAATGCTGTACTCCCTGTTAGAATTAAGTAAGAGGCCATTCAGGGATGCGCCGAGCGGAGGCTATATGAAACCGTCCATCATTTCATCCACAAGATATTCTGTTTTTTATGTTGGCTCCACCGTGCTGGTTTTGTGGATATCCATGTTCTCATTCCTTGCGATACCCGCCCCGGCGCAAGCCCCCTCGGACTCCGATCCGGCCTTGATTTACATCCTCCTGTGGCAGCTCGACCGGGGCGACACCGCCAAAGCGGAAAAACTCCTCCGCGAAAATCTTCCTCAAATGGAAAAACGATTGGAACAGGTCCTGCCGGAAATTGACCAGGATTTTGATATCGTGGGCCGCTTTGGCGCTGTCAGCATCCGTTTCGGCCCGGGCTATACCGAACTCGATGCCAAGACCAACCGCTACGAAAAACTGTTTTCTCTCTACAGAAAAGTCACCGGGAATGACAATCTTTATCAGCGCTTCGAAGTTCGCCGCCTGCGCATTGACGGCGCCCATCTTACCAACGAGGCTGAAAACATCTGCGGCAGGCAAATGAATTGGGATGAAGCACGCGCCCTTTATGTAAAAGCTCTCGAAAATCTGGAAGCGGCTTTCCCCATCGCCCAGAATCTGAAAGACTCCCGCATGATGGCCTCGGTGAAAAATAACATCGGGTCCACTCAGTTGCGTCTCCTCAACCCGGAGAAGGCTCTCGAATCTTATATGGAAGGCATCCGCTATGCCGACCAGTTGCAGGGCGATCTTTACAAAGGCCTGCTCCGCCTCAACGTCGCCAACGTCTATGTGTGGATCGGACAGCCCGACAAAGCCATCCCCTATGCCCAGGAGGCGCTGGAGATTTTCCGCAAGATTGGCCGCGGTACCTGGGAAGCCAACGCTTTGATGACGCTCGGCAACGCCTATCTCCGCCAACAGAAGTTCGCCACCGCCTGGGAAACTCTGAACCTTACTTTGCAAGTTGCCCAAAAAGCCGGTGAGTACCGCGTTTACGGACGCACGCTGCTCAATCTCGGCGTCGCCGGCTTGCAAACCAAAATGCCCGATTCAAAATCCTATCTGGAGCAGGCCTTGAAGTGGTATCAGGAAGACGACGAAATTTATCCTTCCATCGAGCGCGAAGCAGTTTTGCAAGACGGCTTGCGCTTGATGAGCCAAATTGCGCAGCAGGCCGGCAATTCCGCCCAGTCCGAGCAGTACACCAAGCAGTACCTCGAACTGCTCGGCGCCGACCCCAACCGCTACCAAACGGTTCGCCAGAGCCCTTGTTTCGCCATCTACATGGGCCGCCCCGTTGCAGAGAACAAAACCACTCCGTAAACCAGGTTCTATTCTCTGCGCGATGCTTCAGTTTTGCCCCGCGTTCGGATCTTTTCTAATGGTCGTTGTCTCGCCCGGAGATTAGCCCATGACGACAACCCAAATTCGCGCCGCCAAGCGCACTTTGCCGGATCGATGGCTCCGCTTCTGCGGTCGTTTCGCGCGTTCCTGTGGATCTCTGTTGTATGAAACCTTCTGCGCCTGGCAGGCGGACAAGGCTCCAACCCTGGCTGCCGCATTAGCTTTTTATACTCTGTTTACTTTGACCCCTGTTTTGCTGGTTGCCATCAGTATCGCTGGCTTCGTCTTTGGACCCGATGCCGCGCAGTCCGTAGTCCTTGAGCGGGTCCGCGACGCCGCTGGAGAGCCGGGCGTGCGCGTTGTCTCGGCGGTTCTGCGCAGTGTCGCGGAGTCTCGCGCGGCTTTTGCCACCAGCTTTGCTGCTGTGTTGCTGGGTGCTACTGCGGCTTTCGTGCATCTCCAGGCTTCTTTGAACACCATCTGGGAAGTGATGCCGCCTCCTGACCGCCTGTTTAAGAACCTCATGAAGGCCCGTTTATTTTCGTTCCTCATGGTGCTGGGCATCGGCTTCGTGTTGATTTTGTTTATGACCACCTCAACAGCGCTCACTGTGCTCCAGACTCTCTTTCCACAACCCCAGCAAGCCCCCGGCTTGCTCTCCAGGCTGTACCATTTTTTCATCTCTCCCATCGCCTTAATGGTGTTGATCGGTCTGACCTACAAAATTCTGCCTGACGCCCGTGTTCGCTGGCGCGATGTGTGGGTTGGTGCTGCGGTCACTTCGGTGCTTTTTACTGCTGGCAGTTCCGCCATCCGCTTTTACCTCGCGACCACCAGCCTGCGCTCTCTCTACGGCGCGGCGGGCTCGCTCATCATTTTCATTCTCTGGGTTTACGTCTCCGCTCAAATCTTTTTCTTCGGCGCGGAATTCACACACGTCTACGCCCGCAAACACGGTACCCCCATCGTGCCCAAAGGGAAGGCGGTGCGATTCACCCGCCAAGTTCATTCTGAATAAATTGTTCCCGCGGTTTTGTGAGGATCAACTCCCCGTAGCTCAATAATTCGGCCAGCATCCTGGCGTCGCCAACTCCACCAAATGCTCATCGGGATCGCGAAAATAAATGCTGGTCCCGCCCTCTTCCCATTTCACCTTGCTCTCAATCCCCACTCCCTTTTCTTTAAGCCACTCCTCCCAGCTTTGCAGGTCAGCCTCCGCAATCGAAAATGCAAAATGCAATCGTCCCGCGCCATCGTGTGGTGGAATCGTCCCCTCTGGCATGTTCACCGGCTCCCTGCTGCCGTCTTTCAAAAACAGCAGTAGCACCTGCGGTCCTGGTACAGCGAAGGCGCAAAACCGCTCGTTGAATTGCATTGGCTCGAACCCGAATAAGGATTGGTAAAACTCCATGGACCGCTTCATGTCGCTAACGTGCAACGCTGTTTCCAAAATTCCTTTCACGCGAGGCGTCCGTTCCATAACTATTCTCTCCTCATAATGTATTCCCACATTCGGTGCCGAGTTGCAACCGGAGCGGTAGGTACTGTTCGGGGCTTTCCCTCTGGGGACAACCGTTCCGCATGCAGAGCCGCGTGCGCCAGTCCTGCCGGCCCTGAGCGAAGTCGAAGGGTCAGCA
Source organism: Acidobacteria bacterium RIFCSPLOWO2_12_FULL_54_10 (assembly GCA_001767075.1). Classification (GTDB taxonomy): domain Bacteria; phylum Acidobacteriota; class Terriglobia; order 2-12-FULL-54-10; family 2-12-FULL-54-10; genus 2-12-FULL-54-10. The sequence goes on along the minus strand of MEKX01000104.1, from coordinate 408 downwards.
AGCGGGCAGGCTTTTTGTCAGGGCACGACTTCAGAGTCCGTGTGAAAATCTTGCGGTTGATTGCGAAAAAGTTATCGGCAATAGGGATCGGCGCATGAATTATCTGTTCTCGATCTGTTCGAATGATCGCACCGGCACGGTGAGGGGGTTAGCCCCCGGCGGGCAGGGTCGGCTGGCTGCGCCACAGGCGGGTGAGAGGGAGGTCACGCCCAGCGCGTAGGCGTACAGCCACACATTCAGCAGCAGCGCCGGATGATACGCCGGACGGCCTTGCTCCACGTAGCCTTGCTCGAACGCGCCCAGATCCAGCCGCTCCACGGTCTGGTGCAGGAAGAAACACACATGATCCTCGCCCAGCACCTCGCGCACGCTGGGCGGCAGCAGATAGGCTTGCTCCGGGTTATACGT
>MEKX01000103.1:4485-5728 GCA_001767075.1 Acidobacteria bacterium RIFCSPLOWO2_12_FULL_54_10 | reverse complement strand
CACCTTGATCCCACTCTGAACAAATCTTTGGAATCCAGGCTTCTCCACGGTGACGGAGTAGATCCCGACGTTCAGCAATGGTGCGACAAATTGACCGTTGTCCGAGGTGCGCGTGGTTGCACTCGTGCTGGTTGCCATGTTGGCGATAGTGATTTGCGCATCGGGAATCACGGCGCCACTGGGATCGTGTACCCACCCCGAGATGGTGCCGCTATCGACCTGGGCCATCGCGCAGCCAACTAAAAATGTAGAGGCAAGCATACATCGCAGTAAGGCTTTCGCTGGATCAGGCAACATCCGCATGTTCTCCCCTATCCCCGTTGACCCTCCTGACGTAAAGGAACCGGTTAACCCTCCCAGCGACTCGGAACTCAACACAAGGAATAGCGTAACTCAGATTAGGCCCGCCTACGGCTAGCAATTCGCATCGTGTGAGGCGTACGTAGATGCGCTAAGGACGTGGCAAAGCTTGATTGCCGTACGCCTGACCAGTCTACGCCGAACGTCGAGTGTAGTAGAACCATCGGACGAAATGGCCGCTGATGATTTATGCTTCCTTTTGAGAGCAGGAGCTGTTTTACGTGCGGGTGTACTGCTTATGATGACCTGATTCGAGGATCAGTGGGCTCTATCGGGAATTTTTCGAATTCATGCACCCGTGAACCAAATGGGTGCGCCGAATGTGTGCCACGTTATAGGATTCAGAGCGGAAGCACTTTGATTGGGGAAGGGCGGAAATGACAACTACGAGGCCCCCCAACGCCGCGGCGTTGGACATTCTGGGATTGCTCCCCCATGGGGGCTGTCAATCGCTCACGTTGCTAGAGAAGCACCCCTCAAGTAGCGGCATCTGAAAACAGGCAATACCGTTCGATAACCTACCCATTTTCAGAGGTCTAGGCTGTGGTGTAGACTCGAGCCTTGTTGCAGCGACGAGGATTTGAGCAAACATGAGCAACGAATTTTTTGAGAAGCCTATTCTGAACTCTCCGTATGCGTACCCCATGCGACATTGGGAACTCGATAGTCAGGGCCAGCCGACTCAACAGATCATTGAAAGCCGTCGCCGCGTCGAGTTCATTACACCAATCCCCAAGCCCAGAAAGCGCAAGCGTGCACCGACGCAGCAGGACATCGTCTTTGACGAAGGCAAAGGGCTTTCGACCCAGGAGCAACAGTACGACCCGACTCCCATCATCAATGAACTGCGCCGCCACGTAGATCAGTGGCGTACCTTGTCGAA
>MEKX01000103.1:0-4471 GCA_001767075.1 Acidobacteria bacterium RIFCSPLOWO2_12_FULL_54_10 | reverse complement strand
AGGTCTCACCGGAAACGGCACGCCTGCTCCAGCATTGGCGGCATCACAAGTTCAACAGCATCCGCCCATTTTTTTGCCAAGTGGAAGCAGTGGAGGTCGCTATTTGGCTGATGGAAGTGGCCCCAAAGATCGGCAAGACCGGGAATCAGTTTTTGGAGCACCTAGCCAACGCCAACAACGATGCTAACCCTGAATTGATGCGCCTGGCGCTGAAGTTGGCCACTGGCGCTGGCAAGACCACCGTCATGGCTATGCTAATTGCTTGGCAGACCATCAATGCGGTACGAAAACCCAACAGCACGAAGTTCACACGAGGATTTCTGGTCGTGGCTCCGGGACTGACGATCCGCGACCGCTTGCGTGTGCTCCAACCCAACGACCCGGATACCTACTACCAAAGCCGGGAACTTGTCCCCAGTGACCTGCTCGCCGATCTCGAACGAGCCAAGATCGTCATCACCAACTACCACGCCTTTAAGAACCGCGAGCGCATGGACCTTTCCAAGGGCGGTCGGTCGCTGCTGCAAGGCCGGGGCGACGCGCTCAACACGACGGAAACAGAGGGGCAGATGCTCCAGCGGGTCATGCCCGAGCTGATGGGCATGAAGAACATCTTGGTGATCAACGATGAAGCGCATCACTGCTATCGCGAAAAGCCCACGCCCGAAGCCGAGGCCGATCTGAAGGGTGACGACAAGAAGGAAGCCGAGCAAAACAATGAAGCCGCCCGTCTCTGGATCTCCGGACTTGAAACTGTTAGTCGCAAGCTAGGTATCACGCGCATCCTGGACCTATCGGCAACACCCTTTTTCCTGCGCGGCTCGGGCTACGCCGAGGGCACGTTGTTTCCCTGGACCATGAGCGACTTCTCACTAATGGATGCCATTGAATGCGGGATCGTCAAACTCCCCCGCGTGCCGGTCGCTGATAACATACCCGGCGAGGACATGCCCATGTTCCGCAATCTCTGGGAACATATCGGCAAGAAGATGCCCAAGAAGGGCCGTGGCAAGGCTAAGACCCTTGACCCGCTTAGCATCCCAGTAGAACTCAAAACAGCATTGGAAGCTCTTTACGGACACTACGAGAAAACCTACCACCTATGGGAGATGAGCGGCATCAAGGTGCCGCCCTGTTTCATCGTTGTATGCAACAATACGTCTACATCAAAACTTGTCTACGACTACATCTCAGGCTTTCACCGAGAGAACGAGGACGGCTCTACCACGCTGGAAAACGGCCGCCTGGCGCTGTTCCGCAACTTCGACGAACATGGTAACCCGATTGCCCGTCCGCGTACGCTGTTGATCGATAGCGAGCAGCTCGAACGCGGCGAGGGCCTCGACGATAACTTTCGAAGCATGGCCGCCGACGAGATCGACCGCTTCCGTCGCGAGATCATTGAACGCACCGGAGACCGTAGCCAGGCTGAAAACATCTCCGACCATGAGTTGCTGCGGGAGGCGATGAACACCGTTGGTAAGAACGGTCGCCTCGGCGGTGCCATCCGCTGCGTGGTATCCGTTTCGATGCTCAGCGAAGGCTGGGATGCCAACACCGTCACCCATGTCCTCGGTGTGCGTGCCTTTGGTACACAATTGCTCTGCGAACAGGTCATTGGACGTGCCTTGCGCCGCCAGTCATACGACCTCAACGAGGAAAATTTGTTCAACGTCGAATATGCGGACGTGCTGGGCATTCCCTTCGATTTCACCGCCAAGCCAGTGGTCGCACCCCCGCAGCCGCCCCGCGAGACCATCCACGTTAAGGCCGTCCGTCCAGAACGCGACACTCTCGAAATCCGGTTCCCGCGTGTCCAAGGCTACAGGGTCGAGTTGCCCGAAGAGCGGCTTACCGCTGAGTTCAACGACGACTCCGTGCTGGAGCTGACGCCCGACCTCGTTGGCCCTTCTATTACCCGCAACTCTGGCATCATTGGCGAGGGCGTCGATCTTACCCTGGTACACACGGGGGATCTGCGCCGCTCCACGTTGCTCTTTCACCTCACGCACCGTCTGCTATACAACAAGTGGCGCGACCCTGGCGAGCAACCCAAGCTGCACCTCTTCGGGCAGCTCAAGCGGATCACCAAGCAATGGCTCGATACCTGCCTCGTTTGCAAAGGCGGTACCTATCCGGCGCAACTCATGTATCAGGAATTGGCCGACATGGCCTGCGAGCGCATCACCGCCGGCATCACCAGGGCCGAAATGGGGAAACGGCCCATCAAGGCTGTGCTCGACCCCTTCAACCCCACAGGCTCCACCATCCATGTGAACTTCAACACTTCCAAAACCAATCGCTGGGAGACCGATTCCCGCAGTTGTCACATCAACTGGATCATCCTCGACAGCGACTGGGAAGCCGAGTTCTGCCGCGTGGCAGAGGCACACCCTCGCGTCAAAGCTTACGTCAAGAACCACAACCTTGGGCTGGAGGTGCCCTATCGCTACGGCTCGGAGACGCGAATGTATCGTCCCGACTTCATCGTGCTGGTGGACGATGGCCGCGGCGAAGACGACCCGCTACATCTGATTGTGGAGATCAAGGGTTACCGGCGCGAAGACGCCAAAGAGAAGAAGTCCACCATGGAAACATATTGGGTGCCCGGTGTGACCCACCTGGGAAGCTATGGCCGCTGGGTTTTCGCCGAGTTTACCGAGGTCTATCAGATCGAGGCTGACTTTGCGGCGAAGGTCGAATCAGAATTCAGCAAAATGATTGAGTCGGTAACCACCTCAGCGGCGGCGAAGGAAAATTAACATGGCCAAGCAACCAGTTAAGAAGAAGGTCGAGACTCTCAAGCACGACGAGGCGACCCGCAAGAACATTCCCACCGCCGAGTACCAGTCGGTAATGGCCAAGAATGAACAGAGCCCCGTCCGCGTGGCTTACGAACGCCGCAACCGCGACCTGGACCCGCAACTTGTATGGCGCGGGAAGGACGAGCAGGACTGGTCGGACATTGTGGTCCATGCTCCACCGCTTTATATCCAGGAAAAGGTTCATCCCAAAGTGCTGGTCGACGACCTGCTGCGGCGGTCCGAGGCGGATGGGAAATCCGCCGAGAAGCAGATTGACCTGTTTGCCGACTTCAACGGTCTGCCGGACGACCACGCCAGGACCGAGTTCTACCAGCACGATGCAAACTGGTCCAACCGGCTGATCTTGGGTGACAGCCTGCAAGTGATGGCCTCTCTCGCCGAGCGCGAGGGGCTGCGTGGCAAGGTGCAGTGCATCTATATCGATCCTCCTTACGGCATCAAATTCAACTCGAACTTCCAGTGGTCTACCACCAGCCGCGATGTCAAAGATGGGAATGTCGAACACATCACGCGCGAGCCGGAGCAGGTGAAGGCTTTCCGGGACACTTGGCGGGACGGCATTCATTCTTATCTGACGTATCTGCGCGACCGCCTCACCGTAGCACGGGACTTATTGACAGAGTCGGGTTCGATCTTTGTGCAAATTGGGGATGAAAATGTACATCGAGTGCGGGCATTGATGGATGAGATCTTTGGGGACCAAAACTTCGTCGTCGAAATTGTCGTAAAGAAAAAGGGCAGTCAGAAAGGTGAACTCCTCGAAAATATCGCTGATGTGATTCTCTTCTACACGCGTTCAAAAACAGCGGTCAAGTTCCGACATCAATGGCTGCCACGTGATGCGGAGGATGAAGCCATTTTCAGCGCCGACTTAACTGGCGGAGGGACATTCAAAACGCAAATTTTCCCGTATGAGCATCAAGGCGTGGTCTATCGCCCCAGCCTGAATAACAGTTGGAAAACTAATCAGGAGGGCATGACGAGGATTGGGAGGGCTAACCGGATTCTAATAGGTACGAACCAAATCCGATACGAAAGGCGCCAAGCTGACTTTGGCTTTACTGTCCGGACCAACGTTTGGGAGGACACAGGGGGTGCAACAAACCGGATTTACGTGGTCCAGACAGCGACCAAGATCGTTCAACGCTGTCTCTTGATGGCCACAGACCCCGGTGACCTTGTCCTGGACCCCACTTGTGGCTCTGGCACTAGTGCGTATGTCGCCGAACAATGGGGCCGCCGCTGGATCACAATCGATACCTCACGGGTGGCGCTTGCCCTGGCCCGCGCCCGCATTATGGGTGCCCGCTACCCCTACTACCTGCTGGCTGACTCACCCCAAGGCCTGCGCAAGGAGGCTGAGGTTACAGGCACCGCACCATCGAGCCGACTTACCCGTGGTGATATCCGCCAGGGCTTCGTTTACGAGCGCGCGCCGCACGTTACCCTCAAGTCCATCGCCAATAACGCGGAGATTGATGTCATCTGGGAGAAGTATCAGGAAACGCTGGACCCGTTGCGCGAGCAGTTCAATAAGGCGTTGGGAAAGAATTGGCAGGAATGGGGAATCCCCCGCGATGCCCCAGAGGATGAAAAATACAAATGGCCGGAGGCAGTGAAGAAACTGCACGCTCAGTGGTGGGAGC
>MEKX01000102.1 GCA_001767075.1 Acidobacteria bacterium RIFCSPLOWO2_12_FULL_54_10 | reverse complement strand
TACTTCCGCAAAGAAAAGGACCAGATGAAGACAGACCACTCGAACGCGGCCAACGCCCCCCGTGGGCTCGGCTACATGCGCAAAGCGTTAGGGCTGCCATAGGGTCTGTCTTGTTTAGAGGGAGACCAACTCGCCAGCGCAGCCGTTTCGACTCTGGATCGCATCTTGCATCGCTTGGAAAAGACGAGCGGCAAATCTCTATCCGAAGTCAGTCACTTTGCTCTCCACGAACCCAATCCCCGCGTGGTTGGAATCCTCGCTCAAAGAGCGAAAGTCCCCTTGGAGAAGATTTCGTTCGTCTCCAGGACATCGGGCAATCTTGGCTCGGCCACGTGCGGGGTCAGCTTGTGCGCAGCGTTGAACAGGGCACAAGCAAACCCGAATAGCGTCCGCCCGGTCATCTTCTTGGCCGCAGTCGGCCCCGGTTTACTCTGGAGCGGGATTTATCTTCATTAGACATTTAGGACTCCTTATTGGGTAGAATCAAAAGGTATTTCACAGCACCGGCGTTGGATTGTGCATTGCGCGAATTACGAGGTGAAAATGGATGGAGTGAAGGCCCAGGATCGTTACTCCATTTACTCCATTAAGCCGGGCGGCGAAACGCGGACACGAGGAATCAGTGAGTCAGGCAGCCAAGAATCAACGCCTTGAACACATAAGTTTTTTGTTTACAAACTACAGGCGTTCTCCAAAGGTGCACCAGGTCCCTCGCCCTTCGGCTGCGCTCAGGATTTCGGCAGCGGGCTCAGACGCCCGCTAAACGCCTCAAGTTCGATTCCCGTCTCCCGCTCCAGATTCGTCTGAAGCATCTAAGGAAGGTAGTAGCTTTGTCCGGCACAGGCGCGGCAGAGCGCCTGTTGACCTACAGTGATTTGCCGGGCAAAGGCGATGCTTTCGCCGCACTTCGCGCAAGGCACGCGAGGCCCTTGATATCCGGGCAAGTCTTCCATGCGAAGCTCAACGCGCACGGGCTTCCAGTTGAATAGCTCATCATCTGAAATTGCGCAGTAGGCTTTACTCAGAGCTTCCTCCTTGTCCAAGTCAGGAAACATCTCTAGTGCGCGCTGATTAGCAGTTTCTCTAGCCGCCACGCGGATGGAGCGATTCGCTGCCATGTTCACGAAGGTAGCGGCCATCTTGCCCATGTCCTGAAATTTCAATCTTCTATTTCCCAGTCGGCACCCAGTGACCAATTCGACGGCATCCGGAAGGCAGCGGTCCGTTTCGACGAATACGATTAAATCGTGATGATCGTCGGAGCTATCCAAAGCGATTTCGCGCAGGCCCAGCATGGCCATGCGAATGCCCAGAATAATACCCGAGCGCGCGTGCCCGCCATCGCCAGCCAGGCGCAAATACTCATCGAAACTTTTCATGTTCTCACAGGCCCTGCACTGCGCTGAGCGTGCTCCCACTCCTCGGCGGTGTTCACGTTGGAGAACAGGTTCTCCCATTCTCCCGCGTTTTGGGATTGCCTGGGACTGACGACTTCCACCGGAAACTTCGACAGAAGCCCGACCAGCGATAAATCGTCCGCGCGAAGAATCAGAGGTTCAATGACGGAAAGACAATTGCGATGGTACGCAGCGCAAAGAGGTTGCCATCGCTCGCCAACCTTGGGCACCACGGCATGAGCGGTTGTATTGCGAACCCGTAGCAAAAGAATCTCTAAAATACTGCTGTTTAGGAATGGAAGATCACAGGCGAAGAAGAGGTTCCAATCACTATGAGAATTACGAAGGGCCGTGTACAATGCGCCTACTGGACCTCGGCCTGGGTATACATCGTCCCACACAGGAAGTCCAAAGCGAGAAAATCGTTCGGTCGGACCGAGGAGAACTACATCGCTTGCATAAGGTTTTAACAGTTTGGCCGTGCGCAGGAACAGCGGTTCGCCATCCAATTCCAAAAGCGCTTTGTCGCGACCCATGCGGCGACTCTGCCCGCCAACCAGGACGAAGCCAGTCACAGGTAATTGCCGTGAATTGCCGTGATCATCCGTCCTATTGAAAGTGGCCATAGTTCCTTCGGCAAAGTTATGATACCAATTATATCTTGAGCCATTGCTGATCAGCCGCGATAACTAAACAACCAGCTCGACAGGTTTCGAGCAGTCTCAGAAAGTAACTACGGTTTGCCAGTAAGCGAACTGACTGGACCGGGGGCCTTGTGTCCCGCTGGCGAATTTGCCGGGAATGAACAGCGAGTAACCCGGATACATCCTGAGGTGTTCGAAGACAGGGAACGTGAAGGTCAAATCGATTTCGTGACCTAAATCGTTTCCGAGCTTGCCGGTTCGGTCCAGGCCTAAAACCGTGCCGCCGGCGTTTTTCCACGCGCCCGTTTCTTCGACGAGCCGGAAACGGTGATAAGCCAACTCAGTTCTAACCTTTGAACCAAGCTGGAAAGATGTATAAGGTTTGAAGTCCTGCATGTTGCGCCAGCCCAGGTAGTCCGCAAAACCGTAATGAATATGGTTGGTTGGGAACAGATTATTGAATTCCTCGGAGCGACCGTCCGTTGCATCACCATCACCGGTGGCGTAGTCGAACTCGAAGCCGAATTCCGGTTTCACGTTGCCACCGAAGCGATAGCGTGCCTGGACAGCAAGGGCCGCAGAGCGTTGCGTATCCGGTCCGCGCTGGCCGAACTGAAAAGCGTGCTCCAGATCATAGGAGAAACCGCTGCCCATAGCGCCAAAATGCCGGAATCCAAGCGTTGCAATGCGTGTTGACTCGCGCGGAACTCCCGGCTTCTCCCCGGCCAGCTCCAAACCGTCCCGCAGATAGAGAAGATAAGGCTCCAGACCGATCTTGGCGTTGGCCTGTCCGATCTTTCCGTAGAGTCCGATCAAATCCTGACTATTGTCGCCACGCGCGGAATTGCGGCGGTCCATCAGTCGGCCCGCGATAATATCTGCTGAGGCTTTGCTTCCACCAAACGTCAGCTTCACGGCATCAAACGAACGGCCAACGTTATCCCAACCCACGGCACCGATCAGCCGCTGGTTACCATAGATCAATTCCTGTCGTCCGGCTCGCAACGTGATGCTGGGCAGAAGGAAATTTGCCACCTGCAAATAGCTTTGGTGGAGATCAAGGTTGGCATCGTTAGAAAGCGTGGAAGCTTCCTGCCCCCATAGGCGGGAGTCCTGCAACTGGATGAAACCTGTAACATTGTCACTCAGTCGCAAACGAGCGTCGAGGCGGATGCGCTGATACATGAAGGTATTCACGTCGACTCCATTTTTGAAACCGCTTCGGGTTTCAGGCCGGAAGCGGATTTCGGCTCCGAACTGCACTTTCTGGGGAGGCGCTTCATTGGAGGCAGCGGGCCGGGAAGCGGCAGCTTGAGTCGCGCTGGCAGTTTGCACCGCGATTTGCTGGATAGGGGATGCAGTCATCTCCTTCCGAAGGACGACGTTCATCAGCGACGTAACCTGCATCCGGAGTTGCTGGTTTTCGGCTTCCAGGGCAGATTGGCGCCGCTCCAATTGAGCCATGCGATCTGCCAGAGAATCCATATTTGCACTCTGGGCTGCAATAAAACTGGGAGCGAGCACAGAAAAAACTAAAGACAAGAAGACGACTACAATACGGTATTTTTGAGATAGAAGAATGTTCATGGGGTCCTCGCGAAGATAAAGTAAGAATTAGACAGGATAGGTATATTGCTGGGCTTTTGAAATCGTAATTCACGGCTTAGTTCAGATATTGACATGGGCATGTAAGAAGGTCGGCTCAAGCAATGAAAGCAACCCAGACATCCTTTCGTGAAATTTCTCAGTTGTGATAATGCAAGCTGTCCTGCAAGCGTGGATCGTTCAACGGCACCAATGAAGCTTGGCCGAGGGCTCGTTGAAAGAAGAACAGCAGCAGCCCGCAAGCGCCCACAATCGAGCCGATTTCCCAAAGGCCAAACACGGGCGTTTGACCATGCAGTGCAGGGAAGATCATCAAATATAAGTCCACCCATCTTCCAGCCAGGACGACAATCGCAACCTTGGCCAGTGTCGAGCGGCTGCGCTTAGATGAAACGGGCAAAAGCACGATGAAGGGAATGATCCAATTCAGGAAAATGTTCAACAGGAAAATTGGTTCCCAGAAACCGTGGAGCCGCTGGATATAATAGATGGATTCTTCCGTAATATTGGCATACCAGATAAGCATGTACTGGCAAAACCAGATGTACATCCAAAACGTGCTGAAGGCAAACAGGAGCTTCCCAAGATCATGAAGATGTTCTTCGTTGACGAAGTCGCGCAAGCCTGTGGTTTTCGAAATCCACAGGACCAGCAAGATGATTGCCGCCAGTCCTCCCAGGAACAAGCCAGAGAAGTTATAAAGTCCGAACATGGTCGAGTACCAGTGAGGCTCCAGTGACATGATCCAATCCATGCTGGCCAGCCAGAAGGTAAAACCGAAGGCGACCAGAAACATTGCGGAATATCGAATGCTGGATCGTGTGTGCCGTGGGCTGTCATCCAGGTCTTGTTCCCGCGAGCTGCGAACGATCAACTTCGACAGCAGAAACCACAGAGCAATGTAAATGACCGACCGTACCCAAAAAAATGGCAGGCTCAGCCACGCGGCTTTGAAGCCGGTCAAGCCTTCGCCTTCTGCCGATGCAGCCTGCGACCACGGGTAAAGCGACGGGTGGAAAAAAAATACAACGAGCATGCCGATAGCGCCGACCGGAAGCGCGCTGGAGAGGGCCTCGGGAATGCGGCGGAATGCCACGCTCCAACTCGCGCCCGACATGTATTGCAGAGCGACAAAAAACGTTCCCGCCAGCCCCATTCCCAGAAGGAGGTAGGAGATCAGCAACAGATTGGACCAAAACCGCGATGGATCCGCGATGCCTGCGCCAACCAGCGCAATCAAACCGATCGCCATACATACCTGAATCCACCGGGATGACGCCACTCTCAGACGGAATTCTGAATCATTTGGCACCATGTTTGTGCTTCTCCCATCCGGTTAACCGGCAGCTCTCCGAACCGTCCTGCTCACTGCGCTGCAAGTGCAGTGGATGCATTTCCGCTGGTTTCGGCTGTTGCGCTTTGCGCAAGCG
>MEKX01000101.1:347-5122 GCA_001767075.1 Acidobacteria bacterium RIFCSPLOWO2_12_FULL_54_10 | reverse complement strand
CGAGCGAATCCGGCTGACCAGCGACTTGAGCATCTGCAGCGCGATCTCGGGATGCTTCTTGAGCAGCTTCGAGAAGCTGTCGCGCGTCAGCAGCAGGCAGCGGGTGTCCTCCATGCAGATCACATTCGCCGAGCGCGCCTTGTCGTCAATGATCGAGAAGTCGCCGAGGGAGTCTCCCTCCTTCAGCTCGGCCACGACCACCCGCAACCCCTCGCGCTCGATTTCCACCTTGGCCCGCCCGACGGTGATGAAGTAGAGTCCCAAGCCGGACTCGCCCTGCCGGACGATATAGTCGTCGGCGGCAAATTCCCGCACGATGCAGAGTTCGGCGATGCGCTGGAGCGTCTTGGGAGTCAGGCCCTCGAAAAAGTCGAGTTTGCGGATAAGCTCGATGTCGGTCAGCACAGCTTCGTCATTCCAGTTCCTGCCGGGGACTTCGCCCTATTGTACAATGGAGGGCGACGCGGGTCTAGCCCGCCGTCTCCGACTCCCGCTGAGCAGGATCTGGACATCCCGCCGCCGGAAGCCTTAGCGAAGGACGGGCCCGCAGCGCCAGCGCGCAGTGTATGACAAACCCGGAGCGATTAGCGAGCGCCATCGGCAAATTGCAGGAAGAGCGGGCTGCCTTCCTCCGTCAATTGGATGGCCTCTCGCAAGCGCAACTCGATTGCAAGCCCGCTGCCGATTCCTGGTCCGTCGGCGAAGTGGCGCATCACGTCGGCCTCACCGAGCGAGTCTTCCACCGCTACATGACGGACTTGCTTCGCTCCGGCAGCCCCGAACACGGAGCCTCGCGCACCATCCCGTTTGACGAGCTGCCGATGGGTCCGCAAATGATCCCTACGTCGCTGCTGCGCCTGGCGCCGGTCTTGCTGCCGTTCGCGATTATGAGCAGCTTGATGCCGCAGAGTTTGCAGTCGGCTCTGCTCGCCAATCCGCTGGTGAAGATCAAGACCGCCCCCGCCGTCGAACCGAAGCACGGCATCCCTCGCGCCGAATTGCTTGATTTCTTGAAGCAGGCCCGACAGGCCACGCTCGACTTACTCGAACCCGTCAAAGAGTGGGACCTTTCGCGGTTCCGCTGGTTCCATCCCCTCATGGGCACGCATGATGTCTACGGCACGCTCGAACTGATCGCCAGCCACGACCAGCGCCACGCCGGACAAGCCGAGCGCGTCAAGAGCAACCCAAAATTCCCGCGTTCGTAAGATGCAAATTCTTGCCGATTCTCTGCGGCAACAATTCGCTTCCAGGTAGTGGGGCATTTTATCTTGATCGAATACCCTTATAATGGCTGACCGATGCCTGAACCGCCACAGACCTCTGCGGAGCTTGCGGACGCGATTCGCCGAGTTGCTATTCAAGCGCATACCGAAGAAGACCTTAAAATCGGAATCGAAAAACTTTTGGACCCGTTCATAGAGCGAATCCGTGGTGTCCGGCGCTCTCCTTCCCAATATGAGCACGCAACCTCATTGGGCGGTATCGCCGATGCGTTGCACGGCAACGTCGTTATCGAGTACGAGCGGCCCGGCAAGCTGGCGAAGCGGGCGGGCTTTGCGGAAGCCAAACGACAACTTCAGAGATACCTCCTTGAGGAAGGAGCAAAGCACGGCAAACAAGCGACCGATGCGTTACGCCGGATGGTGGGAGTCGGTCTGGACGGCAAGGAGATTTTCTTTGTCCGTTACCGAGGCCGTCACGCCGCCGCTGCGATCACAGCCAGGAAACCCAAGGCTCAGCTTACGTTTTTCCCGGAAGCGGAAACCAGCGATTTTTCCCTTGACGGCCCGCATCCGGTGTCAGCGGAGAGCATTGATCTTTTTCTCAGCTTTCTGGAATCCCTTGGCAGATATCCGCTCACTCCGGACCTGCTGGCACAAACCTTCGGACCGGAAAAGGAAACCGCTCGGAATGTTGTAGGTTTCTTCTATAACAAACTGGTGAAGAGTACAAACAGGCGGGTGCAGACTTTTTTCGCCGAGTGGCAGCGGATTTTCGGCATCGTGTACGGGCAGGAGATTGAGAAGGCCGCAACGGACGCCCGTGCGCTGGGCAAGCAATTCGGCATCAAGGACCCAAAGCTCAAAGAGTTTCTTTTTTCGGTCCATACCTACTTCGCCTTGCTGATGAAACTCCTGGCGGCGGAGCTGATGACGCTGCAACAAGGCTCCATGCTGCAATCCTTCCTGCAACCTTTGTCGTCCAAGTCTTCCGATGACTTCCGCAGAGACTTGAAGGACTTGGAAGACGGCGGCCTGTTTTCGCGCCAAGGAATCAACAACTTCCTCGAAGGCGATTTTTTCGCCTGGTATCTAAGCGAGTGGGACAAAGACATGGCGAGAGACCTTCGAGGTCTTGCGAAAGAACTCGGCAACTTCGACCCTCGGACTCCCTATCTGGCGCCGGAGCAGAGCCGGGACTTATTAAAAAAGCTCTACCAGTACCTCGTGCCGAAGAAATTGCGCCATGATCTGGGTGAATACTACACCCCGGACTGGTTAGCCGACCATCTATTGAACCAGCTTGAGTATGACGGCAACCTCGACAAACGCCTGCTGGACCCTGCCTGCGGTTCCGGGACATTTCTTGTGCTTGCCATCAACCGGATGAAGCAGTGGGGGGAAGACCATGATCCTCCCGTTGCAAAGAAAATCACCGCCCGGAAGATTCTCGACAACCTCTGCGGCTTCGATCTGAACCCCATCGCCGTGATTGCCGCAAGGACCAACTTTCTCCTGGCTCTTGGGGAGCTAGTCCGCGAAGTCCGTCCCATTGAAATCCCGGTCTATATGTGCGACTCGGTTCTGACCCCCTCCGAACGCGCGGATATGTACGGCAAGCGCTACCACATTCCCACGGCGGTGGGGGAATTTGAAATCCCAAACGAAATAGTTGCTTCTGGGCAAATGGAAAAGCTGGTTGGGTTGCTGGAACAATGCAGCCGCTCGGAATATTCACCAAAAGAATTCTTAAGCCGGGCCAAGCGGGACCTAACCATTTCCGATCCCGATAGCTTTCAGGGTCTCCAGAAACTTTACGAGGCGATAGCGAAGCTTGAGAAGCAGAAGCGCAACGGCCTTTGGGCCCGCTGGCTCAAAAACGCCTTCGCGCCGCTCTTCAAAGGTCAGTTCGACTTCGTGGCTGGGAATCCCCCGTGGATTAACTGGGAATCACTGTCGGACGAATACCGAGAGGCCACGCGCAAGCTGTGGGACAAGTACGGACTCTTTTCTCTCAAAGGCCACGCTGCTCGCCTCGGTGGCGGCAAAAAGGACTTTTCCATGCTGTTCGCGTATGCCAGTGCGGACAGTTACCTGAAAGACCAGGGCAAGCTCGGTTTTGTGATAACCCAAACGGTCTTTAAGACAAAGGGGGCTGGCGACGGCTTTCGCCGCTTTCGCCTGGGGACGGACGTGCCGGTGAGAGTAGTTGGCGTAAATGACATGACCAAATTGAAGCCTTTCGAGGGAGCTACTAATCGCACCGCCACCTTTGTCTTTGAGAAGGGGGAACCAACCGAGTACCCGGTAGTTTATTGGCTTTGGCAACGTAAGGGCGGTTCCATTCCGTATGACGCTACGCTAGAGGAGGCGCAACGGCTCACCAAGTGCCTCCGCTTAGTAGCCCAGCCGGTCGAGGCGGGAAAGCCGACTTCTCCATGGCTGACAGCCCCAGCAGGAGCGGTCATTGCCGCGCAAAAGGCAAGTGGGAAGTCAGCTTACAAAGCGTGGTCAGGAAGTTGCACGTGGTTAAATGGGGCTTACTGGGTCAACATTGCAGAGCGACGGCCTGATGGATTGCTTACCATTGAGAACATCGGCGACGTCGGCAAAATCAAAGTCCCCGTCGGCAAACACCCGCTGGAACCGGACTTGCTCTACCCATTGCTTCGCGGACGCGACGTGGAGAGGTGGCGCGCCAACCCGTCAGCTTACATCATTCTTGCCCAAGACCCCGAAACCCGCACCGGCTATACTGAGGCCTGGATAAAGGAACATCTCCCCGAAACTTTCGGGTACTTCAAGCAATTTGAAAAACTGCTGCGGAAGCGGTCCGGTTACCGCAAATACTTCGACCCAAAGAAAGACGCATTTTATTCGATGTACAACGTCGGCCCCTACACGCTTTCGACGGTCAAAGTTTGTTGGGCACGTGAAGATGTTTTCCTAAGGGCGGCTGTATGCGGGCTCGGAAAAGATGTAATCAAGGGAGAAAAAGCTATAGTACCTGACCAAACCGTGATGTTCATACCTTTTAAGGATTCTCAAGAAGCGCACTATGTGTGTGCCACTCTCAATTCTAGCCCGTCTGTTTTCCTTCCCAAGGCTTACACTACCGACATAACGCTGCACATACTATCTGTCATAAGCATACCTAGATTTGACGCCGCAAGTCGCAGCCATATTGAATTGGTGCGACTGTCGCTGCGGGCGCACGAGCTGGTGGCGCGGATTGCCGAGGACCCCAAAGATGAGGAGGCCAAACGGGAATTAGCCAAGGTCGAGGACCAGGTTGACCACGCCGCCGCAGAGCTTTGGGGAATTACGGAATCCGAACTCCACGAAATCCGCAGGGCGCTCGAAATCCTGTGACGAAAAGCAGGTTCCTCGACTTCGCTCGGGGCAGGCAGTCGCGGCTCGGATTCACCGCTCGCTTACGGTCGCGCGAGCGAAAAACCACCGGCGCGGCTCGGATTCGGTCGCGGCTCGGATAGAAACCACCGCTCCCTTGCGGTCGCGGCTCGGATGGCCCGCTTGCTTACGCGCGCGGCT
>MEKX01000101.1:0-300 GCA_001767075.1 Acidobacteria bacterium RIFCSPLOWO2_12_FULL_54_10 | reverse complement strand
GGAGAACGCAATCGTTTTCCCGCCCTTTGACCTTGCCTGGCCCGTTTGGTCTTCCGTGGCCCGTTTGGTCTTGCCTCGGAAGATCGGCCCGGGCTATCGTTGGCAGAAGCGACCCATGGCACAGTTCTTTGCAGGGACCTTCGGATTTGCGTACGGAAGCTGGAAACGCTCGTCCGTTTTCGTCACGGAGAAGTGGCGCGGACTCGTCCGCGAGGAGAAATCCCCGCAATCCTAAGAGGCCATGCGGTCGGGCACCGGATGGGTCGCCACACGAGAAAATCTTTGCAAGTGGCGGCTGTG
>MEKX01000100.1:10902-11441 GCA_001767075.1 Acidobacteria bacterium RIFCSPLOWO2_12_FULL_54_10 | reverse complement strand
CCTATACTTGGTCCAAGAACATCACCAACGCTGGCATCGGCTTGAAGGGCGCTGAGGTCGCTGGCGGCAGTGGATTCCAGACAGGCAACCTCTGGGATTACAAGTCCTACGACAGAGGTCGCGCTGCGCAGGACTCTCCTCACAACTTCAGCTTCAACTACACTTATGAGATGCCGTATGGACGAGACAGGGCTTTCGGTTCCAATGCCAGCGGTCTTGCTAATGCAATTTTTGGAGACTGGCAGATCAATGGTATTTTAACAGCCCGTTCCGGCCTGCCGATGACCATTGGCGGTCCGGGCTACACCTCTACAGGCAGATGCAAAACCTGCGAAATCCGGCCCTTGCTGAAACCGGGTGGAGACAACAATCCGGTGATCGGTGATGTCAACAAATGGTTCGATGTGACCCAGTTCATTCCTGTGCGAGCCGGCTATTACGGCAACGTTGGGAAAAATACCCTTTCCGCTCCACAACTGGTGAAGTTTGACTTTTCGCTGTTTAAGTCATTCGATATCGGCGAAGGTAAGAACTTGCAG
>MEKX01000100.1:7408-10878 GCA_001767075.1 Acidobacteria bacterium RIFCSPLOWO2_12_FULL_54_10 | reverse complement strand
ACCAATAACCCCAACTTTGGCCGTCCGGGAGTTGCCGTGTTCCGTAGTACCGCTTCCGCTCAGTACTATGGAACGGGCTCGCGGGCAGGTACCACGACCGGTCAAATCGACCCCAACGTCGGCACTATTAAAGATACGGTGGGTACTTCGCGTATTATCCAGTTCGGCCTCAAATTCGAGTTCTAAAACTGGACAAATAGAGTAAAACTTGATATAACCCTCGCAAGCGCATTTTAGCTTGCGAGGGTTTTTTTCTGAAAGACTACCCAGTCTTCCTCGGGCGGTTCCAAAAATTTGGCTCGACATAGTTTCCTTGTTTCTGCTCGTGACTTTCGGAAATGCAGCAATGCTTAATCCACGCTTAGTAATGGACTTGAATTTACCAGGAGAGAAATAATGAAAAAAACTGCGATGTTGTTTGGCCTTTTGTTGTGCGGTCTTCTCGCCCAGGCGCAGAACGCCAATATTGCTGCTACGCTCGGATATCCCCAGACGATCCTTTACAATGGCAAGATCGTTACCATGAACGACACCACGTTTACTTCCAACGTGGGCCTCACCGTTCAGGCTATGGCGGTTCGCGACAATAAAATCCTTGCCATCGGCTCCACGGCGGAAATGCGCGCCCTGGCTGGCCCGCAAACCAAGCAAATCGATCTCAAGGGCCGCACCGTCATGCCCAGTTTCATCATGACGCACGAGCACCCCACCGACTGGGCTTTTATCGAGCCGCAGGCATTCCGGCACGTGCTTCCAAATGACGATGTCATTGTTTCCCGCTGGCTGCCCAGCGTTTCGGGCAAGGAACAGGTGGCGCAATTTGAAGGCGTTATGAAAGAGGCCGTCGCCAAGGCCAAACCCGGCCAGTGGGTTCGCGCAACTTTCAATTTCGGACAGGATTATGAATGGGCTTCGCAGGTCGAAGACCTCTTCGACAAAAGCATCACCAAGGAATGGCTCGATCAACTCGCTCCCAACAATCCCGTGACCATCAAGGATGGCTTCATCAATTCCCAGTCCAACACTAAAGCCGTGGAGGAGATGGCGAAAGTCCGCGACTTGGAAACCTATACGCCAGGTCCGGGCGGCGGCGGTTCATACGGACTGCGCGTCTTGCAAACCGCTAAGCTTGGCCGTCCCGTTGATCCCGACGCCATGATGCGCGGCAAGCTGCCTCTGTTGGCCGAAATACTGAAAGCGGAAATGGAGCTTTGGGCCAGCAATGGCGTCACCAGCTTCGGCTCTTCTCCTTATGCGCCTTCCAACCTCCAGGCTATGCACTTGCTCGACAGCAAAGGCGAAATGCCTGCTCGCTTCGCTTGGGGTTACACCGGCCCGGCTTGGGACAAGGAAACTCTGCGCACGCTATCAGGCACAGTAGGCCACGGTACCGATTATCTTTGGTTGATCGGCGCCTGGCGCGATACCGGCAGCGGCTGCATGTCCATTTCTTACCGGCAGGAATATATCGACCAAAGGAAGCAAGCCGATCCCAATTTCACCGGCCAGCAGAACTGCAATTTCGAGCCGGGCACGGAGAATCGCGCGATTTTGGAGCGCATCATCGAAAGCGGTATCCGCATTGCCACGCTGCACACCGGCGGCGACAAAGATATTGACTACCTCATGGACGCCATTGAAACCGCCAGCCAGCGTGCCGGCATCACTCCGGAAGAGGTTCGCGCCAAGCGCCATGCTTTTGACCACGGCGCCGGCGCGCCGCGCCCGCAGCAGATTCCGCGCCTCAAGAGCCTCAATATGATGGTCAGCCAGATCAACACCATTCTGTGGGAGACCCATCGCGGCGCCTCCGAGATCGCCAAGCAATATGGCATCGAGTACACAAACTGGGTGGTCCCTCGCAAGTCGGTCAACGATGCGCAAATCATCAATACCTTTGAAATTGACCGCCCGCTGCCGCACAAGGTTTTCTTCTTTATCACCAAAGGCATGAACCGGCTCAATGACCGCGACAATATAGTTTATGGCGCGGGCGAGAAAACTGACCGCATCACGCAGTTGAAGGCGCTCACCACTTGGGGCGGTTACTACGTCATGAAGGAAAAACTCATGGGCACTCTGGAGCCGGGCAAATTCGCGGACTTCATGGTTCTGGACCGCGACGTGTTCACGATTACCGAGGCCGAAATTCCGCAGACCAAGCCGCTCATGACCGTCGTCGGCGGCAAGACCATCCACCTTACGGCAGATCTGGCGCGCGAAGTCGGCGCGTCGCCCGTCGGGCCATCCACTTGGAAGGAGCCGATTCCTTCCGGCTGGGCTCCGAAACCGTATTAGCATCGACCAACTGTTTTTCGCTTAAGTACAAAGGAGGCGTGATGAATAAGGTCCTTTTTTTGGGCGTGCTGTTTTTCAACGTTTCAGCCTGGGCTCAACAGGCAAATATCCCAGCGAGGCTCATTTCCTATCCGCAGACCATCGTGTACAACGGCAAGATTGTGACCATGAACGACAAATCGTTTACGGCGAATGTGGGAATCATCGCACAGGCAATGGCGATTCGTGATGGGAAAATTCTGGAGACCGGCAGCAATGCGGACATCCGCGCTCTTGCCGGGCCGCAGACTAAACAGATTGATGTGAAAGGGCGGACAGTTCTGCCCAGCTTCATCCTGACGCACGAACATCCCACCGACTGGGCATTCCAGGATCCCCGCGCTCTCACTCATGTGCTCCCCAACGATGACTTCTTGATTCATCGTTGGATGCCCAACCTCCCGCCCAAGGAACAATTGGCCAGATTGGAGCCGATGCTCAAGGAAGCGATTGGCAAAGCAAAGCCGGGCCAGCCTATCTTGGTGAGCTTCAATTTCGGACCGGATTATGAGTGGGCCGAGGAGATGATTCCTCTGCATAGAAACTCCGTGAAAAAAGAATGGCTGGATCAGTTGGCTCCTAACAATCCGTTGAAGGTAAAAAACGGATTCATTACCTCTTATGTCAACCAGAAGGCCTTGGATGATCTGAAAATGGTCCATCCTAAACTGGAAGATGTCATTGGCGCAGGGGAAATGCGAGGCGGTCCAGGCTTCGTTCGGCCCATGGAGCCGGATGCATTTTTCCGGGGCAGGTCGGACTTGCTGGCCCAGGTGCTCAAAGCGGAGTTGGAGCAATGGGGCAGCTACGGCATCACAACTTTCGGCTCAGCTCCTTATGCCTTTGGTAACCTGCACGCACTGCACCTGCTGGATGCCAATGGCGAGATGCCGGCGCGGTTTGGGTATTCTTATCGGGGGCATATTTGGGACGTGAACACTCTGCGGTTATTGGCAGGCGGGTTGGGACATGGCTCGGACCATTTATGGTTTGTAGGAGCTTTCGGTTCTAGCGGCGGCTGCATGTCGGTCCCGGAGAGAGCTGAGTGGGCGGCGCTAGAAGGAGATACTCCACGGGCGGGCGGCGAGGGCTGCGGTAATGCGCCGGGCACGCCGGGATGGGACGAAAATGTA
>MEKX01000100.1:0-7361 GCA_001767075.1 Acidobacteria bacterium RIFCSPLOWO2_12_FULL_54_10 | reverse complement strand
CGACAGAGGCATCGACTATGTCATGGATGCCATTGAAGAGGGCAGTAAACGGGCCGGGCTGACGCTGGAACAAATACGCGCCAAGCGCCATGCTTTTGATCATAGCGCTGGGGCTCCGCGACCACAGCAAATTCCCCGCATTAAGAATCTGGGCATGATGGTCAGCCAACTGAACACAATTCTATTTGAGACTCACAGGGGCGCCTCGGAGATCGCCAAGCAATTTGGCGTGGAGTACACCAATTGGGTGGTGCCGCGCAAGAGCTTGAATGACGCTCAAGTCATGCACACCTCTGAGATTGACAGGCCGATACCCTACAAATCGTTTTTCTTCATCCTCAAAGGGATGAACCGCTACAACGACCGCGACAAGATGATCTATGGGCCGGGTGAGCGGACGGATCGCATCACTCAGCTCAAAGCGCTCACTCAATATGGCAGCCACTACATGCTGCGGGAGGATTTGCTGGGCTCGTTGGAGTCGGGCAAGTTTGCCGACTTCATAATTTTGGATAAAGATTTTATGACTGTTCCGGAAGATCAGATTCCGACGATCCAGGTCTTGATGACCGTGGTTGGTGGCAAGACCGTCCATTTGACTGCTGCGCTGGCCAGGGAGGTCGGCTTGACCCCGGTGGGAGCCTCTACCTGGGATCATTCAAAAATTCCCGATGGCTGGGGACCGCCGCCTCCGGTGTCTTGCGGATATCCGTGCTTTGGCCAGCCATAATCTGCCTGACTGGCAATCGGAGCAATGGCGTTTTCGGCAATCACGAAGAGACTTTAGTGTGTTGAGCAGCAGGCGCAAGGCAACGAATGAAAAGGAGCATAGCCATGAAGAAAATTTTGCTGGTTGTAATTTGGTGCGCGGTTCTGAACACGGCTGCGGGATGGGCTCAGGGCGTCAATCCACCGGCGAGGCTGGTGAACTATCCCCAGATGGTGCTTTACAACGGAAAGATCGTGACCATGGACGACACGACGTTCACTTCCAATGTGGGGACCATTGTGCAAGCGATGGCGATCCGTGATGGGAAAATTCTGGAGACCGGCACCAATGCGGCTATCCGAGCCTTGGCAGGGCCGCAAACGCAGCTGATTGACTTGAAAGGCCGCGAGGTGCTGCCGAGCTTCTACATGACCCACGAGCACCCGGTCGATTGGATGTGGACTGAACCTCGGGCCTTTATGCATGTCTTCCCCAACGATAATGAGATTTTGTCGCGCTGGCTGCCCAACCTGCCGGCGAAGGATCAATTCGCTTTGTTTGAGCCGACGATGAAAGAGTTGGTAGCCAAGGCGAAACCAGGGCAGTGGATCAGGGTGGTTCCCAACTGGGGCATGGACGAAGAGCGCGCTGAGGATTTCAACCAGCCCGGCGGCGGCATCTGGGGCACTTCCATTACCAAAGAATATTTGGATACCTTGGCGCCCAACAACCCGACCTGCATCAGCAACGGCTTTACCAGCGCTTGCTGGGGCAACTCGAAGACTTTGGAAGAATATCGCACTGTGCATTCAGACTTGGATGATCGGATGATTCGATCAGGCAGGTTAGGCCGCAAGTCGCCTTCTGACATGGTGCTCAGAGGGAAAGTGCCGCAGTTGGCTGCGCTTCTGAAAGCGGAAATGGAGTTGTGGGCCCGCTACGGCGTCACGGGGTATGGTTCCGCGCCTTATGCTTACACGAACCTGCAAGCGATGAACCTGTTGGACGAAAAAGGTGAAATGCCGGCGCGCGTTGGTTGGACATGGCACGAGCCGATCGCTCCAAAAGGCTGGGACTTGGATACGCTGCGGCATCTATCGGGCCAACTGGGACAAGGCTCCGACTACTTGTGGTTTATTGGCGCTTTCGGCGCTGCCGGCACCTGCTTTTCGGTCTCCAACCGAGCTGAGTGGGACGAGAAGTGGGGAGACAAACCTCCGGGGTATTCCGTGACCCAGGAGTGCAGCAACGGACCTGGCACGCCCGGGTGGGAACGGAACGTGGCTATCGCCCAATCCGGCCTCCGCATTGCCACCATGCATTCCGACGGGGATAAGGGGATTGACTATGAAATGGATGCCATTGAAGAAGGCAGCAAGCGAGCCGGGATGACGCTGGAGGAGATTCGCGCCAAGCGGCATACTTTTGATCACAGCGCCGGGGCCCCTCGCCCGCAACAGATTCCCCGCATCAAGAACTTGGGAATGATGGTCAGCCAATTGAACACGATTTTGTGGGAAACCCACCGCGGAGCCGCGCGCATTGCCGACCAGCTAGGCTTGGAATATACCAACTGGGTGGTGCCGCGCAAGAGCTTGACGGATGCCGGGGTCATGACCAGCTTTGAGATTGACCGTCCGTTGCCCTTCAAGCTGTTTTTCTTTGTTACCAAGGGCATGAACCGCTACAATGACCGCAGACAGCAGGTTTTCGGCCCCGGTGAAAGGACTGACCGAGTCACGCAGTTGAAGGCCTTGACTCGCTGGGGCGCTTACTATCTCTTGCGGGAAAATCAATTGGGATCGTTGGAGCCGGGCAAACTTGCTGATTTCATCGTCCTGGACCGGGATTTCCTGACGATCCCGGAAGCGGACATTCCAAAAATCGACGTGTTGATGACCGTAGTCGGTGGCAAGCCGGTTCATTTGAGCGCTGCTCTGGCGCGGGAAGCAGGAATGCAGCCGGTAGGACCGGATTCCTGGCCGGAACCGATCCCCTCAGGATGGGAGCCGAAACCTTATTAGTATTAAAATGGGACGTGGCGGCCTTTTGTTGGCCGCCACTATTTTTGTAGAATCGTATCACGGGGAAAATTTAGATCGATGGGAGTAAATTACGAATGAAAAGGATTGCAGCATTTATTCTTGGTGTCATTCTTTGCGGTATTCCGGCTCTGGCGCAAAACGCCCTGGCGCAAAACGGCAGCGTCGCCGCCAAGCTGGGTTATCCGCAGACAATTGTATTCAACGGAAAAATAGTTTCGATGGACAATGCCGGTTTCGGGCCTGAGGTCGGAACCATTTTCCAGGCCATGGCCATTCGCGATGGCAAAATTCTGGCTACCGGAACCAACACCGATGTACGCGCCCTCGCTGGTCCGCAGACCAAGCAGATCGACCTCAAGGGCCGCACCGTCATGCCCAGTTTCATTATGACGCACGAGCACCCCACTGATTGGGCTTTCATCGAGCCGCGCGGTTTTCGCCACGTGTTGCCCAACGACGACGTCATCGTTTCCCGCTGGATGCCCAGCGTGTCCGCCAAGGAGCAGCTTGCTCAATTTGAAGCAATAACCAAGGAAGCCGTTTCCAAAGCGAAGCCCGGTCAGTGGATTCGCGTCATGTTCAATTTCGGACCCGACTACGAGTGGGCGTCGGAAATGGAAGAGCTTTTCTCAAAAAGCATCACCAAACAGTATCTTGATGTGCTGGCTCCCAACAACCCGCTCACCGTGAAGGACGGCTTCATCAATACCGTCATCAACCAGAAGGCGGTGGATGAATTCCGCAGTGTGCGCAGAGACCTTGATTTTTACACCTCCGGCCGCCGGGGCGTGCCGGAGGACCCCGAGCGCACCCGTCAGGCGGAACAGAGCGGGGAACTCGGTCGTCCCGTGGACCCGGATGCCATGATGAAGGGCAAGCTGCCCATCCTGGCGGATCTGATGAAGGCGCAAATGGAACTGTGGTCCCGCTGGGGCGTCACCACTTACGGCTCCGGTCCGTACTCTTCCATGAATCTGCAAGCTCTGCATATGCTCGATGCGCAAGGCCGCATGCCGGCCCGCTTCGGTTGGAGTTATCAAGGTCCAGCCTGGGATATTGAAACCTTGAAAGTTTTGGCGGGCGCTCTCGGCCACGGCACCGATCATATGTGGCTCGTCGGCGCGTTCAGCGGTTCCGGCAGCGGCTGCATGTCCGTGCCGATGCGTCAGGAATGGATCGATCAGCGGAAGGTGGAGAATCCTTCGTTTACGGGCCAGCAGCGCTGCGCCTTCGCCGAAGGCACCGAGAGCCGCGCCATCAACGAGCGCATCGTGGAAAGCGGCATGCGCTTGGCGGCCATCCACACCGGTGGCGACAAGGACATTGATTACTTCTTGGACTCCATCGAAGTGGGCAGCAAAAAAGCGGGATTCACTATCGAGCAGATTCGCGCCAAGCGTCATGCGTTTGACCACGCCGCCGGCGCTCCGCGTCCCCAGCAGATTCCCCGCATCAAGAACATGGGCATGATGGTCAGCATGATCAACACCATTCTGTGGGAAACCCACCGTGGCGCATCGGAAATCGCCAAACAATATGGCCTCGAATACACCAACTGGGTGGCGCCCCGCAAGAGCGTTACCGAGGCGGGCATCATGACCGGCTTTGAAATTGACCGCCCCTTGCCGCACAAGGTTTTCTTCTTTATCACCAAGGGCATGAACCGCTATAACGACCGCGACAAGCAGGTCTACGGTCCGGGCGAGCGGACAGATCGCTTCACTCAACTGAAGGCCCTAACGGTATGGGGTTCTTACTACATGCTGAGGGAGAATCTGATCGGGACTCTTCAACCCGGCAGGTTTGCTGACTTCATGGTTCTCGATCAGGACATTCTCACCGTGCCGGAAGCCGATATTCCGAAGGTAGAAGTCATGATGACCATGGTCGGCGGCAAGCCCGTGCATTTGGGCGCTGCCCTGGCTCGCGAGATCGGCATGGAGCCGGTAGGTTCCACCACCTGGACGGAACCGGTTCCATATGGCTGGCCGGAAAAAAGATGGTAGCTTTCATACAATTGGCGGCATGAACCGTCAGCCGCCTGTTGTCTCAAATGGGGAGACAAGCAAAACTTGCCTCCCCATTTTTCTTGTATCCACACATTGAATGACGCAAAATGTTTGAATAGAACAGCACGGATTTTGGCGGAAGTCATTTTAGCAATTGCCTCGGTTATTCAAAACGCATTGTTTTGTTCCTTCCGCATGTCGTCACGGGGAAATTCGATTTAGGAGAGTTGTTAGATGCCTTGTATTCGTAACGTGTTTGATCTCGGTCAGCCGAGTCGCAAGCTTTCATTGCATGCCCTTATTCTCATGGCGATTTTAGGTTTTGGCGCCCTTCCCGCCCAGTCGCAAAGCGGTGCTGCTCCATCCCAAACCCCTGAGCAAGCTTCCGGGGATTCTTCGAAAAGCCAGAACCGCATCAGCGAAGACCAACTGGTCGGTCTGCCCATGAACGGCCGCAGTTACAGCCAGCTCGCCACGCTCGAAGCGGGCATCAGCAACACATCTTCTGAATCCTCCTCGCGCGGCGTTGGCGGCGGCAGCATCAATGTCTCCGGCGCGCGCGGCACCGCCAACGTGTTTCTGCTCGACGGCACCAACGTCATGGGCACGGAAAATCAAAGCCCTCGCAGCGCCGCCGGTGTGCAGCTTGGCTCCGACTCTGTCTTGCAGGTCCACGTTTTCGGCACCAACTATTCCGCCGAATACGGCCGCGGCAGCGGCGGCGTCCTCAACTCCATCACCCGTTCCGGCTCCTCGGAATTTCACGGCTCTTTGTTTGAGTATTTCCGCAATAGCAAGTTGGATGCTCGCAATTTCTTTGACACGGGCTCGAACCCGCCGCCTTTCAAGCGCAACCAGTTCGGTTTCACCCTCTCCGGTCCCATCAAGCGGGATAAAACTTTTTTCATGTTCAGCTTTGAAGCTCTCCGCGACCGCCTCACCGAAACCGACAACAGCTCCTTTCCTGATCTCAATGCTCGCGTAGGTGTCATCACCTCCATTCGGGATGGAAAAGTTGTTGTCGACAACCCATGCGTTTCTCCAAACACCGATCAAGCCGGAAAATCTTACTGTGTTCACCCCAACGTGAGGCCCTACGTAGATCTTTTTCCCGTGCCCAACGGTGAGCCGCTTGGTGGCGGCGTTTCGGAGCATCGCTTCCCGCGCTTCGAGCCGAGCGACGACGAATTCGCCGTGCTGCGCATCGACCACCAGTTCTCTCTCCGCGACAGCCTTTTTGCTCGCTACGCTTTTGACGATGCCCGCACCACGGGCAGCGGCAGCACGTATCTTTTCCAGCAGCGCCAGAACAGCCGCAATCAATATCTCACCGTGAACGAAACGCATTTCTTCAGCGCCGGCACCATCAATTCTTTCCGCTTCGGCTATACTCGCCCATCGGAAGATAATTACAATGTCTCGCATATCTCTATCCCGCGCTCTTTATTTTTCATTTCTGACGCTCCCGATTTTGGCCAGCTTTCCATTCCGCGCGTCAGCGGCTTCGGCCCGGGCAGCGGTGGCCCCTCGGCCACCATTTTCGATACCCTGCAATTTTCCGACGATGTGGTCCTTCAGCGCGGGCTTCACACGCTGAAGTTCGGCGGACAGGTCCATCGTTATTACGCGGACACTTTCACGAATTCCAATCGCGCCGGCAACTGGTCCTTCAACAGTCTGGATAGTTTCCTGCAAAGCGGCCCCGAGGGCACCAACTTGGTGGGCGTCTTGCCCGGTTCTTCCAATCGTCAGTTCTGGCGTCAGACCTTGTTTGGTTTCTACGGCAACGATTCTTTCGCCTTGCGCCCGAATCTCCGCATCGATCTTGGCCTCCGTTATGAATTCTCGACGCTCATCCACGACAAGGATGGCAAGAGCGTTTTCATTGTGGATCCCTGGACAGCCAAAGAGGCTTCGATAGGCCCTTATTTGGACCACAATCCTTCTATTAAAAATCTTTCTCCACGGCTTGGGCTTAGCTGGTCTCTCGGAGGCAGCCGGAATACGGTGGTTCGCGCCGGCTTTGGCATCTATTACGACCAGATTCTTCCTTACGTCGTCAGCCAGCAGAAAGCCTCTGCGCCCTATTACAAAAAAACCGTGCGCACCAACTTCAACGCCTCTGGCAAAGATGCCAGCGGAAATCCGCTGCCCTACGCGTTTCCAAATGCAGATGCTGTCTTGCAGGGCCTCGCCTTGCAGTCTCAGGTCATGGATTACCAGAATTTCCGCAGCACCATGGTTCACCGTTATGACATGGAAATCCAAACCGAGCTGTCTGGCGGCTGGAACACGCGATTCTCCTATGTCGGCGCGCGCGCCAATCATCTCTATCGCCGCTATGAGATCAATCTCTACCCTGCTCCGGTCATTCGTGCCGACGGCACCGTCTTTCTGCCGCCGCAATGCAACCAGTTGCAGCGCGTCGATTCCAGCGGCAGGGTGGATGCGAACTACGCTGCGGATTTGGCTGTTTGCCGCCCTTATGCCGGCCCCATGAATCCTAACTTCACGGGTGGATTGAGCTACCAATCCAGCGACGCGCAGTCTTTTTACAATTCTCTCCGCATCGCCGCCAACAAACGTCTTACCTCCGGT
>MEKX01000099.1 GCA_001767075.1 Acidobacteria bacterium RIFCSPLOWO2_12_FULL_54_10 | reverse complement strand
GACACCATTCGCAACAACATCGGTTACGGGCAGCGGAATGTCAACAAAGATGATCTGGATGCTGCCGCCCGCGCCGCCATGGCTTATGACTTCATACAGCAAATGCCGGAGGGCTACGACTCGGTAATCGCCGACCGCGGACAGCGGCTCAGCGGCGGCCAGCGCCAGCGTTTGGCGATTGCGCGCGCCCTGCTCAAGAACGCGCCGATTTTAATTCTCGACGAAGCCACCTCGGAGCTGGACACGGAATCCGAGCGGCTGGTCCAGAAGGCCTTGGCCAACTTGATGGTCGGGCGCACCGTCATCGTCATCGCCCATCGTTTGTCCACGGTCCGGCAAGCCGATAAGATTGTCGTTCTGGAGGACGGCAGAATTTGCGAAGTGGGCACGCACCTGGATCTCGTGAAGCAGGGTGGAATCTACCAGCGGCTCCACGAATTGCAAATATCCTGATGCGCGCGTCGCTAAGATTGTTTACTTAAGTTCTGTACGGAGTTGCTGACCAATGTCCAAAACATCTGCCGCCAAGCAAACCGCCATGCTGCAATTTTCCATGACCGGCTTTGCCCAAGCGGTGCGCGATGATGATGGTTGGACCATGACCGTCAGCCTCCGCAGCGTCAATCACCGCTTCCTCGACCTGCGGCTGCATCTTCCCGAACTGTTTTATCCCCTGGAAAACAAGATTCGCAAAGAAATGCAAGCCTCCAATCCGCGCGGCCACGTCGATCTGCGCGTTAGCTTGGACTCCAAGGCCGGTTCCAGCGTCGTCGTCGATGAGCAATTGGTGGAAAAATATTTGCATCAATTTCGCGCTCTTGGTGAAAAGCACAATCTCCCATTTCAGACGGACGTGCCCGCGCTTTTCCGCTTGCCGGGCGTCGTTTCGCTCTCCGGCAATTTGCAGAGCCGCGAGATTCCTCCCCTATTGGAAGCTCTTTTCTGGGACGCCTGCCGGGAGGCTCTTGCAAGCTGGGATGCCATGCGCGCCGAGGAGGCCAGTTTCCTCGTCGAGGATATGAACGCTCGTCTTGCCGCTATGCTCCTGGAAGTGCGCCGGATCGCTCAGTCTCAGGAGAGTATGGTTGCATCCGCCAGCCGCAAGCTTCAGGAACGGCTCCAGGCTCTTGCCGAGCAAACCCCGCTGGACCCCGCCCGGCTGGCGCAGGAAGCTGCAATGCTCGCCGACCGCGCTGACACCTGCGAAGAAGTCGTCCGCTTGGAATCGCATATTCAGCAATTCCAAACCTTGCTGGCTACGGAAGCCAGTTGTGGACGGAAGCTCGATTTCCTTCTTCAGGAAATGCACCGCGAGCTGAACACGCTGCTGTCTAAAACAGCCAGTTTAGGGGAAGTCAGCCTCCCGCTGACTCGCGCTGGCATCGACATCAAGGCAAATGTGGAAAAACTACGGGAGCAGGTGCAGAATCTTCAATGACCGCCGATAAATTCCTGAAAGGCCCCTAGCTCTGTTATAATGAATAATTCATCTGTATTCATCATCTCGGCTCCTTCTGGTTCCGGCAAGACCACTCTGGTCGAACGGCTCCTCCAGGAAGTGCCCGGCTTGCATTTTTCTGTTTCTTACACCACCCGCGCTCCCCGGGGCCCGGAACAGCACAACAGGGAATACTGCTTCGTCAGCCGCGAAGAGTTCCGCGAGATGATCGCCCAGAATCGGCTGCTTGAGTGGGCCGAGGTCTTCGGCAACTATTACGGCACGGCCACTCGCTTTCTCGACGAGGCGCGCCAGGCTGGCGAGGACCTGCTGCTGGATATCGACGTCCAGGGCGCGGCGCAGGTGAAGAAAGTAATACCCGACGCCGTTTCGGTTTTTATTCTTCCTCCTTCGCGTATGGAGTTGGAAGCCCGGCTCCGCCGCCGCAGCCAGGACCAGGAAGACGTTATTCAGAAGCGTCTTCGCGATGCCACCCGGGAGATTCAAGGTTACGGGAGCTACGATTTTATTTTGGTCAACGATGATCTGGAGCAGTCCGCCGAGCGCTTGAAGGCGATTGTTACCAGCGAGCGTTTACGCAGGAGCGGCGCGCAAAGCAATGAAAGCGCCCCTTTGGCGGAAAGCTGCCGCAAAGAAAATGTTCTCTCGCAGATCCAGCCTATCTTGGCAAGTTTTGGAGGTTCTTGAATGGTTGAAGCAACTAGCAATCGGATTGACAGCAAGTACCGTTTTATTCTTCTGGCCGCCAAACGAGCCCGGCAGTTGCAGGCCGGAGCCAAGCCCCTGGTTCATACCACGGCGCACAAACCCACTCGCATCGCACAGGAAGAACTAAGAGCGGGCTTGCTCAATTTCGAGTACATGCCTCTGCCCGGCACCGAGCCGAAGGTCAAGGAACCCCCTCCTCCCACTCCCACCAAAGGTAAGAAGAAAAAGGCTTGATCTCCGTTTCCCAAAGTGAACTATTCCGAGCCGCGCGCGCCTGCCCTGCCTGCCCTGAGCGAAGTCGAAGGGACAGCCAGCGGGCCGGTTTTCAATCCGAGCCGCGACAGTAATGGAGCGCCCACCCAAGTCGCGAAAAAGTATCTCGTGACACCATTGCAAACCACATAAAGCGTCGCAGCGATTGGTTCTGCTTTTTCCGAGCCGCGACCGGCCAGCCCCGAGCGCGACATGGCGAGGGAGCGGTTGGTTTGGTAGCCACGGCACGTACTTTGTGCCGTGGGCTTATTTTTTGTGGTCATCCCGAGCGAGCGCAGCGACGAGGGATCTGCACTTATACATCCCATCTGCGAAATCTGCCTGTCCTGTGCTTGTCGAAGGTAGCTAAGGACCTGCTTTTGAATCTGCGCAATCTGCCTTATCGATGAATCGTTCTTCCTCTGCATACGAAAGGGCACGGTTTTAACCGTGCCGTAAGCAAGGTGCATAAAGCGGCTTCAGCCGCTGAGGTGTACGCCGCGCGCAATCAGCAGCGCAACGGCGCTTGTCGTTCCTTTGCTTCCCCTGTTTCCTCTGCCTCCTCTGCTTCTTCCAACCTCCCCGCAAACGCTTATCCTCCTGCAACGCTCCACACCCAATGGCCTCCGCTTCCACCCCTGAATCTGCTATCCTTTCCTTTACTGACCACCATGAAAATCGCTATCGGAGTCACGGGAGGCATTTCCGCCTACAAGGCTGCGGAATTGGTGCGCGACCTCCAGCAGCGCGGCCTGGAAATCCAGGTCATCATGACCGCCCACGCCGAGGAGTTCGTCCGCCCGCTCACCTTCGCCGCCCTCACCGGCCAAAAAGTCATCACGCAAATGTTCGGCTCCGCGAACGAGCAGGCCAACGTCGAAAGCGCCATCGAGCACATCGCTGTCGCCCAATCAATTGACCTTCTCGTCATCGCTCCGGCCTCAGCCGATTTCATCGCCAAAATGGCTCACGGCCTCGCCGATGATTTCCTCTCCACCACGGTTCTGGCCACCAAGGCGCCGGTCATCGTGGCTCCGGCGATGAACGTCAACATGTGGGACCATCCCGCTACACAGCACAATATCGAAACTCTCCGCAAGCGCGGTGTGCACATCGTCGAGCCGGACAGCGGGTATCTGGCCTGCGGCATGACCGGCCCGGGCCGCCTTGCCTCCACCGTCGCGATCTCGGAGCGCGTTCTCTCGGTCCTCGGCATCCGCCAGGATTTGAAAAGCGAAGTGGTCCTCATCACCGCTGGCCCCACCCGCGAGCCGATTGACCCGGTGCGCTACATCAGCAACCGCTCCAGCGGCAAAATGGGCTATGCCGTTGCTGAAGCCGCTCACCGTCGCGGCGCGCGCGTCATTCTCGTGAGTGGTCCCGCTTCGCTTCGACCGCCCGAAGGCGTCGAAACCGTTCCCATCACCACTGCGGGCGAAATGCACGATGCCGTACTCAAACACCTGCCCGAATCCACCATCGTCATCAAAGCCGCCGCCGTCGCCGATTTCCGCCCCGTCCCCGCGCCGTCCAAGATTAAAAAATCGCATCAGCCTCTCACGTTGCAACTGGAGCCGACCGCCGACATCCTGGCAGAGATCGGTAAGAAAAAGGGCGACCGCCTTATTGTCGGCTTTGCCGCTCAAACGGAGGACCTGGAAACGAACGCTCTCTTGAAGCTCCAGGCCAAGGGCCTTGACCTGATCGTCGCCAACGACGTCATGCAGAGCGATGGCGGAATTGATTCCGATTTCAACGCGGTTACCATCCTGGGCCGCGACGGTTACCGCAAGCAGCTACCCCGCCTTCGCAAGTCCGAAGTAGCCAACGAGATTCTAAACGAGGTCGTTCACCTGCGCGCCAATGGAAAAACCAGAAAATCCTGATCTTGCCGAACTCGCCAAGTGGCTTCGCTATTACCGCGATTTAGGTTTCACGCACATTTTCCGTTCCCCGCTGCAACCTTCTCCGTTAGCGGAAACGCCAGTTGCCGTCGCAACCGCTGCAGCACCTACCACCGAGCCGGAGGCCTACACCATCGCCATGCCCACACGAACCCCCAAGCCCGCCGCTGTGCCGCCATCCGGCAGTGACCTCTTCGCCGCCGCCGCTCCCCGCGAATCTCTGGAAAAAATCCGCGAAGACCTGGGCGACTGCCAGCGCTGCAAATTGTCCCAGGGGCGCAAGACAATTGTCTTCGGCTCCGGCAATCCCAAAGCGGAAATCGTTTTTGTTGGCGAAGGCCCGGGCGCGGATGAAGACGAGCAAGGGCTTCCCTTCGTGGGCCGCGCCGGTCAGTTGCTCACCGACATGATCGAAAAGGGATTGAAGATTCCCCGGCCCGACGTTTACATCTGCAACATCATCAAATGCCGTCCGCCTCAGAATCGCAAGCCGGAAAAAGACGAGATCGCCGCCTGCCGCCAGTTTGTGGAGCGTCAAATCGACTCTATCCGCCCCCGCGTCATTTGCGCTCTCGGTGCCACTGCCGCCGAAACCCTTCTCAACGTCAAGGAAGCCATGGGCCGCCTGCGCGGCCGCTGGTACGAATTTCGCGGCATCCCGCTGATCGTCACCTATCATCCCGCGTTCCTGCTCCGCGACCCCTCCAAGAAATCCGAAACCTGGTCCGACCTGAAAATGCTCTTGGCACGTCTTGCCGGTTAGCTGCACTTCGGTCAAGCTAGCGTTAGCCGCTGCGATTTAATTTCGTCCTGCATTGCGGTATACTCCGCCTATGGAAATTAATTTGCCTCTGAAAGAGATGACGCTCCATGAGAAGCTTGCGGCCATGGAGTTGCTCTGGGAGGACATCACCCGTTCTCCGGAGTCCTTTGAGTCTCCCTCTTGGCACAAAGACATTCTCGACGAGCGCCGCCAGCAAATCGCCGAGGGGAAATCTCAATTCACGGATTGGGAGACGGCTAAAAAGGAAATCCGCAAAAAGCTTTCGTGAAAATTGAAATTCTGGATCAGGCTCAGGGGGATTTAATAGAAGCCTTCCACTTCTACGAAAAGCGGGAGCGCGGCCTCGGATCGTATTTCTTGGATTGCCTGTTCTCCGACATTGATTCGCTGCTTCTGTACGCAGGAATTCATCAAGTCGTTTTCGGATATCACCGTTGCCTGTCCAAGCGCTTCCCTTTTGCCGTTTACTACGACTTGGAGGGGGAATTGATTCGTGTGCATGCCGTATTGGACTGTCGCCAGAATCCATCGTCGATCAGGAAACGTCTTGCGTGATCACATTCCAGGTAAAACCCACGGCGCTGATAAACATGCTGTGACTACCTGGTTATTTAGACTACATAAAAAGTTAGGCCTATTACCTCAATGACATCAGCCAATATTAAACTCTTCCTGCCTCGTGGAGACGCGAAGAGCCTGCGAACAGCGGAAATCTTCAATTGGACAGGCATGGCCATAGCAGCGCCGCGAACAGAGATCGACGAGTTGCTTCAGCGACCAGAACTCGACAAAGCGGGCATTTACATCCTATCCGGTATTGATCCCGTTTCTGATTCCCCTCGCGCCTACATTGGCGAGGCAGAAGTTATTCGCGATAGACTCAAACAACACAAGACCAAAGAGTTTTGGATTTCGGCAATCGTGTTTGTCAGCAAGGACGAGAACCTCACCAAATCTCACGTGAGATACCTGGAAAGCAGGCTTCTCGCCGAGGCCGCACAGGTGGGCAAGTTTACGCTTGAGCAGAACCAAGCTGGCGGATCGAAGCTTCCAGAGTCCGACCGCGAGGATATGGAGTTCTTCCTTTCCCGCATTCGCCTGCTGTTGCCGGTGCTTGGATCCGATCTTCTCATTCCAATCGCTCAGTCAGCCGCAAAGCAACAGCCAGGGGGGACTCTTTTCTGCCGCATGAAGGGTGCAGAAGGCCGAGGTTATCGCACACCAGACGGATTCGTTGTGCTTAAGGGATCTACGGCCGTGTTGCAAGAACGTCCGTCTGCAAAGAAATGGCCATCTGTCAGCGCTCGTCGCAATAAGTTGATCGCCGATGGTATCCTCGTCCAAAATGAAGGTTTCTACCTGTTTAAAAGAGATGTAGAATTTTCTAGCCCTAGCGCCGCTGCAGCAGTAATTGAGGGTGGAAGCGCTAATGGCCTTATTGAGTGGAAAACCAAGGATGGAAGAGCTCTCAAAGATTTAGATGAGCAATAGTAATGATGACAATTTACCGTCAAGTGGCGTACTTCGAGTTCGTTTAACCAATCATGGCGCCTACGTCGGCTTCAGTTTGATCCAACGATCCGTTACGCGCGAAATTTCTGCACAAACCCACGCCACTTAGATCCGTGCTGGGGCTACGCCGCTCGGCGGGGAACATGAAACTAAAAAATGATCATTACACCTATCGCGTGACGTGGTCCGACGAAGACTCCGAATACGTTGGGCTGTGCGCGGAATTTCCCAGCCTCAGTTGGTTGGCCCGCAATCCGGAAGCGGCTCTTCGAGGCATTCGCCGCGTGGTGGCGGAAGTGGTGGCGGACATGAAGAAGCGAAAGGAACCAATTCCCGAAGCCGTTGCCTCCAGACGCTACAGCGGCAAGTTTCTGGTCCGGGTTCCGCCAGATATCCATCGACGGCTCGCCACGGAGGCCGCCGAGGCCGGAGTCAGCTTGAACCGCCTGGCCAGCGCCAAGCTAACTCAGTAGGTTGTTGATTGCGGTCGCCGCCATTCGCTGTTCGCCAACCCCTCTTCACGAAATAAAATCCGCCATGCCTGCCCCCTCGACTTCACCCCCGCCGAAAGGTTAACCTTCTTGGCGAGTATGCCGGAATTTTGCGAAGTCGCTCTGCCCGTTCCTCTCGATCAACTCTTCACCTACTCCATCCCGAAATCTCTGTCTGTCTCATTGGGAGTTCGCGTCATCGTGCCGTTTGGCGCACGGCAATTGGTTGGCGTCGTCGCCGGGTTGTCTTCGCATCCGCCGGATATCGCCGCCGCTTCCATCAAGCCGGTGAAAGACGTTCTCGACGATCAGCCGGTGTTGTCTGCGGAAATGCTCGCGCTCGGCAAATGGATCGCGGACTATTATCTCGTTCCCATCGGCGAGGCTCTCGCGTCTTTGCTTCCACCGCGTTCTCCCGTGCGCCGCAGCTCCAAGGTCGTGCTCACCGCAGCCGGTGAAACCGAATTGAACTCCCATCCGGATTCCTCTCACGGAAAATTATTGCGCCGCATTGCCCGTCGTCACGGACTCCGCCGCGAAACGCTGCGCGACTCCTGGCCCCAAGTCGAAAAACTCCGCCGCCAAGGTTTCGTCGCACTGGAGAACACGGCCTCCGCTGCCCGTCAAGCTGGAAAATTTGATTCTTCCGAAGGAACCGAGTTTGTTGAAGGAACCGAGTTTGTTGAAGGAACCGAGTTTGTTGAAGGAACCGAGTTTGTTGAAGGAACCGAGTTTGTTGATGGAACCGAGTCTGTTGAAGGAACCGAGTTTGTTGATGGAACCGAGTCTGTTGTGGGAACCGAGAGAACCGAGAGTCCTGAACTTTCAAAACCGCAATTGGATGCCTGCGATGCCGTCCGCCGCCAGTTGCACAGCGGCAAGTTCGGCGTGCTCCTTTTGCATGGCGTCACCGGCAGCGGCAAAACAGAAGTTTACCTGCGCTCCATCGAACTTACCCTGCAACGCAATCAGTCCGCGCTCATGCTCGTTCCGGAAATCACGTTGACGCCCGCCATGTCTGCTATTTTCGCAGGTCGCTTTGGCGACCGCATGGCGGTTCTGCACAGCGGCCTCACCGACAGTGAGCGCGAAGCCCAATGGCAGCGCGTAAAATCAGGCCTTGCGCGCGTAGTCATCGGCACGCGCTCCGCTGTGTTTGCGCCCTTGAGCAACCTTGGTTTGGTGATCGTCGACGAAGAACACGACACCAGTTACAAGCAGGACGAAACTCCTCGCTACCACGGTCGCGATGTCGCCATTGTTCGCGCACAGCATGCCGGAGCCACTGTTGTGCTGGGGTCGGCTACTCCTGCTTTGGAAAGCCGTTACAACGCGGAGAAAGGCAAGTATCAACTGTTGGAAATCGAGCAGCGCGTTCTGAACAGGCCTCTGCCGGTGACTGAAGTTGTGGACATGCGCCAGGAGTTTTCTGAAACGGGCAAGCAAAGTTTTCTTTCCAGGAGACTAGAAGAAGAGATTCAGTGTCGGCTTGAGCAAAGGGAGCAATGCCTTATTTTGCTCAACCGTCGCGGCTATTCCGCGTTTTGTTTATGCCGCAGTTGCGGCCAGACGGTGCAATGCAAGAATTGCAGCATCGCGCTGACGCATCACATGCGGATCGCCCGCCTGGTGTGCCATTATTGCGGCTATTTCCGCCCAATCCCTCGCGCTTGTCCGCAATGCTCCAGCGAGCACATTTTCTTTGTGGGCGAAGGCTCCGAGCGCATTGAGGAAAGCCTGCACCAACGTTTCCCACAGGCGCGCATCGGCCGACTCGACCGCGACACCGCGTGCGGCAAGCAGCAAGCAGAGTCCATACTTTCTGCATTTCGCAATCACGATCTGGACATTCTCGTCGGCACGCAAATGATCGCCAAGGGGCATGATATTCACCGTGTCACGCTGGTCGGAGTGATCAGCGCGGACATCGGCCTGGCGCGCCCAGATTTCCGTTCCGCCGAACGCACTTTTCAATTAATCACGCAGGTGTCAGGCCGCGCAGGACGAGGGGAGCTTCCCGGAGAGGTTATCATCCAAACTTATTACCCGGATCATTACGCCATTCGCTCTGCCGCCGCGCATAACTATGAATCTTTCTACGCGCAGGAGTTGAAATTCCGGCAATTGATGCATTACCCGCCGTTCACCGTTTTGGCCAGTCTCCTCGTGCGCAGTGCGGTTGAGGATACCGCGCTTCAATTGGCGGCAAAGTTGGGCCAGCACCTGGAGCGTGAGCAGAAAACGGGTGTCAAGATTCTGGGGCCTGCTCCCGCCACTCTCTATCGATTGAAGAAGGATTACCGGTATCAGTTTTTAGTTAAAGCATCCCACCGCAATCGGCTGCGAGAATTGCTGCTATCGGTCCGCAATCTCACCCAGCGCGAGAACTTCCCTGCGACTTCGCTGGTGATGGACGTGGACCCGCAATGGCTGGGGTAATGGATTTAAGAGGTGGTAAACGACAGAACCGCACTGCGCGACTCAATTAGACCATTTTTATTGTTGGTGTATAGCGAACTCTATAAGCCCCGGAGGGGCTGCAAATTCTAGCCCAGGGCGCAAGCCCTGGGTAAATAATGCAACCAGCCGTTTAGCCCCGGCAGGGGCGACAGAAATCACTCACCTTTATTTACTACACATCAACTGTAAAAATGGTCTAGCCGCGCACACGGGTAAAAATTGATCGATCAACCAAATGCTAGGGTAGCGACTGCAATTCCTTGCCGGGTTTGAAGCGCACAGCTTTGCCCGGAGGGATGCTCACTTCTTCTCCGGTTCGAGGATTGCGTCCCACGCCGGTTTTGCGCGGTTTCACATTGAATACCCCGAAACCCCGCAGCTCAATCCGGTCCCCGTTTTCCAGAGCGCGCTTCATGGCATCAAATACCGTTTCGACCGCAATCTCTGCCTTCGTTTTTGTAATCCCCGTCCGGTTGACCACTTCGTTGACTATGTCGAGCTTGATCACCGCTACAACTCCTT
Source organism: Acidobacteria bacterium RIFCSPLOWO2_12_FULL_54_10 (assembly GCA_001767075.1). Lineage (GTDB taxonomy): Bacteria > Acidobacteriota > Terriglobia > 2-12-FULL-54-10 > 2-12-FULL-54-10 > 2-12-FULL-54-10. Next base: position 4,609 of record MEKX01000099.1, on the reverse strand, counting down.
TTCAGGGCATTCCCCCTGCGAAAATTTCTAAACCTGTGGAATGTGTATCTTAGGAAACCATACTGTCCCTGTCAAGCAGACGTTCACGGCGGCAGTTCTTATTTGTTCTCATCCATAGTCCTGGCCGCTGCCCGCATGGTCTATTTGAAATGTCATTCAGCGTTGCCCAGCGGAATCCTAGGCTGCGGGAGACTCTTTCAAATGTTAAGATATTAGCATCGTGCGCGCCCGTAGCTCAGTTGGATAGAGCGACTGACTTCGAATCAGTAGGTCGGGGGTTCGAGCCCCTCCGGGCGCGCCAGTTTTTTTCCATTGATGAAATAATCTAGCCGAAACAATCCCTTTTGAATCGCCTTACACTCGATCAATACCTGGCTGCTCGGAGCATTCCGTCATTGATCCCCAAAACGACGCCGGGTCGTACTCAGCCGAAGTGGAACAAACGGTTGCTACCTCGCTGGCGTTTCTCGCTGCCATGAGTTTCACTCGAAGTTTTTTTGCTCCATCCCAGCCTGTTACATATGCTTTGAAATGTTTTTTCATGATGGCAAAGTCCTTATGCGGCAACAATTGCTCAAACAGTCTCGCGTGTTCCACCAACACGTCCAATTTGTCGCTGGGAAGAATCTGCGGGGGATTTTTCGCGAACAGCCATGGATTGCCAAAAATCGCGCGGCCAATCATCACTCCGTCGCAACCCGTCTCGCTTGCTTTCTGTCGGGCATCATCAGCGGACGAGACATCTCCATTCCCAAAGATGAGCGTATCGCTGCCCTGCCCATTGCGAATCTCCACCGCGCGCTTGATGCATTCCCATCGCGCGGGCACCAGCGACAGTTCACTGCGCGTGCGCGCGTGGATGGTGATCATGGCCGGCTCCGCTTCCAACAGCGCCGGGAGCAGAGTTTCCAACTCGTCGCGATTCCACCCGATCCGCGTTTTGACCGATACCGGCAGGCTTCCGGCTCCTTCTTTTGCCGCGCGAATCATTGCTTGAGCCAGTTCGAGATTTCTGATCAGGCTTGCCCCGGCGCCGTGCTTTTCAACATTGTTATCAGGGCAACCCATGTTGATGTCGACTCCATCGAAGCCGCGCTCTCTTGCCAGGGCTGCCGCCTTGCGCATCAAGTCCGGATTCGAGGTATGAAACTGCGCCACAATCGGGCGTTCAGATTCCGTAAATTCCAGGTCTTTTATCAGAGCATCATAGCCGCCCAGGAAAAGCCCGTCTGCGGAGACAAACTCAGTCCATAGCGCGTCCGGCTTGCCATACTTTGCGATGATGCGCCGGAAAGCTGGATCAGTCACATCGGCCATCGGCGCGAGCGCCACGATTGGTTTTTGCAAATGTCGCCAAAAATTCATTGTTCTAATAGTCTAAGCGAAAACATCCCATTTTTACTGCATTGGAACACCTGCGCGCAAACGAATTCTCAGTGCTTGGATAATTTCGGGTGGAACTGGCGACAGAACCTGTGCCAAAACCACATGGATTTGTGCTGACTTGACCGGGGATTTTTGTACCAAAGGATGTGAGAGAACATCTAACGGTTGAGCGGCGGATTGAGGCTCTTATGATAATCCGGCACAGTCAAAATCTGCGGCCGCTTTACTTTATGAACCCGGTGGACTCGCTTCCCGGTGCTCAAATTGCTCTATCGAGACAGTATGTTCTTTGCGATTCGCGTCGTAGTGCACGCACGACTGCGTCGGGTAATATCCGGCGATTGCCACGGCAGCGGGCTGTTTGATGGAACTACAGTTGTCCGGTTGACTCAGTAAATATTCCCGCGTCAGCATTTCTTCGTAGAAAATGATCTTCCCGTCGTAGGCGCCGTATATCCAGCTTCGCGTGAACGGCTGACCATTGAATTCCCCGCCGGTTAGATCGATCAAATGATCTCCCATGGCTGGTGAAGCAGCGCCAACACTTTTGAAGTCCGGATGGATATAGTTGGAAGGCAGTGGTTTCGTGGCGATTGCGAACTGATCGCAGCGAAGAAACTCCTCTCCGCACGTCCCGCGTTGTAATGCGAAGATGTTTTCAATCGGCTCGATATAGAAATGAACATCGAAGTGCGGAACGTCGTAGACTCCCGGCGGGATGTGCCCGTTTGGGTTCCAGTTCAAAAGCGCCCATTTGAACGGCAGATCAGCGCGTCGCGCAAGTTCGCTCGGCAGCGGGATCACTTTTTCGTGTCCCAAGATGCAATCCGTAAGGATGTCCTGTTTCCCGTCTCCGTTTGCATCGAAGCAATGGTGAAGGTCTGATGGTTCTGTGGGAAGCGCGTCGAGCGTCCCCGCCAAAAAGGTAATCCCAATTGCCATAGGGACATTGTTCGCATCCACCAACCCATACGAGGAAACCGTTCCGTTCCCAAGTTTTGCCGCTGCCCCCTCAAATCGCGTCTCGGTTTTGGAGCCAGTTGTACAACCTCCGAGCACGATGGCCGCTACGGCTACTCCAAGCCATTTCGAAATTCTCATTGTCGCTCCTTGATAAAGTGACAACCGTTCTGAACGGGCCAATTCATCCGAAATTTCATTCATGATAGATTTAACAATCTCCGCCGAAATTACGAGAGCGAAAGTATAGCATATGTGGTGTGGTGGGGCTTTTCGCGTGAGATTGTGCTAAGCAACCGCAACCCAGTGAATACTACTTTGGCGCGCCTTGGCTGCGGGAGAGTCTTCGCCAGTAATAATAGAATGGCAATCCGAGAAGTACGGTGGCGATTCCCAGCAACGATTCCATGGGGCGTCCCTGTAGCGTATAAAGAAGGATCCAAATCGAGAAACCCATGAATACCAAAGGCGTGTAGGGATATAGAGGAACCCGAAAGGGGCGTTGGAGTTTCGGGTGTCGCCAACGTAACACCATTACGGAACTCACGGCCAGCGCGGAAAACAATACCAGAACGAACCCGGAATAGACGATCAGTTGTTCAAAAGTGCCTGTTAGGATCAGTACCGAGGTCCAGGCAGACTGGAACAGGATCGAAACAGCGGGACTCTGGAATTGGGAATGGACTCCCGCCAGCCGTTTCGGAAACAGTCCATCGGTGGCCATTGCGAAATAAACCCGAGGTCCAGCCCAGACCATCGCGCTGGCGGAAGCAAGGATGGATAGTGCCATCAAAGCGGCCACAAAGTCTGTGCCCACAGGTCCAAAAAGTGACTGCGAAGCCTTCTCGCCAATTTGCAGTACTCCGCTCATCTCCGAAATCGGCAATGCATATAAAAAAAGCAAGTTTAATCCTATATAAAGAAATGTCACGATCAAGGTGCCGGACAGCAATGATAAGGGGATGTTGCGATGAGGCTGGCGGATTTCGCCCGCTAGGTAAGCGGCCGCATTCCAGCCGCTGAAGCAGTATAAAACAAAGATGAGCGATACCGGAATATTTTGGAAAGCCTGCTCCGGAATGAAACCATTGGGTGAATGACTAAGGTTTCCCCAGTTGCCACTTCCTAGAGTCAATCCGAAAACGATTAGACCTGTTATTGCTGCGGTTTTCCCTACCGTCAAGGCAGCTTGCAGTTTTCCGCCGCGATTGGTTCCTGAAATATGAATCATGGATAGCAACCATAAGGCGAGCAGTGCAGCGACTTGCCCGCCGCTCAGTCGCCACATCCAGGGGCCAAGCGGGATGACCACTAGAATATTCTCTGGTGAAAGATGGGGAGCGAAGTGGGAGAGGTAAGCAGAGAACCCGATACAGGCGGCAGCGATGGGCGCCGTGAAGCCTGCAAAGAAAGATGTCCAGCCACTCAAATAACCCCACACCGGACCATAGGCTTCCCGCAGGTAAGCGTATTCGCCTCCAGCTTCTGGGAACAACGTTCCCAACTCGCTGTAGCAGAGCGCTCCGGCCAGTGACAAGATGGCACCGAGAACCCAGATTGCCAGCAGTGCAAAGGGGCTACCCATGTCCCGGGCAAGGAAACCGGGCGTCGTGAAGATACCAACGCCGATTACATTGGCAACAACCACACAGGTTGCAGTGAAAACTCCAATTGAACGCAATAGGCCTGGACGAACTTCCTGCACCACAAAAGATTCGGTTGCCATGCTCTCCTTCAAGTCTGGCTAATCAGCGCAATTGCGACAGGTTCCGAAACGGAGACAATGCTCACACAAACGCGATGCTTCCTTCCAGTAAAATGCGAGGAAACCTACCGTAGCATGTCTTGTTCGGCTGCCTCGACTGAGCGGGCAATAAAGGCCTCCGCAGCCAGCGAACCCATTAGTCCCTAGATGCTTCGCGCGGCTTCAGGAGCACACTCTCGCCATATGGCCGCTGGTAGACGACAAAATACCGGTCGTCGAAGGTCCCGAATTTTTCGGCCGGATAGAAGCTGAGGGCCGCCATCCAGGTGTCCACATCCGACTGGTTCAGCCACATCCAATTAGCCGAATCCTCCCGATTCTTGTCGATGACCACGATCCGCCCGTCTGGCTTGAGGTACGGCGCTGTCGCGTTCAGATAGGCCTGCCGATGTTCGATCATGTGCAACGTTCGATGAAGGAAAGCTACGTCCGCATTCTTCACCGGCAGCTTGGGATCGTCGTATTCGCCCAGCACGGTGCGGAGGTTGGTGACCCCTT
>MEKX01000098.1 GCA_001767075.1 Acidobacteria bacterium RIFCSPLOWO2_12_FULL_54_10 | reverse complement strand
GGTCGGCATCGGGACCACGAACCCGGACGCGACCGCGAAGCTCGACGTCGCCGGCAACATCCTCTCCCAGGGCCTGAACAAGATCGTCTTCCTCAAGCCTGGCGCAGGGGTTGACCCCACAGATGATGGCAAGATGATAAACGACATTATCAACAGTACTCCTTTTGCCAATGGTGGCATCATCATGCTCACGCCGGGCCCCTACAACGTCAAGACAACGGTCAGTGTCACCAAGAGCGGCGTCAAGCTGCGCGGTTACGGCGGCGCTCAGCCCGATCCCAATCTACCTTCTGGCAGCCCCCTAACGAAACTGCTTTGGGCAGGGAGTTCTGGCGGCACGGTTGTTAGCGTCGGCACCGGAATCCAGGATGTGGAGCTTTCCGATGTGACGATTGACGGGAACTCTGAAAGTGCGGGGATGGGGCTATCGGTGGACGGAGTAGTCAATTCCAGGTTCACCAATATTGCCATCTACAATGTGAACCGCTCCAGCGGCATCGGCTTACAGCTCAAGAACTCGACCGCTCTGGGCGTAAATTGGAACCTCTTCGAAAACATCTCGGTATTCAAAGCCTGGCGTGGCGTGGTTCTAGACTCGGGGCATGCCGACGGAAACCCCTCCCATAACACTTTCCTGAACCTCAATGTCCAGAAGTTTGGGTCCGCTGCGAGCGGCGCCGGACTTTGGCTCGGGAACTGCGACAACAACTCGTTCCATGACTTAATTACCGGCATGCTCGATGGAATCGGCTCGGGCTTCGGAGTCGTGATAAGTAATCCTGAGACTGCGCGTTCAAATTATTTTTATCACTTGCAAGCAGGCGGTGGAGGCTTGAGGGTGATGACGAACATTTCCCATGAATTGGATGGCAATGAAAGCAAGAACCTGATTTTCGGCTATGACCGAGACAATCCCGGCGGAGGAAATGAGCCAGAGCCAAGCACGGACAACGGAGCTTACCCACCGGAAAACTTCCTGTCGTGGACCAATTCAAAAGGAGAGATGCACGCCTTTCCCATTCAGGCAGCGGACGTGCCCGGCCTGGATGCCAGCAAGATTGTCTCCGGCACGCTGTCCACTGCCAGAATCCCTGACCTGAGTGCCAGCAAGATCACTAGCGGTACGTTCGACGCCGCTCGTTTGCCTGATGCCAGTGCTTCAGCGGGCGGCAAAGTCACTGCGTCCGCGCAGACCTTCGCGGGCCTGAAGACATTCCAGGATGGTGTGGACGGAAGCGGGTCCAATGCTGGCGTGCAGATCCGCAGTTTCTCTAGTAACACCCGTCCTACGCTCCGTGCCGGCGAAGTAGCTTTTTGGACGAGACCGAGTGACGGATACACAGGTTTGCTCTATCGCTACGGAAATGACTATTTCTGGCTGGCCAGCAATGACAGTGGAGGCGGCACCGTGAAATTATTTGGCAACCCATAATGAGAGAGATAGGCAGGATCAGCATGCGGATGTCTGGAATCTTGAGCTCCTACACGCTTCGCCCTTCGCTGTCCCTCGTAGGTATCGCTCTGCTCCTCGCGGTACCGGGCTTGGCGCAGTTACCGCCCCCGCTTGTAATGCAGTCGTTTCCCACCGGGCAGAAACCGCTGGGCGTGGACGCTGTTTCGTTTGGGAGGACTGTCTGGGCGGTGGTGGCGAACTCCGGAGAGAATTCCGTATCCCTCTTCCAGCTTAAACAAAGTCCGAGCAATTTTAACTTTGCGATTGTAACATCTTCCACGTTGATTCCGGGGATTCCCTCTCCCTACGGAGTAATTGCTTGCAACCCGCTCAGCGATAGCAGTCTATTCATAGTGACTTCCCCATCGGCCAACTCGATTTCGATTGTGGATGCAGAAGCAGGGAAAGTCACTGCAACAATTCGGGTAGGCTCGCTGCCCTATTCTGCGGCCTGCTCCGAGGCGGGTGTCATCGTTTCGAACTATGGCGACAATTCTCTTTCGGTCGTGGATCCCAACTCTTTCACGGTTACGAGGACGATTCCCAATGTGCCCGGCAGTCGCGCTTTGCGTGGCGTTTTAGGCAGAGAAAGCATTGTAACCAATGTGTGGGTGGCCGGAACCGATGCGAACGTGCTAACGATTATCAATCCGATCACGATGGGGGTGGTCACCAGCATCCCGGTGCGTGGGCCGACGTTTCTAAGGGCCACCTTTCAGTCCGGTGATCGGCTGGTTTCGGTTGGTAGACCACAAGACAATAGCATCGTTTCCTTTTCTGCTACTCGCCTGACGGTCGGAGCTACAATTTCGGGTATTCCCACTCCTCAGGATTTTGTGGATCGTGGGGGCTTAGGCCAGTTCGTTACTACGGGACTGGGGAACTCTATCGCCAGAATTGCCGGGACCACCACAACTTTTATTCCCGACATTCCAGGGGCCGCTGGCTTGACGGGAGGAATTTTCTCATCTTCTGATCTCATCAGCCCGCCCGTGGCGAACTTTGTCCTGGCAACTAGCCCGGATTCGAATCGGGTGTTCCTGTTCCAGGCACAGCCTTCTTCTCCCCCGCGTCAGTTCGGTGCTGCGAATGGGGCTAGCTTTGCAACCTTGCAGATAGCGCCTGGACTGCTCGCGAGTATTTTTGCTACTACCGGAGTCAGCCAAAATTTCTCGGCGACTTCACTGCCGCTGCCCAAGACGCTCGGTGGAGTGACGTTACGATTCGGTGGAACGCTGACATTCGACACGAACGCCGCAAAGTGGAACTACTCACCCGTGGGTTCCCTCGAAGCCGCGCTGCTCTTCGTCGGTCCAAACCAGATCAATTTCCAACTCCCTCCGGGAATCAGTCCTGGTGATTCGGTTCCGGCGCAACTGACCAAGCCCGATGGCACGACCCTGCTCACCACGTTGCGGATCACCGCCGCCGCGCCGGGCATCTTCACCGTCCTTCAGAACGGGATCGGACAAGCGGCGGTCCTGAATGAAAACAACTCGCAGAACTTTGGCACGAACCCCGCCAAGCGCGGCAGCGTGATTCAGATTTATGCCACGGGAGCGGGGGAGACCGATCCGCCGCTGCTGCCCGGCGAAGCCGCGCCTGCCTCCGGCATTCCGCTGTTCCTGACGCGCGCGCAGCCGACGGTAACGATGGGCGGCATCGCAGCGCGAGTGCTTTTCAGCGGCATGGCTCCGGGGTTTGTGGGCCTGTGGCAGATCAACGCCGAAGTCCCCGCGTCGGTCGTCCCCGGTTCTGCCGTTTCGCTGGTCGTCTCCGCCGGAGGCGTCTCCAGCAACACCGTGACCATCGCGGTCGAGTAGCGCCAGCGTTCCCGCTGGCTCAAAGGGCCGCCGAGACGGCGGCGCTACGTCAGCCCCGGCCCCGCCGTTTCGTTGGTGGTAGCTGCGGGCGGCATTTCCAGCAATACCGTTACCATTGCCGTGGAGTAATCCGAGCCGCGCGCGTAAGCAAGCGGGCAAGAAAACAGTGACGAGTGACAAGAGCAGGAGTCAGAAGTTAGAAGTTAGAAGAAGAGCAGGTCCCTCTCCCGGCACGCCGGCATCGAGATGACAAGTCAGAGGTCAGAATAAAACGCAATCCGACGTGCGCGAATCCGAACCACAGTCCTAGTAGTTTAGGACCACGATCCACTCTCTTCGGGTCTTTCCGGCTTGGTCCCGAGTTGCTCGATCCCCCCGTCCTTCCCGACGACAGATTCCCACTAAAACGAACCGCCGAGAATTCCGAGAAAACCGAGAGAACCGAATCTTCCGAGAGTTCCGAATAAACCGAGAGAACCGAGCCAACCGAGAAAACCGAAGAGGAAGCCTTCGGTTATCGGGTCGTCCTTCGCCGGGGGGCGGGGGCCGGTTTTTCGGCCTCCAGGCCAGCGAGCTTGTCCTGGGCGAGAGAGGCTTCCGGGGTGTTGGGGAAACGCCGGAGCAGGCTGTTGAGTTCCTGAATGCCCTGCGTCCGCAGGTCTAAGTTAATGAGGGCAAAGCCTTTCTTGAGTTGAGCGGCGGCCGATTTGTTCCCGGTGGGATACTGCTCAATGGCTTTGTCGTATTCCTGGATCGCTTTCTCGAACTGCCCTTGCTGATAGTAAATGTCCCCGATGTAGAACTGTGCGTTGGAGGCCAGCGAGGTGCTGGGGTAGTAGCGCAGATAGTCCGTAAACTCATGTAAAGAAAGTGGATAGTTTCCACTGGTGTAATCCCGCAGGGCCGTGTTGTAAAGCACGTCGGGGGCCGGCGCAGCCGCTGACGTTCCCGGGTCGGCCCCCGGGGGCGGACCGAAACTGCTGCTGGGAGCGGTGGCGGCGGAGATGGTCTGGGTCGTGGACTCGATCTTGGCGACCTGCTGGGAGAGCTTGTCCAGCCGCACACGCAGTTCTTCCACAAGTGCTTGCACTCCTTGGATTTGGCCGCCGACGTTATCCACTTTTTGGCCGGCATTCCCCACGGAGGTTTGTAAGGACTTCTGCATATCCGCCACGGCGGAATTGAGTTGCGTCATGCGGTCCTGGAATTGATTCATGCGGTCGGAAGATTGCTCGACGAGCGTGCGCATCACGGCCATCCGTTCGTCGAAGCTCCGTTGCAACTCCCGCACGGTCCCCAGCAAGAGAGCGACGTTTTGCTGAAGCTGGACAACTTCCTTATCCACCGCCAAGCCGGGCAGGGCCATCCCGAGAAATCCTAGAGTCAACAACGCAATACATCGTTTCATGGAAGCTCCCCCTTTGTGCAATGGCCATTCGGAGCTCGAGGGACGGGCTGGAACACCCGTCGCCGAGCGCATTCTGTTACTCTGCGCGTGACCGTCCCGCCGGGAAGAGAAGGAGATTCCGGAACGCCACCCGCAGCCCCTTCCCCGGCAGACCTCGTTTCTAATCCGTCCTGGCAATCACGGACCCGACACCTAGCACAGCGCACTCTGCGGAACGGGGCAGAGGCAGAGCGGACACGGCCTGGGCCGGCGACGGTCAGCAGTTAGTACACACCAAATGACCCCGGCGATTCTGCTGCCAGCAGGTCTCGTCACTCTGGGTGCAGAAGGGCCGTTCTTTGCCGTAACTGATGATCGCCAACCGGTCGGCCGCGATCCCCAGGGAGACCAGGAAATCCCGGGTCGCATTGGCGCGGCGGTCTCCCAGGCCCAGGTTGTACGCCACGCTGCCTCGCTCATCGCAATGTCCTTCGATGCGAATCGAGATGTTCGAGTTGGCGCGCAGAAATTCGGCGCTGCGGTTCAGGTTGTCCCGGGCGTCGGGGCGAATTTCGGACTT
>MEKX01000097.1:7405-15990 GCA_001767075.1 Acidobacteria bacterium RIFCSPLOWO2_12_FULL_54_10 | reverse complement strand
ATACCCAATCGCGTTGTACCACGGAAACCAAGATACAAGCCCACGCCGTCAGCCGTGGGTTGCGATGCAACCAGCCGTTCAGCCCCGGCAGGGGCGGCAGAAATCTCTCTACTTTACTCCCTACATATCAACTGTAAAAATGCTCTAGTTTTGAAGCAGGAGTGATTAGCCGTTCGTTTATTGCATCTCGGGCGCAATCTCTTTCATGTCGCGCCAGTTCGGTCCCACGGCGATCTCGGTTATGAGGGGCACGCTGAATTCATAGGCGTGCTCCATGCCCTCTCGCACCAGCTTGGCAACATCGGCGATTTCATTTTCGGGCGCTTCCAAAACAAGCTCGTCGTGCACCTGGAGCAGCAATCGTGACTTCAGCTTTCGCTCCGTCAATTGTTGATGCACCCGGATCATCGCCTGCTTGATCAAATCGGCGGCGCTGCCCTGGAGCGGCGTGTTGATGGCGGTGCGCTCGGCGAAGCCCCGCGCATTTGCGTCTTTTGCGGAAATGTCCGGAATCCGCCGCATCCGCCCGTAGAGCGTGCGCACCAATCCCGTGCGGCGCACTTCGTCGAGCGTTGCATCGCGATATCGACTTACCCCCTCGTAGCGCCGGAAGTATTCATCAATGTATTGCTGCGCTTCGCCCGGCGACACGCCCAGTTGCTGCGCCAGCCCGAATCCGCTGATGCCGTAAACCACGCCATAGTTTATCGCTTTCGCCCGCCGTCGATGCTCCGCTGTCTGGTCCTGCGGTGCGACGCCGAACACAGCCGTCGCCGTCAGCTCGTGGATGTCGTCGTTGCGGCGAAAAGCTTCCAGCAGCAGCGCGTCCTGGCTGAAGTGCGCCAGCAGCCGCAGCTCGATCTGCGAGTAATCCGCCGCCAGCAGCAGCCAGCCGCGCTCCGCGATGAAGGCCGCGCGGATTTCCCGTCCTAGTTCCGTGCGGATCGGAATGTTTTGCAGGTTCGGGTTGTTCGACGACAAGCGCCCCGTGGCGGTCCCGGCCTGATTGAAGCGCGTATGCACACGGCCCGTCACGGTGTTGCGTAGCGCGGGCAGCACGTCGATGTAAGTGGATTTAAGTTTCGAGAGCTGCCGATATTCCAGCACTCGCCGCGGCGCTTCATGCACCTCCGCCAGCTCTTCCAGCACATCCACTGCCGTGGAGAGCGATTTCGTTTTCCCTCTTCTGCGCGGAGGCGGCAGCTTCAACCGCTCGAACAGCACCTCGCTCAATTGCTTTGGCGAATTGATGTTGAACTCCGCGCCGGTCAATTCATAAATCTGTTTCGTTAAGTTTTCCAACTCGCCTTCCAGCCGCTTCGACAATTTCTGCAATTGCGCCGTATCCACGAGTATCCCGGTCGATTCCATTTCCGCCAGGATCGGAACCAGCGGCAGTTCCAATTCTCGGTAAACTTTCTCTAACGCCGCATCACGAATTTTCGGCTCCAGCAATTGCGCGAGCTGCCCGGTCAAATCCGCTGCTTCGTCCACGCTGCCCGAAGGCCGCAAACCTAATCTGCGTTCCGCCGCCGTCGGCAAATCGTGCCGGTTGTCGGTGGCATCCAGCAGGTAGGAATACAAATACGCGTCGTGCTCGACTCCGCGCAGTGTTACACCGTGCTTGGCCAGCGCGAGGTGCGCCGATTTCGCGTCGTGTACGCACTTGCGCGCGCTCTCGTCCTCCAGCCATTCTTTCAGCGCGCCGAACGCCGCCCCCGGTACCGTGCGCGCAAAGCCAGCCTGGTGCGACAAGCCAATCTCCGGCAAACTGCTCAGACCCAGGCTCAGTTCTGGCGCTGGCGCACTCTCCTCATCTTCGGAATGCGTTTCCCCGCTCTGCACGGCCACCGCCACGACCTGCTCTTTCGACAATGACGCAAAATAGGCCCGCACCGCAGCCTCGTCCGCCAGCGTCCCGTAATCCTTCTGAACTGTGTCCTCAGATGCCGGTAGTTCCTTTAGAAAAGTCGTGAAATTCATTTCCCTAAAGAGTTCGCGCAATTGCGTGTTGTCCGGCTCATTGCGCCGCAGTTCTTCGAGTTCCAGTTTCACCGGCGCGCTGGCGTCAATCGTCGCCAGCTTTTTGCTGAGCAGCACTTGCTCGCGATTATTTTCTAGCGACTCCCGATAGGCTTTGCGCGTAACCTCTGCGGCATGATCCAGGCACGATTCCGCGCTTCCGAATTTCGCAATCAACTCACGCGCGCCCTTTTCTCCGATCCCCGGCGCGCCGGGAATGTTGTCCACGGCATCGCCTAGCAGCGCTAGCAGGTCGGGAATCTGTTTCGGCGTTACGCCCATGAACTCCACCACCTGCTCTTCGCCATACACGCGATCATCTTTCATTGGATTGATGACGCGCACATTGCCGCCCACCAATTGCAGCATGTCCTTGTCGCTAGTGATGATGAGCACTTCTAAATCCTGCGCGGCAGCCTGATGGGCCAACGCCCCAATCACGTCGTCGGCTTCATATCCCTGCTGCGCCACAACCGGAATGCGCATGGCTTCGAGCAGTCGCCGGATGTGCGGCAACTGTTCCGCCAAGTCCTCAGGCATTTCCTCGCGATTCGCTTTGTACTCCGCAAACGATTCGTGGCGAAACGTGGGGCCTTCCAGATCGTAAACAGCGGCGATGTAATCCGGCTGGTAGATGGCCTGCAATTTCCGCAGCATCGTGTACATGCCGTAAACAGCCTGCGTTGAGAGGCCTTCGCGGTTGGTCAGTCGCGGCAGCGCGTGATAGGCGCGGAAGATGTAACCCATCGTGTCGATCAGAAACAGACGGTGGACTGAAGAATCTGGCAGGCGATTTTCTTGCGATGAAGTTTCTGGAATGGTTTTATCCGTCACGTAGGGCCGACGCTCCATCACCCATCTTATCAGGCCCTGGAATGCATTCAATTGAAAGCTTGGCGGTGTCTCCGCTTCTTTTGCAGTCCCGTAGAGCCTGCCCTGAGCCTGTCGAAGGGGACGATAGATTTTAGCCCACGGCGTGAGCCGTGGGGAAACGGAATAAAATGACCAAGCCCCGGAGGGGCGAAAGAATCACTACAGAAGGATTGGAACAGTTGGTTACGCGGTTCCCTCTGGCGGCTTCTGGTCTGGAGAGCTTTCCAATAGTTCAATCAACTGCTGCATGAATCCGGCGACTCGCATCAGCCGTTCGTTTTCCGACTTGAGTTCCAACAGGCTCTGCCTCAAACTCAGGCTCGCTGGAATATCCGAGAGAATCGCAAATGATAACGACGGGTCGCTGACCGAAAGCGATGAACTTTCTTGCAGCGCGCCTTTCTGCTTCAGCAATTCCATCACGCGGTCATAAAGCTGCAAGGCCTGCCGCCGCAAAGCCTCCGGCGGCAATGCGGTTTCGTCGTCCTCAAAGAACTGCGGCCTCCCGCGCAGATACGATTTCTCCTGATTCAGCGACAAAGTTTCGAAACGCCGCTGGCCCTGCACAATAATATCCATCCGCCCGTCGGGATACCGATTGACCACCTCCGTGATGGATGCCGTGCAGCCGATGTTTTTGAGTGCCCCATCTTGCAGCAGCAACATCCCAAACTCCCAGCGATTCTGCAGGCAGTCCTGGATCATCTCCTTGTAGCGTTCCTCATAAATGTGCAGCGGAAGATTTCTTCGCGGCGTCAGCACCACCGGCAAGGGGAACAAGGGCAGCAAAGGTTCTGACGAGCTATCCTGTGAAGCTGGTTCAAAGGGCAGTTTTACTTTCCTATTTCCATTACCTGAACCATTAGACGATGCTTGCAGAAATGGATTTGCCAGAAGATGCTGATTGGCCCACAGCCCCGTGGCTGCCGCAGCAAATATTCGGATGACTCCTCTGCGTTGCATCATTATTTTGTAACCAGCTTAGAAATCCCAGGAGTGAGTAATTTTGGCGATGATCGATCGGTTCACGAGCCTGCCCGTGGGGCTGTCCGCGAGGTTCCGCGATTCGTTGTAGATCAGGAAGAAATCATCTCCGGGGCGGTAAATATAGTTCAGGCGAAAATTCACGACCACCAATTTCGCCAGGCTGTTGTATTGGAGCGTTGTGCCGGTCAGCCATGCGTTGCTGAAAGCGTAGTTGACCTGGCTGTTAATCAGGTTCGACGTAAATTTTCCCGACGCGAGCTTCACCCGGTTCCATTGATAAGTCGGATTGATGGACAGCCTGGGCGTTGGCTTCCACAGCGGGCTCCAGTTGAACTCCGTGTTCTGCCCTCCATAGAAGCCCCACTCGCGGCGAATGTTCACTTCACCGGAAAGGATTCTGTTGCTGCTGGGAATAAAACGGAATTGCGCAAACTCCCAGGTGTGATCGCCGGGCGCAACCGGCAGCCGATTCTGTATGCTGAAATTGCGCCGTATGCGGTCAAACATATGCGTGTAGCGCGCAATCACGCGGTCCCCGCTTTGAAAGGCTGTTTCAAAGGAGAAATCCTGATTGCGCGTTTCCAATTCGCCGGCTTGATTGGTGATGTAGTCCAAAGTGGACCGCAAGAAAAATTGCCGGATCAATTCGTTGTTTGGGCGCGGCTTCAAATCAAATTGCGCCCTGGTTTTTTTCATGTCGCCGCGCGGCAGCCAGCCCATTTCCGGATTGAAGTTGCGCTGGAGGACCATGTGTTCGCCGTTGACGAAAACGAAATCGGAGTCCCAAAAGGAGCGGATGCGCCCTGCCCAATGATCCTTGTCTTTGCCGGGGCTGAACGTGGATGTCGCGAATCCCTGAATGCTGAAGTGATCCAGAAAAAAGAAATTGGCGTCAACGCCCACGCCGCGATTGTACGGATCGCCCGATACTGCGGAATCGCGATTGGTCGCGATGATGCCCGCATTCGACCTGGCGAAAAGGTCTTTCTTAACTCGCAGCACAGAGAAATTCCGCTTCGGAATTTTGTCGAATTGGTCAGTCTGCACATCCAGCAAGCCTACGGTCCAACCATTGGTCTTGCCGGTCAGCTTGCCGCCGGCCAGGATGGGAATGGTGGCTCGCTGCGGGTCGGGGGACAGTCCAATGCGGCGGCTGAAGAACAACTTCATTTCAGAAGCTGCCCCGCCGCCCGGCCCATAATCAAAGATTCCCGCGCCCTCGACAAAGAATTCCCGCTTCTCTGGAAAGAAAACCGGAAAGCGCGTCAGGTTCAGAACTTGCGCGTCCACATCCGTTTCCGCGAAATCGGTATTGACTGTAAAGTCGGCGGTGAAATCCGAAGTGATTCGCCACTTCACATCTTCCAGGCCAATGTCGGATAAGCTGCCCACGTCGGAAACCACCAGCGGGTCGCCATCGATATGCGTAATAGCGGATTTCACGAAAGGCTTCACACGCAGCGTCAGCCCTGCCGTCAGGCCTTTCAAGCCATTCAGGTTCCCGGCCTGTGACACCTGCGTGAAGTTGAATCCCCGATGGTAGTTGCTCCAGTAGGTGAATTCATTTTTGCGCCGTATGACCCGCTCGAAATCAATGCCCCAGGATTGTTCTTCTTTGGGAGAAAGGCGCAGTGACTTGAACGGAATTTCGATTTCCGCCGTCCATCCGCCGTCGTCGGTTTTCGCTACGGAAGCCCACTGTTCATCCCAATTGACGTCGGTGATGCGGCCTTCATCGGTCACTAAGGCATCGTATTGCGTTCCCTGGGGGTTGGTGCGGAATTGGAATGCGCTGCGGCGGTCGTGGAAGGTGTCTAAAATAACCGAAATACTGTCGTCATTCGCGAAATCATTATCTCGGCGCAGCTCCGTTGCCAGGATATGCGATGGTTCAGTGTCGTAGCAGCGGATGCCAAAATAAATGCTGCTGTTTGTATACAGAATTCTGACTTCGGTGCGTTCTGAGCTGATTTCCCCTTCGTGAGGGTCTTTCTGGAAAAACTCCGTTACGGCCTGCGCCTGTCGCCATGCGGCTTCATCGAGCAAGCCATCAATGCGGATCGCGTCGGCGGTTTGAACCGCCAGCGCATTGCGCGGCCCCTGAGTTTTGCCAGGAATGGCCAGGGAAAAAACTGCAATCAGCAGCGCCAGCGCCAGCCGGAAATGGGAATCTGCATCCGCCGATGTTTCCGAAATCACTTCACGATCCAGTCGGTTCGAGAATTAATTCAGCAGTGAATATCACGTCAGGACTTCTGATATCGCCATTCTTAACGCGCGCGGCGTTTGTTTTTCATGCGCTGGCGGCGCTGTTTTACCTTGCCCCGCTTGGGTTTGGAAATGATAAATGTTCCGGAACCGATGTTCTGCGCTGACCAAGTTTTAGCCATGCTGTCTATCTCCTTAGGTTCAATCAAAGTGTTTGAAAAGTTTTCCCCGCGTCATTCACTGCGCTCGCATTCCGGCCAGCACAATGATTTTTTCCACAACCTCGTCCGCGGTCAAATTCGTCGTGTCGATCATAATGGCATCTTCCGCCGCCACGAGCGGCGAAACTTTCCGCTGTTGGTCCCTGCGATCTCTTTCCGCCATATCCCGAAGAACCTCTTCAGAGGCTGTGGCAATTTTACCATCCATTTCTCTGTAGCGCCTGCTGGCGCGCACCTCCGCGGAGCCAGTAAGGAATATTTTCAATTCCGCGTTCGGGAATACGCGCGTGCCGATGTCGCGGCCTTCCATCACCACGCCGCCCTCGCTTCCCATCTCCTGCTGGCTTTTCACCAAATGGTTTCTCACTTCCTGGTGCGTGGATACGATCGACGATGCGTCCGTCACTTCCGGTGACCGAATCGCTTCCGTGACATCTTCTCCGTTCAAGAAGAGATAATTCACTCCGTCTTTCTGCTCGAAGCGCATGGCCGCTGTTTCAGCGAGCTTCGCCAGCGCACGGTCATCCTCTAACGAGGTTTTATTTCTGAGGGCCAGTAAAGCCACCGCGCGGTACATCGCTCCGGATTCCACAAAGCGATATCCCAGCCGCTGTGCCACGGAACGAGCCACCGTGCTTTTGCCCGCCCCCGATGGGCCGTCGATAGCGATGACCAGCCGCCTTTGCAAATCGTTACCTCGTGATCAAATGCGGTGAAATGCTTTGAGGATATCTTTCATTTCGTACTTCAGCACCACGGGCCTGCCGTGCGGACAGCTCATCGGATGGCGCGTGGTAGCAAGCTCCGCCAGCAGCCACTCCATCTTCTGCTGATCGAGCGGCGTGTTCACCTTGATCGCCGCATGGCACGCCACCGACGCCGCAATTTTGTATCGAACCGCTTCGGGTGTAACGGTGCGCGATTCCTTCTCGATGTTTTCAAGAATCTCTACAAGAAGCTTCTGCACGTCGTCTGGTTTGACTCCGGCGGGAACGGACTTCACCGCCAGCGTGTTCTGTCCGAATGGCTCAGCCTCAAAACCAGATGCTACAAGTTCATCAGCGATCTGGCTCCACAGCGCATTCTGCGCAGGGCTCAAGCGCAATACAATCGGCATCAATAATCGTTGCGAGCCCAAGCCGCCGCTGCCCCAGCGCTCCAGCAGTATTTCGAACAACACGCGTTCGTGCGCCACATGCTGATCGATCAACCACAGCCCGGCGTGACTGGAAGCGACGATGAAGCTTTCGCGAATCTGCCCGAGCGGTTTGAGAAGCGCAATCTCAGATGGAAGACCTTCCTGCTGAGGAAGCACTCCTTCGGTCGGGGAATTTGCGCCTGGAATTTGCTCGGTTCCCTCGGTTCTCTCGGTTCCCACGTTTGGAGCCGAAAGGGGTAAAGAGAGTGCCTGCGGAGGTACTGGCGGCGGGGTCAATTCGAGCGTCTCGCTAAACCGAGGGAACCGAGAGAACCGAGGCTCTTGAGTAGCTGAATTTGAAACTTGATATTGAGGAACCGACCCGGTCGCGGCGGGAAAAGTGGCCAGCGGTTTCGAGGTGGCCAAGGAATCGCGCAGCGCGTCGCGCACGAGGTCATGCACCACCTGCTGGTGTCGGAAGCGAACTTCGATTTTCGACGGATGAACATTGACGTCGACTTCCGCGCACGGCATTTCCAAAAACAGCAGCGCGAACGGGAAACAGCGCGGCGGAAGAATGTTGCGGTAGGCTTCCTGAATGGCATGCATCAGCACGCGGTCGCGAATGAGGCGGCGGTTGACGAAGATGTAGATGGAGTCGCGGTTCATTTTCTGCATCTGCGGGCGGGAGAGGAAACCGCGCACGGAAAGCTCCACGCGCTCACGCTCGGCAGGGCCGTCCTGAGCGGGTTGCGGCACAACAGGGTCGACGAAAATTTCTTTTGCGACAGGCCCGAACTCCGTCAAGTCATTCAGCAATTCCGCCCCGAAGACCTGATAAACACGTTCTCGCTGATGCGCGACGGGCGTTACATTCAACAGATCGCCGGAAACGGAGCGCAGCGAAAAAGATTTTTCCGGATAGGCCAATGCGTAGTGCGTGACCAGAGAAGTGATGTGAGAAAGCTCGGTGGATTCCGCGCGCAGGAATTTGCGCCGCGCCGGCGTGTTGTAGAAAAGATCGCTCACGGTGATGGAAGTACCCGCAGGCAGGCCTGCCTCTTCGACGCGAAGCATTTTGCCGCCAGCGATTTCGATGCGCGTGCCGGAGGGTTCTTCAGAGCTGCGCGTTTCCA
>MEKX01000097.1:3683-7251 GCA_001767075.1 Acidobacteria bacterium RIFCSPLOWO2_12_FULL_54_10 | reverse complement strand
ATCCACGATGTGGATGCGCTTCTTGCCGCCGCCTTCCACATCGAGGCGGATGCGCTCCGCGCCAGCATCGAGCGAGTTTTCGAGCAGTTCCTTGACGACCGAAGCGGGGCGCTCCACGACTTCTCCGGCGGCGATTTTGTTCGCGACATTTTCCGAGAGAATGTGGATGCGGCCCATTTAGCTCAAATCTTTCTTGATTTGCAGGCCCAATTCTTTCAATTGCTCTTCAGAAACAGCGGCGGGCGCTTCGCACATGAGGTCGACGGCGCGGGCCGTTTTGGGGAAGGCAATGACATCGCGGATGGAGTTCTCGCCCGCCAGAATCATGATGGTGCGGTCCAGGCCGAGCGCGATGCCGCCGTGCGGAGGCGTGCCATATTCCAGGGCATCGAGGAAAAATCCGAAGCGCGCGCGCGCCTGCTCTTCCGTAAACCCTAGAGCGCGGAAAACGCGGCGCTGAATATCCGGGCGATGAATACGGATGGAGCCGCCGCCGATCTCGACACCATTGAGCACCAAGTCGTAAGCCTTGGCCCTGACCGCTGCGGGATTGGTCTCCAGGTATTCGAGCGTTGCCTCCTGCGGAGAGGTAAAGGGATGGTGCATGGCGACGTAACGTTTGTCCTGCTCGTCATACTCGAACATGGGGAAATCCAAAACCCACAAGAAACGGTATACATCGGAACGCAGCAGATTATGCCGGTCGGCGTATTTCTGGGCAGCGTGCAAGCGCAATGCTCCGGCGGCGGTGTAGACAGCGACATCGTGGAGCTTTACCGGCGGTTGCGCGGGAGGGACCTGGTCGGGGTGGCTGCCGGGCTGAGCCGGAGCAGCGACCAGTAAAATTAAATCCTCCGGCGTGGCTTTGGTTATGGAGCGGATCTCGGCCACCTGTTTGGGAAAATTCTTCTCCATGTGCCTCAAGTCGTCAAAGACTTTGGCGTCGCGGTTTCCGGCGAACGTGCGGAACTCCTCGCGCTCCTTGCGGGAAAGGCCTCCGCAACCGGGCACGAGAACCGCCACCAATGGCAAAGCAGGATCGGTGCCGAGTTTTTTCATCTCAACTTCGTTGAATAATTGACCGACTAGGAAAAGCGGAGGCAGGCGCAAATCGGGCTTGTCACTGCCGTAGAGTTGCATGGCTTCCTGATAAGTCAGGCGCGGGAAGGGCGTCTCGATGGAGATGCCAGCGACTTTGAAAATGATTTCGATCAGGGGTTCAATGACTTCGAAAATGATTTCCGGCTGCGCGAAGGACATTTCCAGATCGACCTGAGTAAATTCCGGCTGGCGGTCGGCGCGGAGGTCTTCATCGCGGAAGCAGCGGACGATTTGAAAATATTTGTCTAGCCCTGCGATCATCAGAATCTGCTTGAACAATTGCGGCGACTGCGGCAACGCGTAGAAGGAGCCTTGCTGAACGCGGCTGGGGACCAGGTAATCGCGCGCGCCTTCCGGCGTGGAGCGAGTGAGCACAGGCGTCTCAATTTCCAAGAAACCCAACTCGTCCAGGAAGCGGCGAATCTCCAAGTTGATTTCATGGCGCAGGATCAGGTTGCGCTGCATACGCGGGCGGCGCAGGTCCACATAGCGATAGCGAAGCCGCGAGTCCTCGGAGGTGGCGATGTCATCCTCGACGGGGAACGGAGGCGTGCGCGCATCGTTCAATATGCAGAGCTTGCCGGCGAACATTTCCACCTCGCCGGTCGGCAGGGAAGAATTGTAAGTAGCCGGATCGCGCTGGACAATTTTCCCTTCGCCGGCGATGACGTATTCAGAGCGCAACTCTTCGGCGCGCATGTGAGCCTCCGGGTTGGTCTCCTTGTTGAAGACCACCTGGAAAATACCGGAGCGGTCGCGCAAGTCAATAAAAATGAGGCTGCCGAGATCGCGGCGGCGGGCGACCCAGCCCATGACGATGGCAGTTGCGCCGGCGTGGTTGGGGCGAAACTCTCCGCAAAGATGGGTGCGCCGCCAGTGTTCAGGAAGATGATCGAGGTTCATTGGAACAGGTTAACCTTTCCAGCCGGAGGATTCCGCTTAGGAAGCGGGTCCAGCGAATCGTTGAAATAATTCTTCTCTTGAAACAGTTTGTTGCTCGCTGTTCGACAGGTTTTTGAGCGCATAGCGGGCCTGCGCAATTTCATCATCACCGACGATGAGCACGTAAGGCGCGCCGAGGCGCGAGGCGATCTCCAAAGACTTTTTCAGTTTCACCGGATCGGAGGCAACCTCGACGGCAACGTTATGGGAGCGAAGCTCGCGGGCAAGTTCCGCCGCGTGGCGAAAGGCCGCTTCGCCCATCCAGGCGATGTATAAGTCGACGGAGCTTTCGGCGTTGTCGGCGGAGCCGAGAGCAAGAATGAAGCGGTCCTCGCCAATGGAGAAGCCGATGCCGGGAGCCGGAGGGCCGCCCAAATCTTCCGACAAGCCGTCGTAGCGGCCGCCGCCGAGAAGGGCGTTCTGCGCGCCGAGGTTGCCGTGGACGATTTCGAAGGTGGTGCGCGTGTAATAGTCGAGGCCGCGAACCATGCGCGGGCTGACCACAAAGGGAATTTTACGGTCATTCAGATAGCTCTGCACCTCGTCGAAATGTTGCTTGCAGCCTTCGCAGAGAAGGCCGGAAAGCACGGGCAGCGACTCGATGAGCGGCTGATCCTCAGGCACTTTGCAGTCGAGCACGCGCAGCGGATTGGTGACGGTACGGCGTTGGCAGTCGAGGCACAACTGGTCTTTGATTTTTTCAAGCTCATTACGCAGCCGCTCGATGAAGACGGGGCGGCACTGCGCACAGCCGACCGAATTGACCAGCATGGATGCGCCTTGCAGATTCAGACGGTTCAGCATCACAAAGAGCATCTCGATGATTTCGGCGTCTACCGTGGGACTTTCCGAACCGATGGCTTCGGCGCCGATCTGGTAGAACTGGCGGTAGCGGCCTTTTTGCGGGCGCTCGCGGCGGAACATGGGGCCCATGTAAAAAAGCTTCTTGACGCCCGGGCGCTCGTGCATACGATTTTCAATGTAAGAGCGCACGACAGAAGCAGTGGCTTCGGGGCGCAGCGTGAGCGACGAGCCGTCGCGGTCGTCAAAGGTGTACATCTCCTTGGTGACAATGTCGGTGTCCTGGCCGACGCCGCGAGCGAACAGCTCGGTGACCTCGACGATGGGGGTGCGGATTTCCTGATAGGCGTAGGCGCGGAAGACTTCGCGGGCGACGTGCTCGACGCGGCCCCACAGGGCGGAGTCCGGCGGCAGGATGTCGCGCATTCCTTTAACGACGCGGATTGGCTGGTGGCGGGACATGGTAAATCAAATCCCAAATCCTAAGCTCTAAATCCTAAACAAATTCAAAAAATTCAAATCTCAATCAAAAGAAAAAGCAAATCGCTCGTTGCGCTCGGGATGACCGCCTTGACGAGAGTGGCCGCTCCCTGAACGACATCTATAAGTCGTTCAGTATCGCGGCTCGGATGAAAAAGCCCACAGCAAGATAAAGCGCTCGTCGTGGCTACCAAAGACTGACCGCTCCCTTTGCCCCGGCGAGCCGGGGCTGGCCGGTCGCGGC
>MEKX01000097.1:0-3665 GCA_001767075.1 Acidobacteria bacterium RIFCSPLOWO2_12_FULL_54_10 | reverse complement strand
GCACAAAGTGCGTGCCGTGGCTACCAAACCTGCCCGCTTGCCGGCGCGATCAGCGCAGAGCAACAAAAAACCCGCCGAATATCATTTCGGCGGGCCGTCTGATTGCTAATCTCTAAGTACTATCCGTTAGCAGAGACGGCTGCGCAGGGACCGGTTGTGGTTTCGATTAGCGTCCCCGGGATTGCGGCGTCTCAAAATCATAAAGACTCACGATAGCGCAGGGCAGGGGTCTTGTCAATTGGAAGCTGGGTTGAGACTACTTCGCTTTTGCCCAACGACGAAATGCAACCAATGCCCATACTGCTTCGACCAGGCCGAACGGCCATGCGCCTTGCAGGAATCCGTAGATCGATCCGAGAGCACATGCGCCAGCGAACGCCAAAATAAACCAAGGACTGCGCTCCTCCAGCGCGTAGCAGACCAGCATTGCCGTAACAGCAAATAATCCGAACAGGGTTAGCCCGCTCACCGCTGCTCCTTCTTGTATTGATCTTTCAAGCGCAAATAGCCAGCGATGTTGCGCTCCATGCGCTGGATTTCTTCGGGCGTTACCGTGCGGCGGACCTTGCCAGGCACGCCGAGGACAAGGCTGCCGGGCGGAATGATGGCGCGCTCGGGGACGACGGCGCCCGCGCCGATGAGCGAGCCAGCGCCGATGTCGGCGCCGTTCAAAACGATGGCGCCGATGCCTATGAGCGAGCCGCGACCGATGCGGCAGCCGTGCAGGACGACGCTGTGGCCGACGGTAATGCGGTCCTCGATGATGAGCGAGTACTGGTCCGTTTCAACGTGCAGGACGGAGTTGTCCTGGATGTTGGTCTCGTCGCCGATGCGAATGAAATTGACGTCGCCGCGAATGACCACGTTGGGCCAGACGCTGCAATGCTCGCCGATGACGACGTCGCCGATGATTTGGGCGGAATCGTCAATGAAGGCCGTGGGAGCGATGCTGGGGAGGATGCCGTTGTAGGTGCGGATCATAGGGGTTTCTGGAACGTTTAACAAATCTGGCCGCGACTTTATGGTTGCGGATCGGACCTCAGCGGCTGAAGCCGCTCTACGCTGCCCGCATACGGCACGGTTGAAACCGTGCCCTTCCGAAAACCTGCCCGCTTGCTAACGCGCGCGGCTCAGAAAAAACTTCTCTTATGCGCCGGGGACGATGAGGCGCGGCTCGTCCTTTGTGGGAGCGGCAGCGGGGAACATCTGGCGCAGGAAATCGATGAAAGCGCGGCCGCGCAGGCGGCGGTTGGTGCGCACCGTGCCGAGGCGGTGGAGGAAAACGAGCGAGCGGAGCAACTCGCTCTCCTTCAATGGGCGGATGGCGCCCTTCTGCTGCTCCTGCTGCTGCAACTCGTCCAGAAACTTTTTGACGTCGCGGAAGATGGCGGCCTGTGTGTGGTCCTCGGGGACGGACTCGTAGTAGAGGCCGCTCGAAAGCGTTTGGTAAGTGCGGACGAGCTTTTCGAGCGCAGCCAGAATGTCATGGTCCGTGGTGCGCGGGTTCGACAGCGCGTAGACCAGCAGCTCGATGCTGAGCTTGGCGATAAGCTGCTCGTGCTCGTGGAGGAAGGAGTCGCCGATCTCAATGTCCGGGAAGGCGAAGGCGGGCCGTTCGGCGGGGCGAGCCTGGTCGTAGCGGCGGCTGTCGCGGAGATAGGAGCACTCGAAGGGGCAGTCAATGCTGACCTCGCGCTCCGTGCCGCAGCAGGTGGGGCAGATGGATTTGCCCAGGCCCGGGCAGTGGCGTTTGGCTTTTTTCGCGTGGCAGACGGCGCAAAGTTCGGCAGGCATAAGCAAGAATTATAGCAGGGGTTTTGTGGGATAATGAATCCGTGCCGACGGTGCTTCGTTCTGGTCCTTACCGAATCTACTTCCACTCGCATGAGCCGAATGAGCCGCCGCACGTGCACGTAGACCGGGATGAGCAATCGGCTAAGTTCTGGCTGAACCCGGTGGCGCTCGTCCGCAATCTAGGATTCAGTCCTGTTGAACTTCGGCGCATTCAACGGATACTGAAAGAAAACGAAGAGACACTAATGGAGAAATGGCATGAACAGTTCGGAAATTAAACCCGGCGAGCGGGTGAAAGATGTCCATTTTACGGAAGACACATTGTCCGTTGATCTCATCGACGGACGCACGATCACTGTTCCCTTGGTATGGTATCCGAAACTGCTGGAGGCTTCACAGCAACAGCGGCTAAATTGGAAGATCAGCGGCGCAGGATATGGAATTTATTGGTCTGAACTGGACGAAGACCTCAGCACCGAGGGGCTGCTGCGGGGAGCGCCTGCGGCGGCGGAACCGGCGAGGACGAAAATGCCAGACGTTCCTATGCGTATGGTCTTCGGCCATCCCGAGATGTGGGAAAAAGTGCATCATAAATATCATGATTTCTTTACTGTATTGCCGAAATTACAGGACGCTCTCAATGGTCTTGTCTTTGCTGCCTATGACCCAATTACAAAACCGCAGCGTGCAATTCTCAATTTGGCTACCTTGTCCATGATTTCAATGCTGGAACTTGTAACGCTCGTCGGTAACGGCGTGGCCCAAGGCGCAATGAAAATCCTTAGAAGCATGCTTGAGTACGGCATCAACGCTGAGTATCTGCGCTGCAATCCAGAGGAAGTTGATGACTTTATTGAGTGGCACTGGGTAGAGCATTACAAACTCCTAAACTACATGCGCGACCACATGCCGGACGCATACGCAAAACTTACGCCGGAACATATTGCAGAGTCGGAAGCGGAATACATTCGAGTGAAGCCGCGCTTTGAAAATGAAACTAGGTCTGGCAAGCTGAAAATTCGGGATAGTTGGTGTAGCCTGAATCTTGCCGAGCGAGCTATAAGGACTGATTTTGAAGAGCACTACAAGTTAATTTATCCGCTTACGTCCCGTTTATTGCATGGCTCAGTGGCTGGTATGGCCCTTCACTACGACCCCGACGAGGACCCGCATCGTTTAGCTGTTCCGCCGAGCCTGGAATGGTCTAACGGAGCACTAGTTGGTGGACATGCTATCGCTCTCTGCATGGCCGGTACCTTTTCCCAGGCTTTTGGTGTCGAATCGAATCCCCCCTATGCGGAATTGAAACGAGATTACAAAACTGTTTGGGCTAAAAAGGAAATCCCGTAACCGCTTAATCTTGCCCAGGACTGAAGGCGGGTAGTCACGGCGAAGGCTTTATCTCGCGTTAGGTTGTTTCCGAATTTACAAACCCACTACACTGCTCCCGTTGCTTGGCAACCCCACGGCGCTGTCATTCCGAGCGAAGTGAGGAATCTACACTCCCAAAGCAGATCCCTGGTCGCTACGCTTCTCGGGATGACACCAAAGAGGGTGTGTCATCAGAACTTGGTGACTTCGGAGAAGTGGAATTTGGAGACTTTCATGGCGGGGACGACCATGGGGAAAGACTCTTCGCCGGAGGAGCGCTCGGGGACGCCGAGCATTTCGACGGAGCTGAGCATGTCGAGGAGGCTCTCATTGAAGCGGAAGTTGCGGATGCCGTGGCGCACCTGGCCGTTTTCGACCAGGAACGTGCCGTCGCGGGTCATGCCGGTGAGGATTTTGCGGTAAGGGTCGACTTCGCGGATGTACCAGAATCGGGTGACGAGGATGCCGCGGTCGGTGGAGGCGATCATGTCGTCAAGCGA
>MEKX01000096.1:1608-9220 GCA_001767075.1 Acidobacteria bacterium RIFCSPLOWO2_12_FULL_54_10 | reverse complement strand
ACAACAATACCCCCAGAAAATGCCTGGGCTTTCAAACTCCCAACGAGGTATTCTTTCAAGATAGTGTTGCACTTCAAACGTGAATTCATCCTTCCGTTTGTCCAGGGATGGCGGCGGTCAGAATACTGTTGATCGGCTGATTGGCTTCGGAATTGAAGTTTTGAATAATCGATGGACCGCTTCCGGCCTGGTTGCGAGAAAATACGCCGAGGCTTCGTTGCACCACTTGGATCGGAAATGAATTGCTCGCTTCGCCGTTGTAGGTCAAACGAATCGTTCCAGTTCCGATGGGCGTACTCGATGGCAGAACCGCCACTACTTGGAGGTCCAACGTGTATATCATGATGCAATCTACCGTTGTAGAGCCTACCGTTACCTTGATGGAGGTGCCTGCGAGCTGCGTGAGAAAAGGCAAAGAACTTGCTTGCACTAACGACGCAGGTCCCATGCCGGTCCCGAAGAGAATGAACATGCTCCCTTAGGCAATGCCGGAATTCGGCAGACCGTTGAGAGCGTAGCTGGCAGCGTTCAAAGGACCGCCAGTAATGACGGGAGGAGCAGCGGAGGCTGGCCTCGGCACTGCAAAGAAAGCGCATACGCATAGAAGCAAAGATACCCATTTCATGCTGATCATAGATACACCTTTCCTAGCGCACACGTAGCGCGGAGCGTTTTGGATTCTTAAGTATTGCCGCCGTGCTGAGGAGTATAGTTGCCATATCGGGCAGATGCAAGAGGAGATAAATCCAGGTAGTGTTAAAGGATGAAATTCTCAAATCGCGGGAGAATGATGCTATAAGTCCACCTTCGTAGGCCCTCAGGGGCTGAAGCCCCTATTTTTCTGACCTTTTTCGGCACGGTTGAAACCGTGCCCTTTCGCATCGGTTGCAACGCGACACTAAATGTGAAGATGCACTAATTCCGCCCGAGGCGGCAAGGGAAGACTGGCAAAAGCGCACAACATCGCAGTTGCCAGCCGCAAGGATTCCTATTACTCTTATACTCGTTGCTTTGGCGGGAGCAAAACTAGTGACCCGTCCGGAATCATTTATCAACAGGAAATTCAGCAAAGGGAGGATGAATATGGCAGATTACGCTCACCCGGAGGTTCTAGTATCAACCGACTGGGTCATGCAACATGCCAGCGACGCGAAGGTCCGCTTGGTGGAAGTGGACGTGGACACGAGCCAGTACGATCAAGGGCATATCCAGAACGCGATTGCCTGGAACTGGCAAAGCCAATTGCAAGATAACGTGCGCCGGGACATTCTGACCAAGGCGGAATTTGAAAAGCTGATGAGCGCAAGCGGAATCGCCAGCGACTCGACCGTGGTGCTTTATGGCGATAACAACAACTGGTTTGCCGCATACGCCTTGTGGCAGATGAAGTACTACGGCCATGAGGACGTGCGCCTGATGAACGGCGGGCGAAAGAAATGGCTCGAAGAAAAAAGAGCGGTCACCAATGATGCGCCGAACATCGCGGCGACAAGCTATAGCGCAAAGAAGCCTGACTTTAGTTTGCGCGCGCTGCGAGCTTCGGTTTTTGATGCCGTGGAAAAAAAGAACATGAACCTAGTCGATGTGCGGTCGCCGGATGAGTTCAGCGGAAAGATCATCGCGCCGCCGGGCATGTCCGAGACCGCGCAGAGAGCGGGGCACATTCCAGGGGCGAAAAGCATTCCCTGGGCCAAGGCAGCCAACGACGACGGCACCTTCAAATCCGCTGACGAACTCAAGAAGCTATACGAAGATGCCGGTGTCAGCAAGGACCGCGCGACGATTGCCTACTGCCGCATCGGCGAGCGCTCCTCGCATAGCTGGTTTGTGCTGAAGTACCTGCTCGGCTATGATAACGTCCGCAACTATGACGGTTCCTGGACGGAGTGGGGCAATCTGGTGGAAGCGCCCATCGAAAAAGGACCGGCATAAATTCTGGCTCGTCGCTTGGCGCGGCAGAGCGGCTCATCCTGGCATAAGCATGGCTGAAACAAGCAGCAGGGAAGCGGAGGGCATTTCACTCAATGTCTTGTTTTCCCTGCTGCTGGCGATAGCAGTAGTATTGCTATGGATAGTTCCGCTAACGTCCAGCTTTTGGATCGACGAAATCGTTTCAGCCTTTATCATACGAAACGGCGGAGACCATCCCTCCCTGGCGGTCGCGCCACAAGTGGTCGAGTCGATTTACTACGCACTGCCCAGCGCTTCGGAAAAGCTGTTTGGATTTTCTGAGATTGCCTATCGATTGCCATCGCTGCTGGCCATGGGCGTGGCGCTGTTTCTCATCACCCGTATCGCAATCCGATTGATTCATCCACAGGCAGGCTGGTTTGCGCTGTTCGGATGCCTCGCGCTGGGGGGCTTCAATTACCAAGCGGCGGATGCACGACCCTATGCGCTGGGCACGTGCGTGGCGGCGGCTGGCATATTGTTCCTCATCCGCTGGTTGGATGAGGGCCGCTGGCAGGATGCGACGCTGTTTGCGCTGTTTGCAGCGCTGCTGTGGCGGGTGCATCTGATTTATTGGCCCATCTACATCGTTTTTCTTCTTTACGCGATACTGCGGCGAGTCTGGGGGGAAACCCGTGTGGGATGGCTGCCGCTGGCGGGGGTGTTCCTGCTGATAACCGTCGCGCTGATTCCGGTGCTGCTGACAGCGGTGTCCATTCTTCAGGAAGCGGGGTCCCATGTTATTGTGCCGGTTCCTACACTCAGGGCATTTGTGAATTCACTGAAAGCAGGCTTGGTGGTGGGTTGCTTCGCTGGAATTGGAGTCTGCCGGTGGCTGGCAGTTACTTCAGCAGAAAAGACGGATACTGGAGCTACGGGACTTCGTTCGTTGCTTAGGTTTCCGGCGCGCAAAACGCAAATCGCCGAGGAGGGGAAATCACCTTCCAAGAGCGCGATATTTCTCGTGCTCGCGTATTGGCTAGGCCAGCCATTGGCGTTGTTCGTGTTCTCACATCTGACGGGCAACAGCGTTTATGTTTCTCGCTACCTCTATGTAGCACTGCCGGGCGTGGCGCTGACGGCGGCGCTCTGCGTTGCGTATTATCAAGAGCCGCAGTATTGGAAGAAAGTTACCTTGTTGCTGGCAGCGGTCGTTTTGCTGAACTCAGGGGCATGGGGGGATGGATGGCCGCGGCATGATTTTTCCGACTGGCGCAGCGCGGCCCGCGCGATTAACCAGTTAAAACTGGGAGCTGACACGCCGGTGGTTTGCCCAAGCCCATTTATCGAAGCCAATCCGCCGGACTGGAGTCCGAGCTATTCTCTGCCAGGATTTTTGTATGGGCACTTGCAAATTTATCCAATCGAGAGCCGTCCGTACTTGTTTCCTTTTGAGTATTCTCGCGAAGGGGAAGAGTATGCGCTGAGTTTTGTGCGAGAGGAATTGCAGAGGTCCGGGCGGTTTGTCGTTTATGGAGGAGCCAAGAATGTTCGCGATTGGACCAAATGGTTTGGCAGAAGGCCAGAGCTTGCCGACTGGCAGGAATACAATGTTGGCCCATTCGGAAATGTGGAAATTGTGGTGTTTGAGAAAAGCAGAGGAATCAGCAAGAAGCAAAAGCTGCAATTAGCAAATTAGAGCGAATTCAGAATAGGTGTATAGCGCCGTTTTCACGTAGCGCCAGCGTCCCGCTGGCTCCTAAGGCCGCCCGGGACGGCGGCGCTACATCGGGCGAACGCTAACGAGCACCGGGGCCAGAGGATGGGGCGTCGTTAAATTGCAGAGGCTGGATTTCCTTAGGCTCGCCTAGAGCAGCGATATCCTTGGAGAAGTTAGGGAAGTCGCCAACGACCAGGATGGTGAGTTCTTGGGGCTTGAGATACTTGGCGGCGACGCGGTCGATATCTTCCGGCTTGACGGATTCATATCCTTTGAATTCCTTTTCCAGAAAATCCGCGGGGAGCTTTTCATATTCAAGGCCCATGAGCGACGTGAGTGCGCGGGAAGGCTCCGCGAATCGGAAAACATAGCTATAGAGGAACATTTCGCGGGCCGTCTCAAATTCATTTTTGGAAATCTTAGAAGCGCTCATTTTCTTGATCTCATCGATGATGGACTGGATGGCCTTCACGGTGGTTTCCGTGCGGGTTTGGGCGGCGGCCAGGAATAAACTCGTGTCCCGCTGGCTGGTGGGGAAAGCCGTGCCAACGGAATAGGCCAAGCCTTCATCATTACGGACGCGCTCGGTGAGACGCGCGCTGAAATCGGAGCCGCCCAGGATGTCATTCATCAGATCGATGGCAAAACGGTCCGGGTTGTCGCGGTTGGCGCCCCAGTGACCCAGCCGCAGGCTGGACTGGTTGAGCTTTTTATTGATGTAGTAAACGCCAGGCTTGGGCTGCGGGTTAGCCTTGGGAAGAGCAGGCAATTGCACATCGGTTTTAGCCCAATCGCCAAATAGATCGCGGATTTTCTGCAACATTTCTGCTTTATTGAAATCCCCGGTGATGCCGATCATGATCTGGCTAGGCTGGAAAAATTTCTGATGAAACTTCTGCATGTCCTGCTGGCTAATCTGGCGAATACGTTCAATGGTGGGCGTGCGGCCAGCGGGATGACTCTCCGTGAAGAGCAGCCGCGAAAATTCGCGGCGAGTGATGGGGCCGGGAGATTCATTGGAAGCGCGCAGAGAGTAAATGGTCTGCTGCTTGGCCAGTTCGAGCTGAGATTCATCGAAAAGCGGAAACCTTACGACATCGGCCAGGATGCGCAGGCCTTCGTCAGCGTCCTTGATGGGAACATTCAGGCTGACCGTGCCGCGTTCACTGTCGATCGAGGCGCTTAAACTCGCGGCAATGAAATCGAGGCGCTCTTCGAGTTGGTCCGGGGGATAGTTTTTTGTTCCGCCGGAGCGGAGCAGGTCGCCGGCGAGATCAGCGAGGCCGAGTTCCGCAGCGGATTCATAGTAGCTTCCGGTGCGGATAAAAATGATTGCGTCAAGCAGCGGCAGGCGATGATCCTCCTGGAGGTAAAGGACGATGCCGTTCTCCAGCACCATGCGGTCTACATCCACGCCGATTTTAGGAAACTTGGGAGGCAGCGGCTGGCCCTTGAGACGCATGGCGGTATCCCATCCCTGCGAATGACGATCACCGCGGCTGGAAGCGCCACCCCGGAGTTCCCCTTGTTGCGCATGGAGGAAATTGACGCCTGCTGCGAGCAGAGCGAAGGACCCAATAGCGATCGAAGCAATGGTTGCGCGATTTTGATTGCTGAAATTCAAGGCAAGTCTCCTATCGATTTTCCTCTGACTGCTCGGAAGCGGATTGTTTACTGGTGCGGATTTCCCCCACCGTACGGTTGTCCTCGCCAAAATATTGTTTAGCGACGCGCTGCACATCCTGAGCCGAGACGGCCTTCAGCTCATCGCGCTCTGAAAAAATATAACGCCAGGTTCCGGCCACGTGCTCGGCAGAAGCGATGACACGAGCAACGCCGGAATTGGAACGCAAACCCCGTATGAGAGAAGCATCCACGGAATTGCGAACGCGGGCCAATTCCTCATCGGTGGGAGGTTCTTTCTCCAAGCGCAGGATTTCCTCGTAGATCGCCCGCTCGACGTCAGCAGGGGAGGCATTTTCCGCTGGTGTAGCAGAAATGATAAATAGATTTGGATACAGTGCTGTGTTAGCACCGCAATCGACCTCGAGCGCCACTTTTTTGTCGAGAACCAGCGATTTATAGAGGCGGCCCGTGCGGGAGCCGCGGGAAACGCCGCCGAGCACCTGGCCGAGGACATCCAACGCGTAGGTGTCCTTATGGCCAATCTGCGGGATGTGGTAACCGATCATGAGTTGAGGCTGGGCATCGAAGAACAAGGCAATGCGCCGCTCGCTTTTCTGAGGCGGTTCCTGGCTGATGTAGCGGCGCGGCTGAGGTTGCGACGGAATTGGGCCGAAATACTTTTCCATGATAGCGAATGTTTTGTCCGGATCGATGTCGCCAACAATCGCTGCAATGGCATTGTTGGGCGCGTAAAAGGTTTTGAAATACTCCAGCACTTCCTCGCGGCGCATGTTTTCAAGGTCCGAGGGCCAACCAATAACAGGGTTCTGGTAAGGGCTGGCCTCAAACGCGGTGGCCATGAACTTTTCCCACAGCAGCCCTTCAGGCTGGGTGTCGGTGCGCATGCGCCGCTCTTCATGGACCACATCGCGTTCGGGATAGAACTCGCGGAAAACCGGATTGGCGAGCCGGTCGGCTTCCAGATATGCCCAGACATCGAGCTGGTTGGAAGGCAACTGGACAAAATACTGCGTAGAGTCATCGCCGGTGGAGGCATTGAGGCCGACGCCGCCCAGACGCTGGTAGGTCTGCCAAAGCTCGTCGTTGACGACGAACTGCTTCTGCTCTTCTTGCAGAGCTTTCATCTGGTCTTCGAGGTCCTTGATCCTGGCCGGGTCGGGCTGTGAGACAGGGGAGTTGGCTTTCTGGCGCTCAGCTTCCAGCTGCGCGTACACTTGATCAATCTTTTCCATGACGGGAGTTTCGGATGCATAATTCGTAGTGCCGTAAGTCTTAGAACCCTTGAACATCATGTGCTCGAGGAGATGGGCGATGCCCGTGCGGCCTTTGGGATCGTCTACGCCACCCACGCGAAAGCGGAGATAGAGCGAAACGGTTGGCGAGTCGTGGCGCTCAACCATCAAGACTTTCATGCCGTTTTTTAGCGAACGCTCAACGACATTCAAAGGGATGTCCTGTGCGCGAAGCGACAAGACAGTTCCTTGGATGGATAGACATGCTGCCACTAAATAGAAAATAGCTGAAGACCAGAGCGAAGAAAGCATTCTATAACCTCCCGGACTGTGCTGCGAGAATGAACCTGCTTACAAGCTTTGACTCTGAACAATGTTGCGCCAATATTCCCAGGAGCGATACATACAGAATAAGGGATTGAGCGGACAGGAGCCAGAACTATTAGATGCTTAATCTGATCCGGGCGTTTCGCTCGGAAGCAAGGATTGTTGGGGAACGGGACCTGTGCTAGCCTGATTTTGATTCCTGAAGCTGATGACATGCGGCAAAGCAATATTCTCAGGAGAACATCGATTCGTTAGGAGGGTCGTCTGGCAGCGAGAAACGAAAAAGGGGGCAGAGGCATATCGAAAGCCGCGCTGGTGGGGATTGTGTTCGCCATTGCTTTCGTAGGGTTCATTATTTACGAGACAGTGGGGCGGCCGCAATACGAGTGCGAAGTGTGCATGGAATTTGAAGGCCGCACGAAGTGTTTGACGGTAAGGGGCGACGACGAGCAAGTGGCCATGCAGACCGCCAAAGAAAACGCCTGCTCGTACATCACCAACGGCCGCGCGGAAGGTTTTCGCTGCTCGGGAACTCCGCCCGCGAGCGTACAGTGCCGCCCCATGTGATTGAGTAAATGAGCGCCGACTCCTGCCCGATGATTAACCATTACAGTCAATACCGGGATTTTCTAGAAGGCTCGGGATCAGTTGGAAACAGCGGATTGCTCAAGGCGCAACGCTTTGGGAAACAGGATGTTGTTCTCCAAGTGGATGTGCTCATGGAGATCGGCTTCCAAAACCTTGAAACCGTCAAATAGCGCTTGGTAGCTGGCACAGCCGTCTGGGGGAACCGAGA
>MEKX01000096.1:0-1555 GCA_001767075.1 Acidobacteria bacterium RIFCSPLOWO2_12_FULL_54_10 | reverse complement strand
ACAGCCGTCTGGGGGAACCGAGAAGTCCGAAGTGAGACGGCGCATTTGCGAAAGTGCGTTGCCCGCCGAATCATGTTCCATCATCATGACTCGCACTGGTCCCTGAACCGACTTCCCGCAAGGACTGGGACTTGCGGCGGCTCCCGGCGCGCGCTCCATTTGCTGGATCAATGGAAAAAGGATGTTTTCCTCCTTCCACATGTGATCTTCCAACTCTGTGCGCATATCGGCGAAGATTTTATGCAAGGGAAGGAGAGACTGCGGATGCTTATCCCCGTGGGCTTGCACGACTTTGTTGAGCAGTTCTGACAACCTGGGCAGCTCACTGTGCAGATAACGATGATGCTTGCCCAGGATGTGAGCGATCAGCTCAGACAGCGATGTTGTGTCCCAGTCGCGCTGTTCTTGTGAAGCTTTTACCTGCGCAGCCGCATTTACTTCTTCCAGAAACTGAGTCGTTGTGATTCCTTTTTCCTGGCAGGCTTGCTCGAAGTTTTTACCGCCGCCGCAGCAGTAATCCATTCCATAGCGCTCGAAGACTCGCAAGGAAGCCGGCATGGAAACTGCCACCTCGCTCAGAGTGGCCGTTGGGGTGATTTGCAAGGGAATATTCCTCCTGATTCGTTTAGTAATGCTTCACTTAATAAATATATATCATAATGTGAAAAATGTGGGGGCCGGATGGAGCCGGGGAGAATTAGGAAGAGTGGGCGAATCGTTAATTTGAGGCGACTACTTGGGGAAATTATCAATCTGGACAAGCGAAAGGACCGGGCGTATGATACCGGCCAGTGGGAAGTTTGCGCGAGGAATGATTAGCAGCGCGGGATACAATAAGTTCAAACCATTGAGGCCTTAAATTCTCATTTCTACAAGGAGAATCAATATGAAGCAATTGCATTGGAATCGCATGGCGCTAACGATGGTGATGGCGCTAGCCGGAGTATTCCATCTCCAGGCGCAACAAGCGCCGGACACCATTCTTTACAACGGGAAAATTGCAACGGTGGATAACCATGAAGTGAATGAAAATATCGGCACAGTTGCCCAGGCCATTGCCATACGCGAGGGCAAGATCGTTGCAGTAGGAAGTAATGACCAAGTGCAGCGGTTGGCGGGCAGCGGCACGAAATCGTACGATCTTAAAGGGCGCATGGTGATGCCCGGATTCGCTCTGACCCATGACCATCCACAGGACTGGGACCCATTGAATCCCTACATCATTAAAAAAGTAGTGACGGATGACCTGCACATCGAACGGTTCTTCAACGATCCGGCGGAGAAAGTGATTGCTGAATTTCCTAAGGTGTTCAATGATGCCATTCAGAAGGCGAAACCAGGTCAGTGGATTCGCATCAGCTTTTTGTTCGGGCCGGAGTACCAGTGGGGCGACGGACTGTCGGCAATGCTGGGGAGGCAGATCACCAAGCAGATGCTGGATGCGTCGGCGCCGAATAATCCGGTGATATTGCGGGCAGGTTTCGTCGGCGTGCTGATGAACCAGAAGGCCATTGACACCGCGCGGGCGTTTTATGGCGACCAGTTGGCGAAATTT
>MEKX01000095.1 GCA_001767075.1 Acidobacteria bacterium RIFCSPLOWO2_12_FULL_54_10 | reverse complement strand
GCCCTTTGCGCATCATGAGGTTACAACAATACAGCCTTTCCAACTGCCGTTTCTAGGTTCACACGTGACCAACCCGAGCCTGTACCCGAAGCTCTCGTACGACGCGGTGAAGGATTTCGCACCCATCACCCTGATCGCGACGATTCCCAATATCCTTGTAGTGCACCCATCGCTCGCCGCCGATTCAGTACCTGCGCTGGTGGCGCTGGCAAAAACGAAGCAACTTTCGTTCGCTTCGACCGGCAGCGGCGCATCGACCCATCTTGCGGGCGTTCTTTTCGGATACATGAGCGGCGCAAAGCTTCTGCACGTGCCTTACAAGGGCGCCGGCCCGGCTATTACTGGCGTGCTCATGGGAGAGACCAACATGATGTTCGCCACAATGGTCTCGATCCTGCCGCAGGTGAAGAGCGGCAAGTTGCGTGCGCTGGCGGTCACGGGCGCTCGCCGTTCCGCTGCTGCGCCGGAGCTGCCTACGATCAGCGAGGCTGGTGTACCTGGTTACGAAGCCAACGCGTGGTTTGCCACCTTCGCTGCTGCCGAAACGCCTGCCGCGCTGGTGGCGCGGCTGAACGAGGCGATCGTTCGCATCGTCAACGCCGCAGACGTGCGCGACCGGCTCGCTGCACAGGGTGCCGAAGCATTGACGAGCACGCCGGAAGAGCTCGGCCGCTACACGCGTACGGAGATGCAGCGTTGGCAGCGCGTGATCCGCGAGTCGGGCGCACGCGCGGACTGAAATCCGTCGTGGCGATCGAGCAGATCGTGGAGTTTGTTCATCGGGAGCTCGCATGAGGCCGACTAGCATTGGTGAGGCTATCAGCACAAAACGGCCACACATAGCTCAATGTTTTTTCTCTTTGCTCAACTCGCTATAGAGGTTTTTGGCTTCGGCGTATATCCCCGCATATTCTTTTGCCAAAGTCTGTTGCGGTATCCGGACAAACATCGTTTCCAGAACGCTTTTATTGGCATCAAGCTTATCCGCCATCCGGTAAAGAAGGGCCAGTCCATAATAGGCGTTGGGCATATTGCCGCCCTTGATAGCCTGCTTGAATAGTACTTCCGCCTTCTGAAATTCGCCTTTCTGAAGCATCAGAGCGGCGTAGTTGCAGGCCAGCATTGCATCATCGGGATGGTGTTGAAGACAGAGGTCATAATAAAATGCGGCCACGTCCAGGTTGTTTTCATTTCGGGCGTAAATGTTTCCGAGGGAGATTGCTGCACCATGATCAGTCGGGTTCAATTGCAGGACTTCATGGAATATCTTCTTGGCCTTTTCGATGTTGTTCAGTTCCAGGTACGCCTTTGCCATATTCCGGCGGGCATCAAGGTTTTCGGGTATCACGGCAAGGACTTCCTTGAAGAGGTTCAGGGCTTTTGCAAGCTGGCCTTTTTGCGCCTTTTCGGCTCCTTTGTGGAGTTTTTCGATGGCTTGCGTGTGCTTTTCCGGTGTCGCATCCCGGAATTCAATATGAGCCATTTTGCCGTCAACCGCGATATCCATTACTTCTGCAATCACGCCATAAAGCTTCGTGATACGGGTAATCGCGTCCTTTTCGGTATGTGCAGCGGGATCGAATCGCTTGCCGGGCGCGATCATGATGTCTTGCAATGGGATTGATATTTTCATTTGAGGTTGCTACTCAGGGCCGCGACTTGTTGGACGAGCGCTTGCGTTTCGAGTCTGAGGGGGAGCATCGCGGCATTTTACTCGGGTGCAGACGTTAGGGGGACTCGCTAAGGCGACAGCACGACAATTGGCCGGCCTTCCCTTCGCCAGCGTTCCACCTGTGTTGCCAGCCCTCCTACAGGAGGCGCATGCGCAACAACAATTTGCGAGGCCATCGCAGCCACCCGATCATTGCGTTCGCTTGCCATCTCGGCAGTAAGGCGCGCGCACTGCGGCCGGTCCGATAATTGCCAGCGTGCCGCCGCGCTGGACTTCCCGCGGAATGGTGGCCTGGATAATAACGGCTCCGATAAGTGATTGTTGTGACTATATTTCTACAATATTCCCGGGTTGTTTTCCCGGGGTCAGAAATAACAACCTGCGCCACCCCGCGCGCGCTCGTTCGCACAGTGTAACGTGGTCGATCTTCAGGAACGCTGCGGCTTCCACCGCGTTGAGTGTTTTCATAGGAAGCCTATGTCGCATCGCATAATTAAGGTACCGGGCGGGTCAGGATTGGCGTCGTCGAACAAACCGTCAGTCCCTTTGATCCGCGCGTCATGGCGACGTAAAGATTTCTAGCATCCAAACCGTCAGCGTTGAGAATCACGGCGACCTCGGCCTCGAGACCCTTCAGAAGCAATGTGCTGCCGACGGCGCGTCTTGGCAATGGTCGCCCGATTAACCGATATTGCTCGCGCATCCGGACTGCAGCGTCGTGAAAACTCAGTCCGTCGGCTCCATCGCACAACTGGAGTGCCCTTAGACAGGCTCTCAAAACCGCTGGACGGTGCGTTCGCGTTCCGCCCTGCTTGCCGATTTCAACTAATAGATCTGCCGCGGTGCTGTGCGAAGGTGCGTGTACGAACGCGAGGGCAACCCTTTCAACATCCGTCGGTGGATTGCGTGCTGTGCCGCGGGCCAATGACTGGACGCGACGCACCAAGTCTGCAGCACCCACATTGGTCATGACGCTTTGGGCGAAATCGGCAAGCTGCTCCAACGCACCGGGTGCAGCTAGCTTGAAGGTCCGAGCGAAGGTGGCTAGGTCTCTCAAGTCCACGGCCTCCACCGTTACCGCGCCAGGTGTCTGACTGGCAATCTGTTGCTGACTCCCGGGGTTGACGCTGTCGCCAATGATAAGTACACGCCCATCGCCATCGGGTGGTCGCACTCGCGCAGCGACCAATCGTCTCTGATGATCTTGCGTTCCATCGAGGTGGAGCCAGTTCACAGCGGCAGGCGCAGTACGGAGGTCGATGCCTCCCCCACGCAAGAGATTCTCGCGCACCTCAAGCAGCCAGCATCCTAGCGGCTCAGCGTTAGCATTAATCCATCGCCACGGCGTGGAGAGTTCGCCAGCCAACGGAAAATATGCACAGACATGCTGTTCCCATTTTGCGAGTTCATCGAAACCGAATCCGAAGATTGCTTGCATCGGGTCGCCGAGTAGGCATGTCGGCAATGTTTGGGCAGCGTAGGCTACAACTGAGTGTTGACGGATCGAGCAGTCTTGGTACTCGTCTACGATGAGCCGTGCATAACTCGCCGCGAGAATATCGCTGATATGCTGAGACTTCAGCAGGTTGATTGCCCCGACACGGATATTGGGATAGTCGGTGCGGGGATTCGCTAGGTTGAGAATTTCCGGTTTATGAGCGCTTCGCATTGGGAACGTCGAGATTAGCCGCATCGCCCATCCATCTATTGTGGACAAGCGGTAGGCCTTTGAGGGAACACCGGCGCGGTCCAAACGCCCGCGCAGGGCGACGACGCCGGCATTGGTGTGCGTCAGCACCAAGATTGGCTTGGTATCGTTGTGGCGGGTGAGGGCCTCCGCGATAAGGTGTGTCTTTCCGCAACCTGCAGGCGCGGTCACTGTGCCGCGGTCAATCGCCAGAAGATCGATGTCATCGGCCGGCATTGCTGGCCCACACGAAGATATCGTCGACAAGCCTTCCGAAACCTTTGTCGGCGTCTTTCAGGTCAGGACCGACGATGTCGCGGGCTACGTCTTCCATCCACGTGACGGATTTGAACCAGCCGGCCCTCTTCATCCGCGCAGCCTTTCCGAGAAGTTTACGGCTCTCGATAGGAATGCCGTCGCCCAACGCTTCGGTTAGAATAGCATCCAGGTCTCTTGCATTCTTGGAAGCCGATTTTATGTGATCGCTGATCAGATCTTCGCCGTGCAGATCAATTGCGCGGATAATAAGTTTACTGACGCCATCCGCGGTCAAGCTCAAGAACAATTCATCCTCAAGCGCGCGACCATCGCGCCACGCGACTACCTTCCCACCACTGTCGATGAACGTCGTTTCCAGGGCCTCGGTCGGCTTGGTATCGTCGTCCCGAACGATGGCGGTTCGATATCCAAGGGAATTAAACACGGAAGCGCGTTTCAAACATCTATCCGCCTCGCCACCGCCACAATCCACGAGCGACGCCCCTTTGGCGCTGATCGATGTTTGGCCGTTGACCGATCGATACTGGTCGAGACCACGTATAAAACCGACCTCGCTGGCGCCTTCACAGACAATGACAGATGGCGCGAGGAAGGCGTCTGGATAGAGGCGAATAGCGCTTTGCATGTCGTTCGAGGCGCCGACATTCAGGGCTTCATGTTTGTCTGCTGACGGTCGCATGACGAACAACTGACTTCCCGAAAGTTCCCTGAGAGCAACAGGAGAGTGCGTCGACATGAACACCTGAAGCGGGGGATCCGTTTCCTTCGCACCCAAAGAGTCAAGAAGCCGGACGATCCGGTGTGGCTCCAATCCATGCTCCAGTTCGTCGATCAGAACGATTGTCGCTTGCTCCGATGCCTTCCGCTGAAGGCCAGCGATGAGCAACCGCGTTGACCCAACGCCTAGCCCGCGCAGCGGAATGCCTTCTTCATTGTGAAGTGAGATCGTCCCCCCGGAAAATGACACCGAATATGCGTCTAGCATCGCTTTGACGTTTTCGCCGATGGGTACGCCAAGCTCTCTTGCCGTCGCCGCAACAATTTCAAGCGTCTCGCCAAGCTGATCATGAGCTTTATCGCCGAATGCGGCGCGGGCGTCTCGCGCGACCTTCGCTAATTCCGCTGAAGCATCTACACGTTCTTCGGATACACGGTTGAGCACTGAGCCACGTCGCCAACCCAGATGATAGTCGGCCATCGCATCGATCCGAGTTGGTGCCAGTCGGGCGCGGTCCCCCCAACTTAGATTTCGCGTCTGGCCTTGGGCTTCAGCGCGTTTGGACACCAAAGCCCATGAGGGCTCTAGGTCGCTCGCGACGGTAAGCCTCACCGTCAAAACAGTCTCCGCATCCTTCTCAGGTTCGTCTTCGATCGTTCCAGATCGTGCGTCGAAACCTCTTAAGTACATACCATAGGCGTCGAGGTTCTTCAGGCCGTCGTCAAGCTCGCCGATGGTCACTGAAATACTTATCGGTGTCTCCACGACCAGCCGATGGAAGTCCGCATCTGTGAACTGAATGTTCCGCCGCGCACCAAGGCAGAAATCGATGGCGTCCAAAATTGACGACTTTCCACTGTCGCCTGGGCCGATCAGGCAATTCAGCCCGGGTGATGGAATCCACACGAATTCCTTGATACCGCGGAAATTGGTTATTTCAATTGCTCGAATTCTCGCCATGTCCCGCCACCCCCAGTTCAAGTTGCAAGATTAGCTTTCGAATGGCGAGGTCGCAAACTAGCGCCGGCGCTCGGTCTTTGGCGAGCGAAATCGCCAATAGCCCGGAAAGCGAACCGTCATATGCCACCAACAATACACCAACCTGAATGGTCACGGTCACGCGGCATTAATTCCCATGTTTCGTGGGCTAGCAAATGTGTATGCACAATTGGACGTCCGCCGTAAAAATGACCGCCAGATCACGCGCAATCGCAACCGCAAGCCCGATGCAGTAGACTGGTTACTCTTTTCTATGGCTTGGATTGATAAATCGGTTAAGTTAGTATCTCGTTCGGTATCTTGCGAACCACTGATTCTGAACGGTCCGGACGTGACACTCATTGCTTTCGTTGCCCAATCGGTAAGGCATATCATCAGTGGAAAGCGCGTACCTTAACCGCCTGCCGAATGACATACGCGATCTTGTTCAGGAGATCGAGGACGCGGCTGGAATCGAAATAGAGATTAGGATTGACGCCGCAAGGGCTAAACGCCTGGCGGACGACCCTGATCCGTTGGCGTGCGAGGCGGACGAAAATGGCGCTCGAATTTTAATACCGGCCCCAGACCATTTCCCCGAATCATCGGCTCTTCATGAGCTTCTGCACATTCGCAGATTTCTAGTCGATGGAGTTCCAAAGATTGTTGTCTGTGAGGACAACTGGATTCCGCAACTTGAAAAAGGGCTTTTAATGCTCGACAACAACTTGGAGCATTTGGTCATTATTCCAGAAGAATTGAAACGACGACCCGAACGTCGCTCTTGGTGGATTCCGAAGTTTCAACGCATTCTTAATGAGTTGTCTTCCGCAAAATTTGCTCACCCTGTTGAGCGTGATAACCATGCGTTTGTTGCCTGGGTATCTATCCGGCATGTGTTGGGGGAAGGTTCTCTGCTTGATAATGCACGGCAGATTCTAGAGCGGATGGACCTATATGATCGCGCCGAGCGTCTATTTGAGATAGTTGCTCAAGTTCCCGAAGCGAAAGAGCGCGTAACAAAGACCTGGCTGGAGCACATAGGGTTGCCGCTTAACGGAATTTGCTTCGAGTACATAGATATTTGGTCTCGTACTACCGATGAAATTTCAATCGCGACTGGCTAAACTTGCTCCCGTGCAATTCGATACAGATATAAAGGCGTTCAATGGCAATTAAGAAAAGTGAGCTATACAGCTCACTCTGGAAGTCCTGCGATGAACTGCGCGGCGGCATGGACGCCAGCCAGTACAAGGATTACGTCCTCGTCCTGCTGTTCGTCAAATACGTTTCCGACAAATACGCCGGCGATCCCAGCGCCCTGATCGACGTGCCCGCGGGTGGCGGCTTTGCCGACATGGTGGCCGCCAAGGGCGACAAGGAGATTGGCGACCGCGTCAACAAGATCATCGGCAAGCTGGCCGACGCCAACGACAGCCTCAAGGGCGCCATCAACGTCGCCGACTTCAACGACGAGGAAAAGCTCGGCAAGG
The DNA here is from genome assembly GCA_001767075.1 of Acidobacteria bacterium RIFCSPLOWO2_12_FULL_54_10. Taxonomy (GTDB): domain Bacteria; phylum Acidobacteriota; class Terriglobia; order 2-12-FULL-54-10; family 2-12-FULL-54-10; genus 2-12-FULL-54-10. Next base: position 1,163 of record MEKX01000095.1, on the reverse strand, counting down.
CGTAGGCCATGGTGGACCGGCTGACCAAGCTGGTCGCTATCTTTGAGGGGCTGGATTTCGGCCGCAACCGTGCGGAGGGCGACGACCTGCTCGGCGACGCCTACGAATACCTGATGCGCCACTTTGCTACCGAGTCTGGCAAGAGCAAGGGCCAGTTCTACACCCCGGCGGAAGTTTCCCGCATTATGTCAATGGTCATCGATCTGGGCCGGGCGGTCAGCGGTGCACAAACCATGTATGATCCCACCTGCGGCTCCGGCTCCCTGCTGCTCAAGGCGCACGACGAGGCCAAAGGTCGCACCGGCCTCGACCTCACGATCTACGGTCAGGAGATGGACAACGCTACCTCCGCCCTGGCGCGCATGAACATGGTGCTGCACGACTGCCCCACGGCCGAAATCTGGCAGGACAACACGCTCGCGCACCCGCACTTCAAGAACGCCGACGGTGGGCTCAAGACCTTCGACTTCGTGGTGGCCAATTTCCCGTTCTCCAACAAGGCGTGGACGACCGGCCTCGACCCGGCCAACGACCTCTATCGCCGCTTCGAGTACGGTATCCCGCCGGCCAAGAATGGCGATTACGCCTTCCTGCTGCACATCCTCACGTCGCTCAAGAGCACCGGCAAGGGCGCGGTCATTCACCCCCACGGCGTGTTGTTCCGCGGCGGTGCGGAGGCGGTCATCCGCAAGCGCATCGTCAAACAGGGATACATCAAGGGCATCATCGGCCTGCCCGCCAACCTGTTCTATGGCACCGGCATCCCGGCCTGCATTCTGGTGCTGGACAAGGAAGGCGCAGCCGGGCGCAAGGGCATTTTCATGGTCGATGCCAGCAAGGGCTTCATCAAGGACGGCCCCAAGAACCGACTGCGTGCCCAAGACATCCACAAGATCGTGGATACGTTCAACCGCCAGGTGGAGACGCCCAAGTATTCGCGCATGGTGCCGCTGGCCGAGATCGAGTCCAACGACTTCAACCTCAATCTGCCGCACTACATCAACAGCACCGAGCCGGAGGACTTGCAGGACATTGAAGCGCACCTCAAGGGCGGCATTCCGAACCGCGACATCGACGGCCTCGCTCCCTACTGGCGGGTGTTCCCCAACGTGCGCCGCGAACTCTTTGCCGATGCAGACCGCCCCGGCTACAGCCAGCCCAAG
>MEKX01000094.1 GCA_001767075.1 Acidobacteria bacterium RIFCSPLOWO2_12_FULL_54_10 | reverse complement strand
CGGCACAGCGGCAGGTAGTCGCCTAGAATCTTTTCCTGCGTCGCGAACGTCGCCTGCGGCATCTCCACCAGCGCGCGCGTCCAAAACACGTCGCCGCATTTTTCCACCACCGCCAGCACCGCCAGGTCTTCCACCCGCGCCACGTCATACCCAAGATAGAATTCCCGTCCGCTCGCCGCCGTCACATTCGAGGGCAGTGTAGTCGTTGCCTCTGCGTGTACGCACGGCCCGATCAAATCCATCGCAATGTAGTTCTCGCTCTGGCTCAGGAAGGCGCATTCGTACTCCTGCGCCCACGTCTCCTCGTCTCCAATCGCCTGTTTCAGCATCGCGATGTCCATCGGGCAGCCGTCGCGCACCGCCGACCGCGCGTCGCACCAGTGCCCCGACCAGCCTTTCTCGCTTGTGCGATAGAATGGCCCCTCGCCTCCGGCCATCTCCGTCAGCCCCGCTTCTTTGGCGATCTCGAAGTATTTCCCGCGCTCGCCGTTCGGCGTTGAGATCACGCGCAGCTTCAAATCCCCGCGCGAGATTCTCCCGAACGCCGCCGCCCAGATTTCGCGGTCCTGCTGATGAAACGCGAACTCGTCCAGGATCATGTTGCCCGTGTAGCCCCGCGCCGTGTCCGGATTCGCCGGCAGTCCGATGATGCGCGACCCGTTCGGAAAGCGGATTTCGTGCTGCTGGATGCGCGTATCGCTGAAGAACGATTCTTCCAGCACACAGTCGGCGTGCCGCAATGCCAGCGCGTGCTCTCTTGCCTTCTGCATGAATTCCAGCGACTGCCGCTCGCCGCGCGACAACACAATCCACAGCGTCCGCCGCCCGATGCAATCCAACACCGCCTCCAGCGCCGCCGCAAAACTGTACCCGATCTGCGTCGCCTTCACCGCGATCTTGAACCGCGTCCCGTCCGCCACCCACCGCTTCTGGTACGGATACAGCGGCACGCTGCCCGCGCTCTTCTTCTTCACTCGCGTCACTCCCATAACCGTCCTATTGCCCGATGCAATCGTTTTTTTATTCATTTGCGTTCACGTTGTTTTGGCAGCCACGGCACGCTTCGTGTGTCGAGGTTTGTCATTCTGAGCCGCGCGCGTCAGCAAGCGGGCTGGTTATATTCTTGTTTTGGTAGCCACGGTGAGCGCCTTCCTCACCGTGGGCTTGTCCTTTCGTCATTCCGAGTGAGCGCAGCGACGAGGAATCTGCTTTTGCGTTTCTCCAGTCCTTGTCTGCCAATCCCCATTGCCTACTCCCCACTCCCTGTTTCATCTTCTCCGCACGCTTCACCCAGCCCGTAGATGTCCCGGATGCGTTTCAGGTCTTCCGGCCCCAGCGACCGCCCTTGCCGCGCTTTTTTGTCGAGCTTGTCGAGCGTCGCGTTCATCTTTTCCGCTTCCAGCTTCAATCGTTTTTCATTCGCCAGCACGCGACGTTCGGCCAGGTTGGTCATGCGCTCTTTCAGCGCCAGCTCGCGCCGCTGCCGCTCAGCCTTGTCCCAATCCAGCAGATTGATTTCATGCGTCTTTCCGCTCTCGGCAATGTGCGTAAAGGCTTCCATCAACGCCGCCCGCAGCAGGTCCGTGATTTCGCAGCCCTTCCGCTGGATCTGCTCGATCAGCAGGCCAGTGCACTTCCGCGCATCGCTGCGATGCTTTTGCGCCGCCCGGTACTGCCGCGCATAATTCGTGATCGCCAGGATCGTCGGCTGCTCATGGGTCTCCTTGCGCACAGCCTGCGTGATCGTACCCGGCGCCGCCCCTTCATCCAGCATTCGCGCCACCAGCATTCTGGCCCGCTCGCTCAGTGCCTCTACGGAAGACTCGCTCCCTCTGGGCGCTGCTTTCCGCTTTGCGGCAGGCTTCTTCAAAACTGCACTCCCGCGTCCTCGATCTTTCTATCCAGTAGCAGCAATCCTTTCGCCGTCAGCGACGCCGACAGAATCTTTTGCCGGATGTCCTCGTCGTCGATTCTTCGCTCGCAGCGCACGAATCCGCCCTCTTCGAGATAGCTCAGGTAGCCTTCCAGGTCTTTCTTCCCGAGCGGCACATTGCGGTCCCGCAACGCCAGTTGCAGGAGGCGGAACGTCACCGCATGCGGGTAATCCTGCTTCAGCACCCAGATGATTTCTCCCCTTCTCAGGTCGTGCTGCAGCGCCGTTCTCCCTTCGTTGCCGGTCATTCTGTCTGTCCTCCTTGAGCGTCTCTCCCCATTCCCGCTTCCTGCCAGTAGCACTGTCGAGGTGGGCAACAAGCAGGTTTGGTAGCCACGGTGAGCGCTTTCCTCACCGTGGGCTTTTCCGAGCCGCGCGCGTTAGCAAGCGGGCAGGTTATCGTTTTTCGTCTCATTCACTCCCCCCCCTCACTCCCCATTACCGTCATTCCGAGCGCAACGAGGAATCTTCCATTGCTTTCGTCAGGGCATAAATAATCCGTGCCAAAAGTTGCGTTCCTCGCGAGGCGACCATCGGGAGCCGAGCGCATGGCCGCCACGCAGTGGCTTCCTGTCCCCTGACTCCTGCATTTCCCCCTCAATTCCTTTCCTCCACTTGGTCCTGCAACTCCGCCACCAGGTGCCTCAGTTGTTCCAGCTTGTCGGAGTTCACCTGCTATGGCCAGCACCAGGTCGTGCTGACTATCCGAGCTGTGCTCCACCGTGTCGGCCAATTTCTGCAACGCTGTGGCTGTTGCGCGCTGCGATTCCAAAAACGGTGGCATGTAACTGTGCGCCAGCCACAAGAACCCTGCTACGATCAGCAGCCCCGGCCCCCATCCAATCAGTGGCGCAAGCAACTCTTTGTACTGTTCCAAGGCCCCCGAACGCGCCAGCTCCACCAACAGCACCATCAATGACGTGCCTACTACAGCTCCCGCCGCCGGCATCGCTGCCCTCTTGATCGCCTGACTTGTTGGCGCTTGTGAAATCGTTTGCGGTGACGCTGCCTTGTCCATGAGTTGTTTCCCGTTACCCTTGTTTCATTGCTCGCTTTTCAAACCAGCCGTAGGCCGTTTTCCCAGCCACAATCCGCATCCGCGTCACACACTCTAGCAGGCGGTCACTGAACATTTTTGGTAGCCACGGCACGCTCTTAGTGCCGTGGGCTTTTTTCGTTTTGTATTTTGTGCTTCGAATTTTGAATCTGTTTAGGATTTAGAATTTGTTTTTCAATTAGGATTTGCTTCTACTCCTGCCTCCTGCTTTTCACCCTCTCCCGCACCTGCTCCGGTGTCTCCGTAATCCGCAATTTGCTCCAATCCATTTCTTCCTCGTCCCGGTTGGCTCGCACCGCGGCGATCACCGTCGCCACGGCTAGCCTTATACCCTCTTCAATCCACCGAAGTTGTTTTTCACTGAGTGCCATCGTTATCTCCCTCCACGGTCATGGCAGATCATTGCAGGCGGCAGCCCTTCCTCAATCCATCGAAGCTGCTTTTCGCTCAGCGCCATTGTTGCCTCCACGACGCCGTCGTCATTTCTCCCTCTGCCTTGGCTGGCTCCACTGGCGATGCCTCTTCGGGCGGCTCAAAACTCCTTACCAATTCGTTTAACTGGCGAATCAATCGCGGAAGCTCCACTACGGCCAGCGCCAAATTCTCTTGGGCATTCTTGTTTTTTGCATTGCTCCACAGCACAAAAGCGTCCACGGCTGCGTTGTGCGCCAGAATAAAGCGGTTGCCCGCCAGCGCGAATCGTTTCCACTGCTCGTCGGTGATCAATCCCTGCAACGATGCCTCCACCATATGCTGCTGAACCGTCTCGTACTCCGATCTCGTCACCGTCAGCGTCTGATAGGCCGTCCGCTCCAGCTCCGAGCAACCTGCCAATAGCACGCTGGCTGCTGCCAGCGCGAGACTGGCGAGCCACCCGCTCCGAATTTCCCATCGGTGTTGACTGTTCAAAACAGTGGCATGGGAAGGAGCGGGCGCGCTCGTGTGTGGGCGGGACCCCGAACCAGCCAGCATCCGGCTTCGCCGAGCCGTAGCTCGCGTTGCTCCGGAGTGCCCGGTTCCAGGCTTGGTGGCAGGGAACGGGTCGGGCGGCATTTCTGCTGGCTTGCCTTCCGGTCGCCTGTGGGAGGATGTATGGGAAGGTAAATACAGCCGGTAGAAATTCAGCCGCCCAACTTTGACCGTCTTGTTGGCGGGATGAGCCCAGGCGGGTGGTAAGATCGAATCATCAAAATAGTGGTCGCTGTTCGCAGTCAGCATATCTTCGCAATCTTTTTCATTCATCGCTTGCTCGGCGCATTCCAGGCACTTTTCCCATACCGCCGGTTCTTCGAACTTGTGCGGCTTCAGCAACTTGCCGTAATTGGCGTCTCCCGGCTGCAAACAAGAGAATTGCTTGGGTTTTAAGATCACGCGGCGCAGATTTTCCTCGAATCCCGCGTTTCTCCGCGATCCAAACACCGCATGTGCGTACCGCGCACGGTTTATGATCACCTGCGCCACCGCGCACATCGCTTCCCGGCTTTCGCCGCGCGCTTCTCCGAACAGGCACAACGCCAGCAGCGTCAGCGTTGCCTGCTCCGCAATCGGCTTCGTGGGATCAGGCAGAATCGCTCCGCCCTGCGCTTCGCATTCGATGTTCTGGAATTTTTCTGTGACTATTTCTGCTTTCATTTCGTCGCTTCGTTTCGCTCTGTTGTGTGCCGCGTCCGTCATACAAGCCGAGTTTCACCGACTCCGCCTCCTAGAGCAATCAAACTGTTCCGAGGCTTCCGATGCTGCCGAGGGAACCTAGGGAAACGAGTCTGTTGAGGGAACCGAGAGAACCGAGGGAACCGATCACCAGCAATGGCAGTAACTCATCCGATGAGACGCCTTCAGCTCCTCACTTCTCTGACCTAGCTGCTCTTGTTTGTGCTAAATTGAAAGTGACTTCCTTACGTGAGTGCTGCTATGAAATCTTGCTCAAAAAACTTTTCATGTTTCATTTTGTTTTTTGCCTTCGCGCTTTCCGTTCTCTCCATCCCGCTTGTCGCTCAGCAGGAACGCTGGGACGGCCTCAATCAGCAGCTCGCCGAGTTGTACCGCAATGGCCGTTACGAAGAGGGCATCCCCGTCGCGCAGCAAGCTCTGCGCGTTGCTGAGAGCACGTTCGGTCCGACTCATTTCAGCGTCGCCACCAGCCTCAACAACCTCGCCGAGATGTACCGGCTCCTCGGCCGCTTCGATGAAGCACGGCCTCTCTACGAGCGCGCGCTCCGCATGGCCGAAACTGAAGTCGGTCCCGATAATCCATTGGTCGCTTCCGCGCTCAACAATCTTGGTGAGTTGTATCGCATGCAGAGTTCCTACGCGCAGGCCGAGCCGCTGTATCGCAGAGCAATCTCGATACGCGAAAAGTTTCTTGGGCCCGATCATCCCGATCTCGCGCAGTCGCTGAATAATCTTGCGCTGCTGTATGCGGCTTTCAAAAAGCCTGTGGAAGCGGAACCGCTTTATCAAAGGGCGATGGGCATCTATCGCAAAGCGTACGGAGAGGACAGCGCGCCGCTCAGCGCAACGATGAGCAATTTGGCGGAGCTATATCGTTCGCAGGAGAAATACGATTTGGCGGAGCCTCTTTACAAACGCGCTCTCGAAGTCAGCGAGCGCGCTCTAGGCCCCTCTCATGCTGCTGTGATTATGAATTTGAATAATCTTGCGCTGTTGTATGAAGCTCAGAACAAACCTGACGAAGCTGAATCGCATTTGAAGCGCGCTTTATCTTTGCAGGAAAAAGCTTATGGTGCTGATAGCCCTCGCATGATGACTACGCTCGGCAATCTGGCGACTCTGTATCAGAGTCGCGATCGCTTCTCCGAAGCGGAGCCGTTGCTCAACCGCTTGCTATCGCTGGCGGAAAAAGCATACGGAAAAAACGATCCGCAACTCTCCGGCCCGCTCCAAGCTCTCGCGGATGTCTACGCAAAGTTGGGTCGCGAGAAAGATGCCACGCGAGTTCGCGACCGCGCCCGCAAGCTCCAAAGCCGCTGACCTCCATTTCATCATCCGGCCCGCTTGCTACTTGCCTTTGCGCCGCAATAGGCCGTCACGCTCCGATGTTTCCTTTTGCCATGCACTCACCATTTGACGCCGCTGCCAATCCATCCTTATAATGGTTAGATCAGCAATCGCAGTTGGAGGTATTCATGTACGCCGTAATTGAGTCGGGTGGAAAGCAGTATCGCGTCGCTCCCGGAGATGTCATCCGCGTGGAGACGCTAACGGCAGAAATCGGCGACGTCGGCGATTTTGGCCGCGTGCTCGCAGTGTCGCAAGACGATGGCAAGCTTCTCGTCGGCAAGGCCGCAGCCGGAGCTAAAGTGGAAGCGACGATTATTCGTAATGGCCGGGCTAAGAAAATATTGGTGTTTCATTTCAAACGGAAAAAACAATACAAAAAGACTCAGGGCCACCGGCAGAATTTCACGGAAGTGAAAGTAGAACGCATCACCGTTTAGCGCTTGAATAATGCGGACTACAAAGGATTCGTATGGCACATAAAAAAGGTTTAGGCAGTTCTCGAAATGGCAGGGATTCCAATGCCCAGCGCCTTGGCATTAAGCGGTTCGGAGGCCAGTTGGTTTCGGCAGGTTCCATCTTGGTCCGCCAGCGCGGCACGCCGATTAAGCCTGGCGACAATGTAGGCCGGGGCAAGGATGATACGCTCTTCGCAAAAATCACCGGCTTCGTCCAGTTCCGTGAAAAAGGCCGCCTTGGTAAGTTTATATCCATTTTGCCGCAACAGGCTGCAGCGGAATAATTCTTCCCACCAGCGCGTTCGCTTGTTTCTGTTCCCTGCGATCATCGGAGGGTCGCCACACGCGTGTTTGTAGATGAAGTTGTCATCACCGTCAAGGCCGGCGACGGCGGCAACGGCTGCATGGCATTCCGTCGGGAAAAGTATGTCCCCCGCGGAGGTCCCAGCGGCGGCGACGGCGGCATGGGCGGCGACATCATTCTGGAAAGCTCCCAGCAGCACAACACGCTCCTGCATTTTCGTTTTAACCCCGAACACAAAGCGCCTCGCGGCCGGCACGGCGAAGGCAGCAAACGCAAAGGCAAGGATGGTGATTTCCTTCTGCTGCGCGTCCCTGTGGGCTGCGTCATCATCAATGAAGATAGCGGCGAGAAATTGCACGACTTTCTTCACGCAGGGGAACAATTCATCATCGCTCGTGGCGGCCGCGGCGGGCGCGGCAACGCGCGTTTCGCCACCTCCACCAATCAGGCTCCGCGCAGGGTTGAGCCGGGTGAGGTCGGCGAATTCCGGCGCTTGCGCATGGTGCTGAAATTGCTCGCCGATGTCGGTATCGTCGGCCTTCCCAACGTTGGAAAATCTTTTCTCCTCAGCCGCATCTCCGCCGCGCGTCCTAAGGTTGCCGATTATCCATTCACCACGCTGGAGCCGGTGCTTGGCATGGTTCGAGTCAGTGATGATGCGAGTTTCGTCGCTGCCGATGTCCCCGGCCTCATTGAGGGAGCGCACCTCGGCCACGGTTTGGGAACTCGTTTCCTGCGCCACATCGAGAGAACTCGCCTGTTGGTTCACCTCATCGACGCCAGTGAATTGGCTGGTCCCGATGCCGAGCACGACTATCGAATTATTTTGGCTGAACTTGGAAGCTTCCAGCCGGACCTGTCTCACCGCCCCATGCTGCTGGTCGCATCGCGTATTGATATGGCTGGGAACGGCGACCGTTTGCGGGCGATTCAAGCCTTGGCTGCTCGCGAGCATCTGCAACTATTTCCTGTTTCATCGGCTACTGGCGAAGGCATCGAGCAGTTGAAATTGGGCATTTGGAAAATGCTGCTCGAATTGCCGCACACCGATGATGCTCCGGAAATGGAATCGCATTTCACGGAGAGCGGGTTGCTTCCGGAGCAGGAGGAGAGCGAGTGAATCTGGCGCTGTTCGGCGGAACATTTGATCCGGTTCATTCCGGACACTTGGCTGCTGCGCGCTCTGCTGTGGATTCTTTTCATTTGGATCAAATTCTTTTTGTGCCAGCCAACGTTCCTCCTCACAAACCGTCGGGCCAACTGACATTGTTTGCGCATCGTTACGCTATGGTTGCTCTGGCCTGCGATGGAGAACCGCGATTCGTGCCTTCACTGTTGGAATCGCCGGAGGCAAGTTCCGGGCAACCCAACTTTGCCATCAACACCGTGCGCCGTGTAATGGCATCGCTAACCGCGTCCGACCGTTTGTTCTATCTCATTGGAGCAGACGCATTCTTGGACATCCCCCAGTGGTACAAATGGCAGGAACTGCTGGATGCGTGCGACTTTATTGTAGCCAGCCGCCCTGGTTTCGCCATCGAGAAAATTGAGCAGATTCTTCCGCAGGAGTTGCGCATCGGGCCTGCCGCGACGGATTGCATCCCTCTGCGGCGAACCAAAATTCATTTGCTGGCATCCGTTCATGCTGATGTATCCTCCTCGGCGATACGCCGCATGGCCGCTGCGGGCGAACCGTTGAGCGGATTGATTCCCCTCGCTGTGGAGAATTACATTCGCAAG
>MEKX01000093.1:28546-29660 GCA_001767075.1 Acidobacteria bacterium RIFCSPLOWO2_12_FULL_54_10 | reverse complement strand
GAGGCAGCATCCCATCCGGGTTTGACCAAATTCAAGGAATATTGTCCGAGATTGACGTGATATGGATAGCACGCGGAGGTGAGACGATTGAAGGCCTCTTTGAAGTGGAACACTCGACCACAGTGTACTCCGGGCTTCTGCGCTTTAATGACATACTCCTGACTGACCCAAAAGTTTCCCGGTTTTCTATTGTTTCAAACGAGACCAGACGCTCTCTTTTCTCTCGGCAACTCTTCCGGCCCACTTTCAGAAAGAGTGGACTTTCCGAGCTTACGAGTTTTCTTGAGTACTCCAATGTTCTTGACTGGCACATGCGCGTTTCCAAGGGAGACACCCATGAATAACGTGGAGGCAACGATGAAGGTTTATACAGTAGTCGACGTTGTATGTGGTGTAGCCGTGGAAGCTAAGTGTTTTCGGCGCCTCAAAGAGGCGAGAGCCTATTTGAGGCAGCTTCGTAAAGGGAGAAATTTAGGGGAGGACGACGTTCAACTTTTTGAATGCCGCTTAGACAAGATTTCCTAGCCGTGGTGTATTCCGGGAGATGGATTTCGTCAAGAACAAGCTCGGAATCGAATTGCAATTCGGCAAGTACTCTTTCATGGTCTACAACGTCTGTGCCAAGATGACCATCTTTAAGAATTTGGGTCATATTGATGCTGGTGTAGAAATAGTTCCCATCAAGAAGTTTGCTGATGAAATGTCCACAGGTGTTTCCTATTTTGAGCAGTTCGTTTGGGACTTGGAAAATCGTGGAGTCGCAGATATTGATATCCCGGTAATGATTCTCGGCATTGATGCCTGAGCCGGAGATTTAACTATATAATTCCCGTAATTATCATCGGCGGTGGTCTGGCGGGTTTAGCTGCCGCTGTGCGCTTGGCCGAGTCCGGCTTCGCCGTCGATATCTTCGAAAAGCGACCCGTCCTTGGCGGCCGCGCCTCTTCTTTTTTGCCGCCGGGTGAACCAGAGCCAATCGACAACTGCCAGCATGTCCTTTTGGGATGTTGCACCAATCTCATAGATTTTTTTGAACGTACCGGAGTCGCCCGGCAGATTCGTTTTTATAACCAATTTCTTTTTTTAGGGCCAAAGGGTCTTTCTACCATCAGCA
>MEKX01000093.1:0-28528 GCA_001767075.1 Acidobacteria bacterium RIFCSPLOWO2_12_FULL_54_10 | reverse complement strand
GCAGACCCATGCAGCCATCGAATATTTCTGGCGCGTCATTCTCACCAGCGCGCTGAATGAAGACATTGAGCGGCTCTCCACTCGCCCATCCTTCCAGGTTTTTCGTGAATCGTTTCTGCGCAGTCAGCGCGGTTATCGCATGGGCGTGCCCACGGTTTCGCTCGGCGAACTGTATGCCGGCAAGTTGTTGCGAGAGAAATGCTCGCTGCAATTGGAATCTCCCGCAGCAGAATTTCTAGTTTCGCAGGAATCGATTCGCGCGTTGCGTCTGCGGAGCGGTGAAGAAAAACCAGCGGATTTCTTCATCAGCGCCATTCCGCCGGACGCCTTGATTTCATTGCTCCCAAAACCCCTGCCCCGCGAATGGAATTTCCTGGAGCGATTCACAAATCTCGATTGGTCTCCGATCACCGGTATTCATCTCTGGTTTGAGAACCCTGTAACCGACCTTCCTTATGCCGCCGTGCTGGGCCGGACCATCCAGTGGATTTTCAATAAATCGGCGATTTCGCGAAAACCCAGCTCGCCGCAATATCTGCAACTCGTCGTGAGCGCCTCGCGGAGCCTGATCCCCATGAAGCGTGAGGAAGTCCTTGATCTTGTGCTGAACGAATTGCGAGAGTTGTTGCCGAAAGTCCGCGATGCGAAACTCTTGAAAGCGGTGGTGGTCAAAGAAACTAAATCCACTCTGTCTTTCCCCGCAGGCTCTGACGATTTCCGGCCCGGCCCTATTACTCCGTTGCGAAACCTTTTCCTGGCCGGCGACTGGACCGCCAGTGGTTGGCCTCCCACCATGGAAGGGGCCGTGCGCAGCGGCTATCGCGCGGCGGAAGAAGTCGCACGCGCGGCGGGCAACCCTCAGTCGTTTCTCGTGCCGGATTTGCCCGTCGCACTTTTGTCTCGCTTGCTGGGCCATTTATGATTCGTAAAACGAACTTCCAGAAATCGCTGCTCGCCTGGTATGACCAAAACCGCCGCCAGCTCCCCTGGCGAGAAACCAAAGACCCCTACCGCATTTGGATATCTGAAGTTATGCTGCAACAAACCCGCGTGCAAGCAGTCATTGATTACTACAAACGATTTCTAAAAACATTCCCCACAATGAAAACTCTTGCCACCGCCAAAGAGGAAAAACTTCTGGCCGCTTGGAGTGGACTCGGCTATTACTCGCGGGCGCGAAACCTACAAAAAGCTGCTCGTGTCATTCTCCGTGAGCATAACGGGAAATTTCCAGAAGATGTCGCAGCATCCTTGCGGCTTCCCGGTGTGGGGGAGTACACGGCTCGTGCTGTCACCAGCATTGCATACGATGTTCCAGTAGCAGTTCTCGACGGCAACGTGGCCAGGGTGCTCTCGCGCCTGTACACAATTTCAGACAATTTCCGAAAAAACTCAGGGAAAAAGATTCTATTGAACCGGGCCGATGCTCTCCTTGCTCATTCCCGTCCCGGCGACTTCAATCAGGCGATGATGGAACTCGGCGCAACCGTTTGTTTGCCCCGCCGTCCCTCCTGCAAAACCTGTCCAGTCCGCCGCCATTGCCTGGCTTTTTCACAGGATGCTGTGGAAAACTACCCGGAACCGAGAGAACCGAGGGAACCGAAACCCAAACACTACATATCCGCCTTGGTATTTAACAAAAAAGGCCAGCTTCTGCTGACCCAAAACCCTCCTGATTCCCCTTGGATGCCCGGCTTCTGGCATCCCCCCACATGGGAAGCAGGTTTCAATGACGAAAGATTTTTACTGACCGATCATGTAGGTCAAATACGCCATACTATTACTCATCACAAAATTGTGATCGATGTTTACAATGCTCGTTTGGAGCGCAAATTAGTTATACGGCAATCACAATGGATCAATCCGAAACAACTGAAAAGTATTCCCGTCACAACCATCGCACGGAAGTCACTGGCATTGCTGGAATCGACTTCCATGGTTGACGCTCGCCGACCAGCCTCCCTATAATGTCTTGCTAACCTTAGAAAGTAATTCTTGCAAAGGCGTAGCAGGTCAGAGGATATAAGCCCTTGTCATTCGAACAAGAACTTGCCGAACAACGCCGGGAGAAGTTGAAGCGGATTGAAGCGCTGGGTTACTTGACCTATCCGCATCGGTTTGCCTACACGCATACCTTGCCGCAAATCCTGCAAATGTTTTCTTCCAAAACCGCTGAGGAGTTGATGGCGGAAAAGCCCATCGTTCGCGTGTGCGGCCGTTTACAAGCAATCCGCGGACACGGCAAAGCAGGCTTTGCAGACTTGGCGCAAAGCGATGCGCGTTTGCAGGTCTACGTTCGCAAAGATGCAGTCGGAGACCGTGGCTTTGAACTCTATCAACTGCTCGATCTCGGAGACTTTATCGGAGCAGAAGGATATTTATTTCGGACTCGCACAGGTGAAATGTCACTGCACGTCACGGATTTTATTATGCTGTCGAAGGCCCTATTGCCGCTTCCCGAAAAATGGCACGGACTGCAAGACCTAGAGCTGAGATATCGGCAACGCTATCTTGATTTGCTAGCCAATCAGGAAGTGCGCAGTGTATTCCTTGCCCGGAGCCGGCTGATCCGGGCGTTGCGTTCTGCTTTTGACCAGCGTGGCTTTGTGGAGGTGGAGACGCCCATGATGCAGCCGCTTCCAGGAGGCGCTACGGCGAAGCCATTCCGCACACACCACAACGCTTTGGACATTGATCTTTTTTTGCGCATAGCTCCTGAGCTTTATTTGAAGCGTCTGGTAGTTGGCGGATTGGACCGGGTATATGAAATCAATCGCAATTTTCGCAACGAAGGCATTTCGACACAACACAATCCGGAATTCACGATGCTGGAGTTCTATCAGGCTTACAGCGATTACATGGACTTGATGGCGCTGACGGAAGAGTTGCTGCCGGAACTTGCCATGCAGACCTGCGGCACGAAGGAAATTAAGTTCGGAGATCACATCATTGATTTTGACAATATCAGCCGATATTCTCTGCGCGAAGCCATCTGCCAATTCTGGCCGGACGATGCCACCCGCCCACAGTTGGATGAACTGTCCGATGAGAAACGCACCGCAGACCTCATCAAAAACTGGAATTCGATGTTCCCTGAACTGGACCGTGTGCCGGTGCCGGACCTTGCAAATCCGTCGGGGGGGATCTCCCATGGGGCAGCGTTAGCGTTATTATTCGAAGCTGTCTGCGAACGGAAATTAATACAGCCAACAATCATCTATGATTTTCCGGTGGAAATTTCTCCTCTGGCAAAAAGCAAAGCCAATGAGCCTGGATGGGTGGAGCGATTCGAGCTATACATTGCAGGAATGGAAATCGCCAACGCTTACAGTGAGCTGAATGACCCGGATGAACAGCGCCGACGCTTTGAAATGCAGATGGCCCTTCGAGAGAAGGGAGACGCGGAAGCTCATGAAATGGATGAAGACTACATCCGGGCGCTGAGCTATGGGATGCCGCCGACAGCGGGTGAAGGCATCGGCATTGATCGCCTGGCGATGATATTAACCGGTTCGCGTTCTATCCGCGATGTAATCCTCTTTCCACTTATGCGCCCAGAAGTCCCCGCGGATTCGGAGACAGATTGAAATTTCGTCATCCAGGAATAATCCTGAAGCTTTAACTATCTCGATTTCCCGCCTATCACACAAAGACTACCGAACAATTTTGTCCTACAATGGATTCCAGCGATAGAGCTGATCAGGAGCTTACTGGGTCATGAGCTTTGAGTTTTTTGTCGCCGTAAGATACCTCAGGGCAAAACGTAAGATCGCTGTGATATCTGTTATCACAGCAATATCCGTTCTGGGAATCGCAGCAGGAGTCATGTCGTTGATTGTGGCTCTGGCAATCAATAACGGATTTCGCCAGGACCTGCAAGGCCGGCTACTGGGAGCAACAGCCCACATCAATCTATTGCATCGGGATGGAGAAGGAATCACCGATTCGCAAGAACTGCTCGACAAATTATCATCCGTGCCTGGTGTAGTTTCTTCCGCCCCTGCGCTTTACGGCACCGTGCTTGCCTCGCTCGGAAATCGTTCCAGTCAAATGATATTGAAAGGGGTGCATCCACAGGCTGAAGCGCGCGTTGGCAATCTTTTAGCAACCATCCGCGAAGGCTCTGCACAGGCGCTTGGGGAGCCCCTAAGCCAAAGCAACGATCCCCCTGTTGTTATTGGCCGGATGATGGCTGACACGCTGGGAGCAGTGGTGGGCGACAGAATACTTCTAACTACCCCGCAAGGAAATCTAACGCCTTTTGGCATGGTTCCGCGCTACCGTTATTTCCGAGTTGAGGGAATTTTCGACTCAGGCTTTTACGATTTCGATTCTAATTGGGCTTTTACAAGTCTGGAAGCATCCCAACAACTCTTGAACCTTGGGCCGGTTGTTTCAGTTTTGGAATTCAAAGTCGACGATATTTATCAGGCTCCTGCAATCGCACAAGCCATAGAGCAAGCTGCGGGAAGCGATTTCGCCACAAGCCACTGGATGGATCAGAACCGGGCCATTTTTAGCGCCTTGCGGTTTGAGCGACTTATAACGGTAATTACAATCGGTCTGATCGTGTTTGTAGCAGCGTTGAATATTCTCATCTCCTTGGTCATGATGGTAATGGAAAAGTACCGTGACATAGCTGTGTTTGTCGCAATGGGTGCACGCCGCAGCCAGATTCGCAATATTTTTCTTTTTCAGGGTGTATTAATCGGCACAAGTGGAACTGCACTTGGTTTAATCGCTGGGTATATCCTTTCCTGGCTGGGCGGAAAATACCAACTATTGCGCTTGGATCCGAATATCTACTCCATTAGCTATGTTCCCTTTGATGCGAGAATCACGGACGGAATTTGGGTGGCGGTAGTAGCCATATTCATCAGCTTTTTGGCCACCATATATCCTGCGAGAAATGCCGCAGCCATCGCACCGGCAGAAGCATTGAGATATGAATAACCATAGCAATTTCTGCTGTTTCCAGTTGAAATGTGCAAGTGGAGCCATTGAATTGAAATCGTGTTTCAATTTAATGGTGATTAAATCTAAATATAAAACCTTGATCTAAGTTTTTGACATCTAAAT
The DNA here is from genome assembly GCA_001767075.1 of Acidobacteria bacterium RIFCSPLOWO2_12_FULL_54_10. GTDB lineage: Bacteria > Acidobacteriota > Terriglobia > 2-12-FULL-54-10 > 2-12-FULL-54-10 > 2-12-FULL-54-10. The sequence continues at coordinate 23,449 of MEKX01000093.1, read as the reverse complement.
AAATGGCAGCTTTATTACGCACGGAGGAATTAACTAAAATTTACCGTTCCGGGAAGTCGGACCTCGTGATTTTAGATCACCTCCAGTTGGAAGTGGAAACAGGAGAAATGGTGGCCATAACAGGTGAGTCCGGTAGCGGAAAAAGTACCTTGCTCCATATCTTAGGTGCGCTGGACAGTCCAACTCAGGGTGAAGTATACTTTGAAGGTAGGCCGTATTCGCAACTTTCGGATACGGAAAGGGATACGCTACGGAACAGGGATTTTGGGTTCGTATGGCAGTTCCATTTTCTGTTGCCGGAATTTAGCGCTTTAGAAAACGTTATGATGCCTTTACTGATCCGTGGCGTTCAAAGGCTTGCCGCAAAAAAACAGGCGGAAGAATGGCTCAAGAGGCTTAATCTTGTAGGGCGGGCAGACCACCGGACTGGTGAATTATCCGGGGGAGAGCAGCAAAGGGTTGCACTTGCAAGGGCCCTGATTACAAAACCTAAATTATTGCTGGCAGATGAGCCGACAGGAAATCTCGACAATAAAACCGCAGAACAGACGATAGAGTTAATGCAGGGATTGCACCGGGAAGATAAAATTACAACACTCGTGGTCACGCATAACATGAGCCTGGCTCAGCGATGTGACAGAGGATGGAAGCTAGAAAACGGACGTCTGCAAGAAGCTTCTTATTCTTCTATGGCCTAATCCCCCCATATCCCGCGAGCTTGCGGAGTAAGGGAAACGGACATGTTTGAGCGATATACAGAAAAAGCCCGCCGCGTGATTTTTTTCGCCCGTTACGAGGCCAGCCAGTTTGGCAGCCCGTACATTGAAACCGAGCATCTGCTCCTGGGCCTGTTGCGTGAAGATAAAGCTCTGACGAACCGATTCCTGCGGTCCCATGCGTCCATTGAATCGATTCGAAAACAGATTGAAGGACACGCCACCATCCGCGAGAAGGTTTCCACTTCGGTTGATCTCCCCTTAAGCCATGAATGCAAGAGAGTGCTAGCCTATGCGGCTGAGGAAGCCGAGAGACTATCCCATAAACATATAGGAACCGAACATCTGCTGCTAGGCTTACTGCGCGAAGAAAAGTGCTTTGCTGCAGAGATTCTGCGCGAGCGAGGCTTGCGGCTTTCGACCATTCGAGAGGAGATTGCGCGATCTCAGACGGAAAAAGTTTCCAGCTCCAGGCCGAAGGAAAGCTCGCTGCTCAGCGAATTCAGCCGCGACCTCACGCAAGCAGCAATGGACAATACTTTGGATCCATTGGTTGGACGCGAAGCAGAACTGGAACGCGTAGTCCAGATTCTCTGCCGCAGGACCAAAAATAATCCTGTATTGATCGGGGAGCCTGGTGTTGGGAAAACAGCTATCGTAGAAGGCCTTGCTCAACGGATAGCAGACGGAGACGTGCCTTCCTTTTTGGCGGATAAGCGCATTCTAGCGCTGGATCTTTCGCTGATTGTAGCGGGGACAAAGTACCGCGGCCAGTTTGAAGAACGGCTGAAAACGATCATGAAGGAATTGATGGAAAGCCAGAGCGCCATCATCTTTATTGATGAACTGCATACGCTGGTGGGCGCTGGCTCTGCGGAAGGATCGCTCGATGCCGCCAATATTCTGAAGCCCGCGCTTTCTCGAGGTGAAATCCAGTGCATCGGCGCAACGACCCCGGCGGAATTCCGCAAATCCATCGAGAAAGACAGGTCGCTGGAGCGCCGATTCCAGGCTGTCAAAGTGCCACCTCCCAACGAAGAGGAAACCATTAAAATACTCTTCGGAATCAAAGAGCGATACGAAAAATTCCATGCTGTTACTTACACTGATGAAGGCTTGCTAGCTGCCGTGTATCACTCGAATCGGTATATTCCGGACCGCTACCTGCCCGACAAGGCAATCGATCTGCTGGATGAAGCAGGATCCCGCGTGAAATTGCGGCAGACTGCTCTGCCGGAAGAGCTGGCAGACATTCAAAAGCGAATCAAGTTTATCGTTCATCGAATGGAAAATGCGATTGCCACGCATGAATTCGAGAAAGCGCGATTCTACAGCGACGAAGAGCGCAAGGAACGCGAGAATTTGCGCGCATTGCGTGAAAAATACAATTTGGATGAATCCGCAGGCGCTACGGTAACGAAAGAGGATATTGAAGAAGTCGTCTCCAGATGGACCGGCGTGCCAGTTACTTCCATCAAGGAAGAAGAGATGGCTAAGCTCATCCGCATGGAGGAAGAGCTGCATAAGCGTATTATTAGCCAGGAAAAGGCAATCGCAGCGCTATCAAGGGCGATACGCCGTTCACGAGCGGGCTTGAAAAATCCGAACCGCCCTGTTGGTTCGTTCTTGTTCCTGGGACCAACCGGTGTTGGCAAAACGGAAGTGGCGCGGAGTTTGGCGCAGTTCCTGTTCGGCAGCGAAAAAGCTTTGATCCGTTTCGATATGTCGGAATTCATGGAGAAGCACTCCATTTCCAAACTCATTGGCTCGCCTCCGGGATATGTAGGTTACGAGGAAGGCGGGCAGATTACGGAACGTGTTAAGCGGCAGCCCTATTCCATCATCTTGCTAGATGAAATCGAGAAGGCTCACCCCGATATCTTTAATATCCTGCTGCAAGTATTCGAGGATGGGCAGTTGACGGACGGTTTGGGCAACACAGTGGACTTCAAGAATGTCATACTCATCATGACCTCAAACATTGGCGCGCGCTATCTTCAGAAGCAAGCCAAGATGGGTTTTCAGCCACCTGCGGCTGATGCCATACAAGCGCAGGTGGAGGAATTGGTGCGCGGCGAGGTCAAGAGAGTATTCAATCCGGAATTTTTGAACCGGTTGGATGAAATCATTGTATTCAATGCACTAAGCGATGAGGATTTGATCCAGATCATTCAGTTGATGGTCAACGAAATCAACCACAGCCTTGTGAACAAGCAAATTACCATCAGCTTGACGCCAGAAGCAGAACGCTGGATTTTGGAAAAGACTTGCATGGATCGTTCCTACGGAGCAAGACCTCTGCGCAGGGCATTGCAAAGATATATCGAAGATCCGCTTTCTGAGGCGCTGATCCAGGGCACATTGCCTCGACCGGCATTTCTCGAAGTATTTCTGGAAGGCGACGGCCTCTACTATCGCTTGGTGGACAGCGAAGCAGAACCGACGCCTTTGTTTGTCGCGCAAGTTTGAATCGGATAGCATGGGCATGCAGTGTGGGCCATTTACGCCATGCATATGTGTGGCTAAAAAAGAAACTATTCTGTCTAGGCGGTATCCATAAGGATGTTCAAATTCCCCCATCTAAGGGCAACTCTGTTTCAGTTGTGTATTCTGATGCTTGTCGTCCCTCTAATGTTGGGGGCGCAAGATAACCCGCCAAAGACTATTGAAAGCATTCAGTTTCGAGGGAACCGCCGCGTGCCAGCGGCCACTCTGCGAAGCCGCATATTGACCCAACCAGGAGATATATATAACGAGAATGCCTTGCGCAGAGATTTCATGGCGTTGTTCAACACGGGATTCTTTGACGATATTGTTCTTCGCGCAGATGACGGAGATACCGGAACAATCATTACTTTTGAAGTTAAAGAGCGACCCAACATCCGCAGCATCGAATACAAGGGCAACAAGTCAGTCACCCATTCAGATATCTTAAACCGCTTCAAGGAAAGAAACGTCGGCTTGACGGTGGAAAGTCGTTACGATCCTACTCGAATCAAGCGAGCCGAAGTAGTTTTGAAGCAATTACTGGGGGAACGGGGACGGCAGTTCGCTACTGTGACTGTGGATGCAAAGGATATACCGCCTTCTTCGATTGCTCTAACTTTTGAAATTGATGAAGGACCCAAAGTTAAGGTTGGCCGGATTCAATTTGAAGGCAACAAAGCATTGTCAAGCGGGAAACTGGCTCGGTCAATGAAGAATCTGAGGCCTGTTGGTATTCCATATTCCTTAATATTTGAAAAGATGTTCAGTAAGACCTATGACAAAGCGAAATTAGATGAAGATCAAGAACGAATCCGCGCAGCTTACCAGGACGATGGGTATTTTCGGGCTTCAGTCAACGATCCTAAAATAAGCACTCGTGCTACGGGTGGAGGGGCTTTTCGCATTCCATGGCTTTATCCAAACCGTCCTGGCCGCAAGATAGACATTACAATTCCTCTCGTAGAGGGTGAGCAGTATTACCTTGGTTCAATGAAGTTTGAGGGCGTCTCGCTATTCACGCAACCTGACGCAGCCCTGCGGCCCCTGTTTGCGATGAACGAAGGAGATTTGTTCGATGTATCGCAGATTCGTAAAGGTCTTGAAAATATGCGGAATGCATATGGAGAATATGGATACATCAACTTTGTGGCGAGTCCTGACACTCAGATCGATGATGAAAACCACCAAATCAATATGGTGTTCAGTGTTGAGGAAGGCAAACAATTTACTGTCCGGCGTATCGAATTTACAGGCAATTCGACAACCCGCGATAAAGTGATTCGCAGAGAATTGATGGTTCAGGAGGGTTCTCTGTTCAACAGTCGTCTTTGGGAATTAAGCCTGCTGCGGCTGAATCAACTGGACTATTTCGAAAAACTTACGCCGGAAAATTCCAACGTGCAGCCCGACAACCGATCAGGCGCCGTAGACATTGCACTTCAAGTGAAAGAAAAAGGGAAAAACGCTATTGGCTTCACCGGCGGAGTCAGTGGCTTAACAGGCAGTTTTGTAGGGTTCAATTACCAGACGAACAATTTCATGGGACGCGGGGAAACATTCAGCTTTGATGCGCAACTAGGCAGTCTTGAGAGAAATCTGTTTTTTTCTGTGACTCACCCTTACGCATTCGACCGCCCGCTGCAAATCGGTGTTTCCGTTTTTTCACGGAGATTTAATTTCAATGAAGCTGACCAAGCCTCCATTTTTTCAGGCCAGGATGTGCGACCCATTTTTGACCTGCTGGGAAGTGAAAACATTCAGAACTATCGGCAGAGCAGCGCAGGATTTACTGCGTTTGCCAGTTATCCGCTGAGCAGCTATTTTTCCCGGCTGGGTTTTACATATGGATACGAATCCAGCAAAGTCACAACATTCAGCGATGTTTCAGAGCGGCTTTTCCAGGATCTCAACTTCAATGGATTTGCAGGCACGGACTCCCTTGCTGGTATCCGTATTAGCAAGATTGTTCCTACCTTCACCTATAACACTGTAGATCATCCATTGACGCCTAGCAGAGGAACCAGTTTCTTCGCCAGCTTGGAGCTTACTGGTTTGGGTGGCAATGTAAGAATGATCCGCCCGACCATCGACTTGAAAGCATTCCGGCCATTTACCGGTGGTGGTCGCACATTCGGGCTGCATCTCACAGCCTCCACGACAACTGGCTATGGCGGTCGCGTAATTCCTCCATTTTCCCGCTTTTATGGCGGGGGAGAAACAGATATTCGGGGTTTTGATTACTTTACGATCAGCCCTATCGGATTTATTCCTGACGTGGGAGCTGTGCCTGTTTTGCGGCCAGATGGAACACCTCGTACCACGACGAGCCTGGATCAGCTCGGACAGGAAAGCCAATCCGCGCAGACCATGCCGATCCCAATTAATCGCATCACGTTCCCTGGCGGTGACACGAAGCTGGTTGCAAATGTTGAGTATCGTATCCCGCTTTTCGGTCCAGTTTCACTTTCAGCTTTCTGGGACCAGGGAGCCAATTTTGCTTGGAAAAAATCCCAGTTGGAAATTACCCCCGAACGTTTGCAGGAACTCGCCAATAATTTCCCGAATGTGAATTTTCAGAAGCAAGTAGAATTGGCGTCGGATACGAATTTGAAATGGAGAGCATCCACAGGGATAGAACTACAGGTTATTTTGCCAATTGTGAACGCTCCGTTTCGAGTGTATTGGGCATATAACCCGATGCGCTTGCGAACGAACATTTCTCCGAAGCCTCTGATTGACCGCGCCTTCTTTCCGAATGAAGCCACTTACCAGGGAGCCATTGATGCCTTTGGCACGCCCCAAGCCTACGAAGAACCAAAAAGCACCTTCCGGTTTACTGTTGGCCGGACCTTTTGAGTTTCCGATTCTCTCCACAAACATGATATAAGGGATTTCGAGTTTTACGGTGTAGAGTCTCTTTCTATGGAAACAATGCACCAATTTTTGCGCAATGCCTATCAAGACAATCAGAATATAAAACTTAACCCATCTGCACCGTTTGAATGCAGTTTCCAGGAAGCGCAGGATTGGTGCAACTTTGTAGTTCTTCGACCAACTTTCTTCCCGGATAACTGTAAGCTGGGCGCTGTTACTGTGCGGGCAGAGACAGCCGATCATGCCAGCAGCCTGCGCATGTTCGTGGAAGGGCCGAGTCGGTCTTTCCGACTCAAACACTTTTTTCAGGACTGGTGGCTTCCTACTTCATGCGATACCAATTTCACAGGTCCGGGGAGGCCTTTTGTTGCCAGCGGGATTGTGGGATTTTTTGGACGCGATTATAAGGGCAGGGAGGCGGCTTGTATTCACCGCTATGGCGGCATCTTGGAAATATCCGTGATAAATGGAAAGTTTCATCCGCATGAAATCCGAAACTTTCTGGAAGGTTTGCAACCGCAAGTTCCCCAAGCAGTTGATCTGATAGCTCCATTACAATTTGCACGCGTGAGTTACTATGCCAGAAAAGGACCTTGCAGAGGACCCTGGAATTACGATTTGATAACTGGTTGCCAGTGGCATGATGATCGAAAGGCTCTAGAGACTTCAGACTTACCTACTAACATTTATTTTCCCAAGCTTATCCCACGCGGCTACCAGTTTGATTCCGCAGGCATTCGTCAAGAGCCTGCCAGCCGCCACTGGGAATACCAATTGTTATTCCGCCACAAGGAAAATCTAACGGACAATATTTGGATTCGAGCAGTGCAAGAAAAAAGCGAGAAAACATTATGGATCGCGCCGGGTCTTGACGCGAGAATGGGAATTCGACTTCGGACTGTTTCATTGGAGAAAAGGACTGTTCTCGCAGGCTCTGTCTCAGAACCCCACGGCGAAAGAGTCGCACAATGGCTGGAAAACGGAATTGCATTTGAAGTGCATGCAAGAGCCACTCTTCATTTGGGTGAAAGCGAGTTTATGAATCTGCTGGATTCCCTCTCCATCGAATGATGCCGCCGCATGTTTTTGCCTCTACTCATTAGTTATCGTTGTTTATGATGACTTAGCTGAAGGCTGGCTGCCTGGTAAATTCGCTTGCATCTATGCCTAAGCTGTAGATAACATACTAACTATCATCAATTTCTGGATTTACACAACCTGTTACTCGTCTAAGAAATGGTCTTATTTGACAGGTATTGGAGGCAAAGTCTTGTCGATGAATGGGATTGCTAAATTAAAGTCACGAATAATACATTTGTTATTTTCATGCTTTTTTATCGCTCCAGTTGCAATCGCTCAAAATGGCGCCGTTGATCAAGCCGGAACTCATGGTCGAAAGAGTATTCGAGCAGTCCGTACGGAATCAGCCGTTACTCTCGATGGAAATTTAGATGAGCCAGCTTGGCAAGAGGCACCCATCGCACTGGGATTCAACCAGAAAGACCCGCAGGAAGGACAGCCTTCTACGGAACGAACGGAGTTCCGTATCTTATATACTGCGACAACACTATATGTAGGTGTGATTTGTTACGATACGGAACCAGGTTCGATTCTGGCCACAGATCGTCGCAGGGACAGCAAGCTCGAGAATGATGACAACATCACCTTAGTAATAGATACATTCCATGATCATCGCAATGCCTTTATGTTTCGCACCAATCCTTTGGGAACTCAATACGATGCTTTAATCACCGACGAAGGCAACAACCTCAACGAAAATTGGGATGAAAAATGGGATGTTATCGCGCAGAAACACGAAGGCGGATGGACAGCGGAATATGCCATACCGTTTAAAAGTCTTCGTGTCCCAGAAGAGAGCGGCGGCGCATGGGGTGTGGATATTGAGAGAGTAATCAAGCGTAAAAATGAACAAACCTATTGGACCAATTATCGGCGCGGATTCAAACTCGAAAGCATGTCTCAGTCCGGACACGTTCAGGGTATTGAGAACATAGAAACCGGAATGCGGTTTCGGGTAAAGCCCTACTTGCTAGGCGGAGTGTTGCAGAAAGTAAGAAAAGACTCCGTCACGGCCAATCAATTCAATAGCGATGTGAAATTCAAAGATGCCTCTGACTGGGGCATGGAGGTCATGAAATACCGTATCACGCCGAGCCTTACGGCGGACTTCACTTGGAATACAGACTTTGCCCAAACGGAAGTGGATGATCAGCAAGTCAACCTGGATCGTTTCCCATTGTTCTTTGAAGAAAAGCGAGAATTTTTCCTCGAAGGAGCGGGTATCTACGAATTTGGTTTAGCAAGAGCAGAAGGAACTACGGACATGAAGATTTTCCACACGCGATCCATCGGATTGTCCGAAGGGCGTGCCCGTATACCGGTGCCGATCACAGCAGGGGCGCGCATGACCGGAAATATCGCTGGATTCACTCTCGGCGCAATGAACGTGCAAACCGATACTGTTGATACATCTTCTATTGCAGAAAGTAACTACAGCGTACTTCGTGTGAAAAGGAATGTTCTTGCCCGATCTTTCATTGGCGGTTTTTTTCTCAACCGGGAAAAGGGCGGATCAGGAGACTATAACCGGGTTTACGGAATTGACGGCAATTTTATTTTCAAAAAATACCTAACTATTTCCGCTTTATTTGGAAAATCCAGCGAGTTGAAAAATACCGAGCAGGACTGGATCTCCAACGGAACCATTCGATGGGAAGATGATTTCTGGGTGGCTTCTGGAGATATGGTAATGATTGAGCCGAATTTCAGAGACGACATGGGCTTTATACCGCGCAAAAACATGCGCAGGTTGAGTCCCACTGTTGGCATTAAGCCTCGGCCAGGTGGCGGGTTTATTCGCCAGATTCGCATTGCACCCCGTTTAGATTACATCACGGATCGCGATTGGAACCTTGAGACCAGATCCATACATTTTTCAAACCGTATGGAGTTTCAAAGCGGCGATGCTCTATTGCTATCTCCTCATTTACGATACGAAAATTTAAAGAGAGACTTCGAGATTCGTGTTAAAGAAGGGATTATTGCTCGTCCAGGCGTTTATAGCTGGTGGAATATGCGGATGCAATATACCGCCAATCCTGCTCGGAGAATTTCCGGATCATTAGTAGTAGAACCGGAACCTGGATACTATGGCGGAGATTTGATGACTTATGAAGTGAATCCGCGATTCAGATTCAATCAGAACCTTGCCTTCGAGACGGATTACGAAATCCATAAATTCACCTTTGGCCCAAAAGAAACCACAGATCATGTGGTTAATTTCCGCACCTTTTACAACATCAGCAATCAATGGCTGACCACCACCACGCTTCAATATAATAATGTGGATTCATTCGCCGGCCTGAATTTCCGCCTGAATTACATCTTTCGTCCTGGTGATGATTTCTTCCTTGTTTATAATGAAGGGCGCCAGGTCGGGGGTCCTCGAGATGGCGAAAGAGACCGCTCCTTGCAGCTTAAATTGACCTATTCGTTTGATTATTGATAAAGGCGTGAAGGAAAATCAAACAGCATTAAGCTTAAATTAATCCCGTCTTCAGGCTCAAAATAGCAAAAATAGGGCCCGACTTGTAGTCGAGCCCCTGTATTTCCTCTATTCTCAAATTCTTAGGCTTGTGGTCGCTCTTCGTCCAAAAATTCCTCTGCTGGCGGCATCGCAAATCCTTCTGTTACTTCTTCTACCTGCGGCTGAGGTTCTTCGGTCAGCAGGCGGAAGTTGCGATATCCTTCCATGCCAGTTCCGGCAGGAATCAACCGCCCCACAATGACGTTTTCCTTGAGTCCTCGCAGATGATCGACCTTCCCGGAAATCGCAGCTTCGGTTAGAACACGGGTAGTCTCCTGGAAGGAGGCTGCCGAGATAAAGGAATCGGTAGAGAGTGAGGCTTTGGTGATGCCCAGCAGCATAGGACGACCCGTAGCAGCTCTGCCCCCGTTTGCCATGATTTTCTCGTTTTCCTCACGGAACCTGAAACGATCCACTTGCTCCTCAACCAGAAAATTTGTTTCACCCACTTCTTCGACTTTTACCCAGCGCATCATTTGCCGGACGATAACCTCGATATGCTTGTCATTGATGTTCACACCTTGCAATCTATACACTTCCTGGATTTCATTGACCAGATAAGATTGCAATTCATTCTCTCCGAGCACAGCGAGGATATCGTGGGGATTCAGCGGCCCGTCCATCAGAGCTTGTCCAGCTTTCACTCGCTCGCCTTCCTGGACGCTCAAGTGAACACCTCTGGGCAGCGAGTACTCTCGATCCATTCCGGCGTCGTTGGAAACGACGACTTTTCGCTGTCCTTTGGAAACCTCTCCATACCTGACTACGCCGTCTATCTCAGTAATGACGGCAGGTTCCTTGGGCCGACGAGCTTCAAACAGTTCAACCACGCGAGGCAGACCGCCTGTAATGTCCTTGGTCTTTGTAGTTTCTCGAGGAATTTTGGCTAAGACATCACCCGGAGATACTTGATCCTCTTCAATGACCATGAGGTGAGATCGTATGGGCATCAAATACTGTTTGCCCACTTTACCCTTTTCATCGCGGATGACGAGTGCGGGCTCCCGCTTTTCATCAGGCGAGTCCGTGACCACCCAACGCGACAAGCCGGTGACTTCATCAACCTCCTCATGCAAGGTAACGCCCTTTTCCAAATCCTTGAAGTGGACCGTCCCACCTGTTTCTGTAAGGATGGAGAAGGTATAAGGGTCCCACTCAACGAGAATCTGCCCCACGGTTACAGGTTGACCATCCGTGACTTTCATGCGGGCTCCGTAGACCACAGAGTAGTGCTCCCGCTCACGGTCCTTTTCATCCACAATGGTGATCGCCCCGTTACGGTTCATAACAACAAAGTCGCCCTGCTTGTTACGGATCGTTGTTAAGTTGACGAACTTCACAAAACCGTTGTTTTTAACATCCAAGCTGGACTGCTCGGAAATACGGCTAGCTGTACCGCCGATATGGAATGTTCTCATCGTCAATTGCGTGCCGGGCTCGCCGATGGATTGAGCTGCAATAACTCCTACAGCCTCCCCAAGTTCTACAAGCCGTCCAGTCGCAAGATTTCGTCCGTAGCACATTACACAGACGCCGCGCTTGGCTTCACAAGTCAGCACCGATCTGATTTTCACGCGCTCAATACCGGCCTGTTGTATGGCATTCGCCAAGGTTTCCGTGATTTCCTGGTTGACGTCCACAATCACATTACCCTCGTAATCGCGAACTCTTTCCAGAGAAACACGACCGACAACCCGATCACGGAACGGTTCGATGATTTCTCCGCTTTCTACGATCGATTCGACAAATATGCCATCGACCGTACCGCAATCCACTTCAGTAATGATCACATCCTGCGCTACATCCACCAGACGGCGTGTTAAATAACCGGAATCGGCTGTTTTCAATGCTGTATCAGCCAGGCCCTTGCGCGCCCCGTGTGTAGAAATGAAATATTGCAGCACCGTTAATCCTTCGCGGAAATTGGCCGTAATGGGTGTTTCGATAATCTCACCGGATGGCTTAGCCATTAAGCCGCGCATTCCGCTGAGCTGCCGAATCTGCTGTTTCGATCCGCGGGCTCCGGAATCTGCCATGATGTAAACAGGATTGAAAATTTCTCCTTTTTCGTCGATCTCCTGAAGCAGACGGAACATTTCATCAGCGACTTTTTCCGTAATGTTAGACCAGATGGCGATGACTTTGTTATACCGCTCACCATTTGTAATAGCGCCATCAAGATATTGCTGTTGGACCGCGATAACCTCTCTATTGGCCTGCTCAATTAAGGTCTGCTTGCCGGATGGGATGATCAGGTCTTCAATCCCGATGGAAATTCCTGCTTTAGTCGCATAAAGGAATCCCAGTTGCTTCACATCATCAAGCATTGCTACGCAAGTCTGTATCCCGAACCGCAGATAACAATAATTCACTAATTGTCCCAGGCCTTTTTTCTTGAGCAGGCCATTAATAAATGGCATCCCTTCCGGCAAGTGATCGTTCAGAATGACGCGCCCCACAGTGGTTTCTAGCAATTGGTTCTGGAAAGTAACTGGTTCGGTGTGAGGAATGTCCTGATCATCATATGCCTTGGTCAAGTCAATGACTTGTCCGGAGAGCCGCAGCCGAATCGCGGTTAGAGTTTCCAATTCTCCCGCCTCAAGAGCCAGCAGCACTTCCTCGGGGCTGCCAAAGGCACGCCCTTCACCCTTCGTTCCCCGTTTTTCCTTAGTCAGGTAATAAATACCAAGCACAATGTCCTGCGTCGGAACGGCAACCGGTTGTCCGTTTGCCGGCGAGAGAATATTATTAGCGCTCAGCATTAAAACGTTAGCTTCCACTTGAGCTTCCGGTGAAAGCGGAATATGCACCGCCATCTGATCACCGTCAAAGTCCGCATTGAAAGCAGTGCAGACAAGAGGATGGATTTGAATTGCTTTACCTTCCACCAATACCGGCTCAAAAGCCTGTATCCCAAGGCGATGCAAAGTCGGCGCACGATTTAACAAAACAGGATGATCGCGGATGACATCTTCGAGGATATCCCAAACAACTGTATCCTGTTGTTCAACCAACTCTTTGGCCTGCTTGATTGTGGTGCACAATCCTTTCAGTTCGAGTTGATGATAGATGAACGGTTTGAAAAGCTCTAAAGCCATCCTTTTGGGGAGTCCGCACTGGTGCAACTTCAATTCCGGTCCTACGACGATAACCGAGCGGCCAGAATAATCCACTCGTTTACCTAGCAAATTCTGACGGAACCGGCCCTGTTTGCCTTTTAATGTATCGGAAAGTGATTTGAGCGGTCTGTTGTTCGCGCCACGCAGGACTCGGCCGCGCCGTCCATTGTCAAACAATGCGTCTACAGCTTCCTGCAACATGCGCTTCTCATTTCGCACGATCACATCGGGAGCGTGCAATTCCATTAGCTTTTTAAGACGGTTATTGCGATTAATAACACGGCGGTATAAATCATTGAGATCAGAGGTCGCAAACCGTCCTCCATCCAGTGGAACCAAGGGGCGCAATTCCGGAGGAATTACCGGAATCACTTCCAGAATCATCCAGTCCGGGTGGTTTCCGGACTTACGGAAAGCCTCCGCAATTTTCAGCCTTTTCGCATATTTCAGTCTCTTCTGCTGCGAAATTTCAGCTTTCATTTTCTCGCGTAATTCAAGACAGAGTTCTTCGACATTCACTCTCCGCAGAAGCTCGCGAATTGCTTCAGCGCCCATCATTGCCGTGAATTTTCCAGGATATTCTTGATGCAACTGGCGATATTGCTCTTCCGCAAGAAGCTCTTTTTCCTTCAGGGGGGCCTCGCCTGGATCAAGAACTACATAGGCTTCAAAGTAAAGAATTCGCTCCAAGTCACGTAGCGCGAGATCTAGCAAATATCCAATACGGCTCGGTAATCCCTTAAAAAACCACACATGTGAACAGGGCGACGCCAGTTCAATATGACCCATTCTGACGCGCCGAACATCTTTGGTTGTGACCTCGACACCGCATTTATCGCAGATGACTCCGCGATGCTTCATCCTTTTATATTTGCCGCACAGGCACTCCCAATCCGTGACCGGCCCGAAAATCCGGGCGCAAAACAATCCATCGCGTTCCGGCTTGAACGTCCTGTAATTAATCGTTTCCGGTTTTGTTACTTCCCCATGAGACCAGGAACGGATCTTTTCTGGAGAAGCAACACTGACTCGGATGCTGTCAAAATCCATTGTTAAACTATTTCGATCTTGAGGAGCGCTTCGGTACAAGGTATCCTCCTTGGGAGGTTCATTCTGATTTTTGGACTTTAAAGTTCTTCCATACAGCACTACGGACTATTAATCCGCAGCAGTCTCAAGCATATCCTTTGGTTTTTTTAGCAGTTCAATATCCAGGCAGAGACTTTGCAATTCCCGGATAAGCACATTAAAGGATTCCGGGATGCTCGGTTGCATTGTATCTTCACCTTTAACGATGGCTTCATAAATTTTTGTTCTCCCAACCACGTCGTCGGATTTCACGGTCAGCAGTTCCTGCAAAATATGAGCAGCGCCGTATGCTTCTAAGGCCCATACTTCCATTTCTCCAAATCGCTGACCGCCAAACTGAGCCTTGCCGCCCAGCGGTTGTTGCGTAATCAGCGAATACGGCCCGATCGACCTGGCGTGAATCTTGTCATCGACCAAGTGAGAAAGTTTCAGCATATAGATGTAACCAACTGTCACGGGCTGCTCGAATTTATCGCCGGTCATACCGTCATAAAGATCAGACTTGCCCGATTTTGGCAATCCCGCTTTCTCAAGCATTTTCTTGATTTCTGGTTCTGTCGTGCCATCAAAGACTGGCGATGCAAAATGCAAGCCCAAAATTTTGGCTGCCCAGCCTAAATGCGTTTCCAGAATCTGGCCTACGTTCATACGTGAAGGAACGCCCAATGGATTCAAAACAATCTCTACGGGAGTCCCGTCTGGCAAATACGGCATATCCTCCTGCGGTACAATCCGCGCGATTACGCCTTTGTTGCCGTGGCGTCCAGCCATTTTGTCACCTACCGACAATTTTCGTTTCATCGCTACAAATACTTTCACCAGCTTGATGACACCTGGCGGCAACTCATCGCCTTTTTTAAGTTTCTCCGCCTTCTCGTCGGTTACCTTCCGCAGGACATCAATTTGCCGGGAGGTCATCTCTTCAATCTCGTCAACTTCTTCAGTAATGTGAGGATCTTTCTTGATGTCGAGTTTCAAGCGTTTCAGATCGCGGGCGCGCAGAGATCTAAGCACTTCGGCCGAAATTACCGTCCCCTTGGTCAGCAGCTTCTTGTTCGTTCTCTCATCATGAAGATCGGCTTGCAACGCCTTATCTCCAAGAATTGCGAGCAGGCGCTTCAAGCGTTCGTCTTCCAGAATGCGAATCTGGTCATCCAGATTTTTCCTTAGCCGGTTGACTTGCTCTGCCTCGATGGTTTTTGCTCGTGCATCCTTCTCCTCGCTTTTACGGGTGAATATCTTCACTTCCACAACAATTCCTTCGATTCCCGGTGGGCAAACCAAGGAGGCATCGCGAACATCTCCTGCCTTTTCGCCAAAGATTGCGCGCAAAAGCTTTTCCTCGGGAGTTAACTGTGTTTCTCCCTTCGGAGTTACCTTGCCGACCAGGATGTCGCCGGGTTTCACCGTGGCTCCTATCCTGATCACACCGCTTTCATCGAGATTTCGGAGAAAACTTTCGCTGACGTTTGGAATATCTCTTGTGATTTCCTCCGGCCCCAACTTTGTGTCCCGTGATTCAATCTCTAGTTCTTCAATATGGATCGATGTAAAGTAGTCTTCCTGCACCAGTTTCTCGCTAATGACGATGGCATCTTCGAAGTTGTAACCGCGCCAGGGGAGGAATGCTACTAATACATTGCGGCCCAAAGCCAATTCACCGATGTCCGTACAGGGACCATCAGCCAGAACTTGACCTTTAATGACATGATCGCCATGACGAACGATGGGCCGTTGCGTAATGCACGTATTCTGATTGGACCGTTTGAATTTCGTCAGGTTATACACATCGGCGTGAATCCCCGCTGACATGGTTCCTGGTTCCCCTTCGCCAGCCGCTCGGACTACGATATGTTCACTGTCCACGGTTTCCACTTGTCCGTCTCGGCGACAAATAACGACTGCGCCGGAGTCCCTGGCGGTGACCGCTTCCATCCCAGTCCCTACTAGTGGCGCATCCGCTCGCAGCAATGGCACCGCCTGGCGCTGCATGTTAGCGCCCATCAAGGCTCGGTTCGCATCGTCATTTTCCAGAAAGGGAACGAGTGAAGCTGCAACGCTGACAAGTTGCTTTGGCGATACGTCGATGTAGTCCACTTCCGCTTTCTGCTTTAGTACAAAGTTTCCAGCCTGGCGTGTATTCACCAGTTCCGGTTCAATTCTGCCCTTTTCATCCAATTGCACATTTGCTTGCGCAACAACGTACTTGTCTTCCTCCCAAGCAGAAAGATAGAAGCAATAAGGCTCGCTTATGGCTGGCTTTTTTCGTTTGGATTTCAGATCCAGGTTGGCTTTTTCAAAATCTTCCTGCTCCAAAATTTCACCCGGCTTAAAAGCGCTATTCCCAGCGTTGGTGATCTTGACGTAATCGATGACCCGGCCGTCCACCACTCTGCGATAGGGACTTTCGATAAACCCGAATTCATTGATTCGTGCGTAACAGGAAAGCGACGATATCAAACCGATGTTGGGTCCTTCTGGTGTTTCAATCGGACAGATTCTGCCATAGTGAGTTGGATGCACATCGCGAACCTCGAAGCCTGCACGCTCCCTGCTTAACCCTCCAGGTCCTAAAGCCGACAAACGCCGCTTATGAGTAATTTCGGAAAGCGGGTTTGTCTGATCCATGAACTGGGAAAGCTGACTGGATCCAAAGAATTCACGGATTGAAGCAATGGCCGGCTTGGCATTTACCAAGTCATGTGGCATTGCTGTGGCAATCTCCTGATAAACAGACATTTTCTCTTTGATGGCCCGCTCCATTCGAACCAAACCGATCCTGAACTGATTTTCCAGCAATTCTCCAACTGCCCGCACACGCCTATTTCCTAGATGATCGATGTCATCCACCGCACCGATGTTTTTACGCAGCTTCAGCAAATATTGCAGCACCTCAACGAAATCTTCTGTGTGCAATGTTCTCTTGTCGAGAGAAACCCATCTATTGAGGAGTATATCTCCCGAACGAACCTCCGCTCCCTCGGAAACCCTGATCTTATTTCCGCTGGAGACAGCATGCCGTTCCCACTCCTTGCCCTTATCGTCTGTGATGACAAGGAACCCATCCGATGTAGCAACGCAAATGTCTTCAGCAACCAGCGCTACCGTAAATCCCTCAAACTGCACTACTCCTGCATGCTTGGCTTCCCCTGATTCGTCTCTGAGCTTGATATTTGACTTCAGGCGGCCAACTCGCGAAAAATCGTATTTTCGATGATCCAGAAACATGCTGTGAAATAACGCTGTCGCCGTATCGAGTGTAGGAGGATCACCTGGACGTAATTTCCTGTAGATCTCTATCAAGGCTTCTTCGCGAGTCTTGAGATTGTCTTTCCTTAATGTCTGGCTGAGTACCGTACCGATTTCTTCCCGCTCGGGGAAGAAAACCCTAATCTCCTTGACACCTGCTTCCACAATGGAGCTGAGGCGCTCTGGAGTTAGATCATGGTTTGCATCTGCAAGAATTTCGCCTGTCGATGGATCAACGGCATCTGCAAGCAGGTAACTGTCGCTAAGATCCTGCGGCATAATTTCCAGCGTTTCGACGTGCGCTTTTTTCAATTGATCCAATAATGATGGTGTAAGTTTCCGTCCCGCGCGCGCCAATTCTTCCTTCGTCTTCGGATGTAAAACATGATGAGATAGCGTTGTGCCTAGCAATCCGTCGGCGAGGTCGCAGAATAGCCTTTTGTCTTTAAGGCGAATGCTTTCGCCTTTGTAGAAGCGCTGCAGGATTTCCGCATCGCTCTTTAGCCCCAAGGCTCGCAGGAAGATTGTTCCCAGGAATTTACGCTTCCGGTCAATACGAACATAGAGAATGTTTTTTGCATCGTATTCGAATTCCACCCAAGAACCCCTGTAGGGAATAATCTTGCCCAGGAAGTAGGAGCGTTGATTCGCAGTTTCAAAAAATACTCCTGGAGAGCGGTGCAATTGGCTGACGATGACGCGCTCCGTGCCATTGATCAGAAACGTGCCATTCTCAGTCATTAAGGGAATCTCGCCGAAGAACACTTCCTGTTCTTTGATATCCCTGATTGATTTCGCGCCCGTTTCCGGATCCTTTTCATACACTGTTAAGCGGATGGTAACTTTTAGCGGCGCAGCGTAAGTCATGCCACGTTCCTGGCATTCGACAACGTCGTATTTAAGTTGCAGATCGACCGGATCGCCGCACTTGTCGCAGAAGGTCACGCGATTCAAGTTCGAGGCTCCGCATTTCGCGCATAACACTTCTCCGCCAACGTTATAAGGGTTGGTGATGATCATGGCTGCGCAGCGGGAGCAAGGGGTTCGCAAATGGTGCAGCCCTTTCAAATTTCCGCACTTGCACTCCCAATTACCAATCGAATAATCAACGAAGTCGAGTTGCGATAGCCCGCGGAAATCATTGATGGGGAATACCGAAGCGAAAACCGCCTGTAAGCCCGAGTCATCGCGCTCCTGAGGAAGAAGGTGCATCTGCAAAAAGCGGCTATACGATTGCCGCTGCACTTCAATCAAGTTGGGGATCGGTAGTTCTGTGCGGATCTTGGAAAAATCAATTCGTTCCCGGACTGTTGCGATTTTCTTTTGTTCCATTTGCTGCTCCTAAATGGTGCTCAAAAAGTACGCACATTGCGACACATCGAACGAGGCGGGAAAATTCCCAGAACCTTCCAGAGATGAACAACGTACTTGCACAAGGGTGAAATTGAAATCATCCGCTTGCGTCGAAAGTCCGCGTCCATTGCCGAAGCCGCGCCCAGATTGCCATCCTTAAGACCCGTTTCCGGAAATGCGCATCGCAAAACTCACAGCGCATTTCCTAATGGCTACTGGGAAAATGCTTCGGTTCTGGTTTTCAGGTTCTAACGTATCTCGACGGTTGCACCGGCTTCGGTAAATTTTTTCTTCAGAGTCTCTGATTCTTCCTTAGAAACTGCTTCTTTGACGGGTTTAGGGATACTGTCCACCAGATCCTTGGCTTCTTTCAATCCAAGACTCGTGACCTCGCGGACCACCTTGATGACGTTGATTTTGTTGCTGCCAACACCTGTTAGGACAACACTGAATTCAGTCTTTTCCTCTGCTGCGGCCGCAGCGGCTCCGCCGCCCGCAGCCGGAGCCCCGGCTACCATCATTGGAGCTGCCGCGCTTACCCCAAAGGTAGTTTCCATTTCCTTGACCAATTGGGCTGCTTCTAATAGCGTAAGCCCCTTGATATTTTCCAGTATGCTTGCGACCTTTTCCGACATGATGACTTTCACTCCTCCTGTTCGCTGCCTTGCAGGGTCAGCATGAATAAATTTATTGTTGAAACTTGTTCTCTTCCACCGCGCGCTGCAACACTATGGCCATGCCACGGATGACTGATTGAATGGCAGTCGCGACACCACGCGCCGGCGAGCCGACTAAATACATGATCTTGGCCAGCAACTCTTCCTTGCTTGGCATGAGCGCCAGCTCAGTGATCTGGTTAATCGATACTACCCGGCCTTCTACTATCCCCGCCCGGAAGGTAAAATTCGGATTTTCCTTCGCATAAGCTGAAAGCACTTTTGCCAGCGCGACGGGATTGGATGCAGTTGTTGCTAACGCTGTTGCGCCCGATAATTTTTGAATCACTGGCTCTGCCGCAGTTCCTTGGGCTCCCCTGGCGGCAAGCGTGTTCTTGACCACACGATAGCGACCGCCAGCGGCCTTGACCTGCTTCCGCAAATGCCAGTCTTCTGTTACGCGCTGCTTTTGAAAATTCACGACGAAAACTGTATTGGATACTTCCAAATCAGCCTTCAGCAAAGCAATTTCCTTAGCCTTCTCTTCGCGGTTCAAGAATCTCCTCCCCTACATTTCAATCAGGCGATTGCAACTTCGGTCACGCTCAAATCAATGGGAATTCCAGGTCCCATCGTGGAAGAAAGTGTAATGCTCTTTATATATTTCCCTTTCGCTGCCACCGGCTTGGCCTTTACCACGGCATGGATCAGCGAACTAACATTATCCACCAATCGCGGAGCTGCGAAACTCATCTTGCCGACTGGAGCGTGAATAATTGCTGTTTTGTCCACTCGAAATTCCACTTTTCCAGCCTTAACTTCCTGGATGGCTGTTTTCACGTCGAAGGTGACTGTTCCTGTTTTCGGGTTGGGCATTAATCCACGAGGACCTAGCACCTTGCCCAAGCGACCCACGGATTTCATCATGTCCGGGGTTGCGATGACCGCATCAAAATCGGTCCACCCTTCCTGGATTTTTTTCACCAGATCTTCGCCGCCAACGATATCCGCGCCAGCTTCCTCCGCCTCGCGTGTTTTATCTCCGCTGGCAATCACCAAAACTTTTTTTGACTTACCGAGGCCATGCGGCAGTACTAACGTTCCTCTTACCATCTGGTCCGCCTGGCGGGGGTCTACACCCATCAGCATAGCCAGTTCCACTGTTTCGTCGAATTTTGCGTATTTCACCTTTTGGAGCAACTCCACGGCTTCTGGCAATTGATAACTGGGTCGCTCTACGGCTTTATGAGCCTTGGTGATGTTCTTCCCTTTCTTTCTCGCCATTTCTGATCCATTCCCTTCCTGCTCTAGCTTTCCGTTACATCAATGCCCATGCTTCTTGCAGTTCCCCGAACCGTGCGTATAGCAGATTCCAGAGATTGGGTGTTTAAATCCGGAAGTTTGGTGCGAGCAATCTCTTCCACCTGTTTTGCAGTCACCTTGCCGACTTTGCTGCTATGCGGCGTTCCTGAGCCTTTAGCGATTCCGGCAGCTCTCTTGAGAAGAATCGGTGCTGGAGGAGTTTTAGTTATAAAAGTATAGCTGCGGTCCGTATAAACGGTAATGACTACAGGAATGATGAGCCCTTCCATCTCAGCGCCTGATGTCTTCGCATTGAAGGCTTTGCAAAAGTCCATGATATTTACGCCGTGCTGTCCGAGCGCAGGCCCAACCGGGGGAGCCGGCGTAGCCTTGCCAGCCGCGATTTGCAGCTTAATTTCGCCAGTAACCTTTTTCCCTTTTGCCGGAGCTGCCATCTCTATCCTTCAGTTCTCACCGCAATACAGCGGAGCGAACACTCAACTAAAGTTTCTCTACCTGCAGAAAATCCAATTCCACCGGGGTGGATCTTCCAAAAATGGTTACCATCACTTTGAGCGTGCTTCGGTCTGCATTGACCTCATCTACTACACCGGTGAAATTATTGAATGGTCCGTCCACAATCCGAACCGTCTCATTCCTTTCAAACGAAAGCTTCGGTTTTATCTTTTCTCCACCAACAGTTGTGCGGTGGAGGATTTGATTTACTTCCTCATCCGTCAGCGGGGTTGGCATCGTAGCGCCGCCACCCACAAAGCCGGTCACACGCGGAGTAGACCTGACCACGTGCCACATCTCATCATCCATTTCCATTTCTACTAACACATATCCTGGATAGAACAGCCGGGGAGTCGTGACTTTCTTCCCTCCCCTCATTTCCACCACGGTCTCAGTCGGTACAAGCACTTGGCCTACCTTTTCCTCTAACCCAAACGCTTTGACGCGACTTTCCAGGCTTTCTTTAACCTTCCGCTCAAAACCGGAATATGTATGGATGATGTACCAATTTTTTGCCATCACTTTCATTCTTTTGCGGCTAGCCTCCCAGTTGTAGCAACCATGCAACCGCCGTGCTGAAAATCCAATCTAACCCAGCAAAATAAACCCCGAAAAAGAATACAGTCACGATAACCACAATCGTGGTTGCCCGTATCTGCTTCATGCTGGGCCAAGTTACACGCCTGGTTTCAGTGCGGACATCATTCAGGAAACTTTTAGCTTCCTTGGGAAATTCCTTTAAGGTGGCTAAATACCCATTGCCGGAACTGCCTTTGATTACCTCACGGCTGCTTTCTGGATTAGCTTCCTTCATACTCTATCAATCAACTCTTTTCTTTAGCCTCCATCCCACTCCAAAAGAATACTGGCAGGGGTGGAGGGATTCGAACCCCCACATCCGGTTTTGGAGACCGGCGGTCTAGCCGTTAAACCTACACCCCTTTTCGTGAGAATCCGGAGCGCCGCTCTCGCCAGATAACTATTCCCCCAGTTAGAAACAAGCAGGGGATAATAAAAGGCCTCTACTTCACCTCGCGGTGAACTTTGTGCTGCCGGCAAGCTCGGCAAAATTTCTTCATTTCTAACCGTGCAGTGGTTTTCTTCTTGTTTTTGGTGGTTGAGTAGTTCCGATTCTTACATTCGGAGCATTGTAACGTTATGATATCGCGCATCTGCTAAACCCCGTAACCCAGACATTTATTTATGTAGTCCAGGCATATCTTTAAGAATATCATACTCTTGTAACTTCATCCCGTACAGGTTCGCTCGCTCGCTTTTACGCGATAATTTCCGAGATGGTGCCGGCGCCGACGGTGTGGCCGCCTTCGCGAATCGCGAAGCGCAGTCCCTTCTCCATCGCGATCGGCGTGATCAGTTCCACGTACAGGTTCACGTTGTCGCCCGGCATCACCATCTCCGTGCCTTCCGGCAGCGTCGACACCCCCGTCACGTCTGTCGTCCGAAAGTAAAACTGCGGACGGTACCCGTTGAAAAACGGCGTGTGCCGCCCTCCTTCTTCCTTCGTCAAAATATACACCTCGGCCTGGAACTTCGTGTGCGGCGTGATCGACCCCGGCTTCGCAATCACCTGTCCGCGCTCCACATCTTCTTTCGCCGTCCCGCGCAGCAGCAAACCCACATTGTCTCCCGCCACCCCTTCGTCCAGCAGCTTCCGGAACATCTCCACCCCGGTCACCACCGTCTTGGTCGTCGGCCGGAACCCTACGATCTCCACTTCCTCGTTGACCTTCACCTTCCCGCGCTCTATGCGCCCCGTCACCACCGTCCCGCGCCCGGAGATCGAAAATATATCCTCCACCGGCATCAGAAACGGCTTCTCAATCTCCCGCTTCGGCATCGGAATGTAACTGTCCACCGCCGCCATCAGCTCCTCAATCTGCGCTTCCCACTTCGCTTCTCCGTTCAGCGCTCCCAGCGCCGACCCTCGGATCACCGGGATATCGTCTCCAGGAAACTGATAACTCTTCAGCAACTCCCGCACTTCCAACTCCACCAGGTCCAGCAGCTCCGGATCGTCCACCGCGTCCACCTTGTTCATGAACACCACGATGAACGGCACCCCTACCTGCCGCGCCAGCAAGATGTGCTCCCGCGTCTGCGGCATCGGCCCGTCGGTCGCCGCCACCACCAGGATCGCCCCATCCATCTGCGCCGCACCCGTGATCATGTTCTTGATGTAATCGGCGTGCCCCGGACAGTCCACGTGCGCATAATGCCGGTTCTTGGTCGAGTACTCCACGTGCGCCACCGCAATCGTGATCCCCCGCTCTTTCTCCTCCGGCGCATTGTCTATCGAATCAAACGACCGGAACGCCACCTTCGGGTCGTTCTTCGCCAATACCTTCGTGATCGCGCTGGTCAACGTCGTCTTGCCGTGATCGATGTGCCCGATCGTCCCTACGTTTACGTGCGGCTTGCTGCGGTCAAATTTCTCCTTCGCCATCGCTCCCTCTCCGTCTC
>MEKX01000092.1:9270-11209 GCA_001767075.1 Acidobacteria bacterium RIFCSPLOWO2_12_FULL_54_10 | reverse complement strand
GGTCCTGCTAACGGGCGGCGCCAGCGCCAACGGCAATAATGACACCTATACGGTCGATTCCGTTTCCGCCAACGGCAAGACGATCACGATCCGCGAGGATTTGCCCGCCGCGACCGTGACCGACGCCAACGCCATCACCTTCCTCACCCAGACCGCGCCCGGCACGATCGCCGCCACTCCCTATTACCGCGGCGACATCGTCAACCTGTCGCATCGCCCGAGCACGACGCGCGAGGTCGATTGGGATCTGACCGCCATCGACCCCGCCTTCGAGAAGGCGCTACGCGCGATGGGCCTGATCGCCCAGGGCGCCTTCGGCAGCGAGGGCGGGCTCGACCAGAACACCAGCCGCGTGGGACAAGCCAGTTATCTGATCCGCAGCAGCCTCGCGGCCACCGTCGCCGGCACGCCCCCCTTCGGCACCGAGGAGATCGGCAGCATCGAATCCGTGGTCCAGCGTCTCGGCTACAAGCAAGTTCTGCTCGTCGAGACCAACGCGGTCCACACCGCCTTCCGGGGCCATCTCGAAACGAGCATGGACAAGATCGAGAACATCGACCGCATCGCGGTCATAGCGAATATCCTCGACGACACCCGGACCCTGGAAGCGTCCTACCAGGCGCTCGCGCGCATCCGCGAACTCAGTCTCGTGAACTTCCTCAAATAACGCGGACCCCGCGCGCGGCATGAGGGATTTCCCCCCGTTGCGACGGGGAAAAAGAAGGGATAAAGTCGGCATGTTTTCTCGAGGGGTACGCCAAAAATTAGAGGCTCGGGAGCGGATGGATCGCTTCGCTTCGGCGAAGCCGCCCCCGGCGACAGAAGTCGTTAAACAGCGGAAACGTCAAGGAGCGCCGATGCCCCCGCCCGCAAGAGGCTACCCGCAGAGCGGCGGAAGTTATTCCCGCCTGCCCGCGTCCGGTTCGCCCACCTACACCGAGGCTTGGGCGCTGGTCGAAGCGGCGCGGCGCCTGGCCGTCGCCATCGAAAGCGGCCCCCTCGACAATCCGGACGTCCGCAAAGCCGTCCGCGACGCGCTCCGGCTGAACTGGCGGCTGTGGACCATCTTCCAGACCGAACTGAGCGCGGACGAAAGTCCGGTTCCGATCGAGATCCGTCAGAACATGCTGAGCCTGTGCAACTTCGTCGATAATCACACGGTGCAGGCGATGGCCGACCCTTCGGCCGAGAAGATCGCGACCCTGATCGAAATCAACCGCAACATCGCGACCGGGCTGCTCGAATCCCTCCAGGCCAAGCTCCAGGCCGAGGAGGCGGCGCGGGCGAAAGCGCCGCAAGCCCCGGGCGGCAAAAGCGTCGGCAAGACGGAAAGCGCCTCCCCGGAGCCGCCCAAGCCCTTCAACGCCGAGGCGTAGATTCTTCCGGGGGGCTTGCGGACGCGGCCGCGTCTTCGCCTTCCGGAACCGCCGCCGCGACCTCGCTGACCTTGCGCTGCATCGAGTTGAGGATGTCGCCCTCGTGCGTGATCAGCTTCTGGGCGGCCTTGAGCGCACGGTAGAGTTTGTCGTCCTTGATCTCCTTGCGGATCTGCTCGCCGATGGCTTTGGCGCTCGGACAGGCGGCCAAGTAATCGTCGAGAAGCTTCTCGAATTTCGCCAGGTAATCGGCGTGCTTGTCGGCGAATATGTAAGCGCATTGCAGCGCGAAGTAGGCGCGTGCCGCGGGCGTGCCGCAGTCTTCCTCGGAGAGCACCTCCTTGCCCCGGAGGATGGCCGCCTGGTTGTGGATGAACAGCTTGGTGCTGTTGCCCGCGTTTTCGATCACCGCGCCATTGATGATGACCTTGTCGCCGGGCTTGATGTCGATCAGAAGCGGCACGGGTTGAGCCTTTTTCCAGAACCCCGGTTCCGCCCCGGTCCCGGGGCCGGAAGGGGAGTTGCACAGGTCGTGCGATACTTTCAGATTCGGGGATAAAACT
>MEKX01000092.1:1298-9241 GCA_001767075.1 Acidobacteria bacterium RIFCSPLOWO2_12_FULL_54_10 | reverse complement strand
CCGTGATAGGATCGCGCCGGATAGGCTCCGGGGGGATGGCCGGTGGGCAAGCCGAGTTTCCATATCGTCGACGGCGACGCCGGGCCGGGCCCGGCGTCGCGCGCTTTCGCCGCCCTCGACCGGACCCTTTTCCCCGATCTCAACGGGCACCCCTTGTTCGGCGATTTCACGCGCCGCCTTTACCGGACCATCCACCCCGGCCGTCACCCCGACCGCTCCTTCGTCGTCGCCGGCGACGCCGGCCCCGCCGTCGCCGTCGCCGCGACCTCGCAGGACAACGAAATTTCCATGCTCGGGCTTCCGGCCGTGGTCGCGCTCAGCCGCGATCTCGACGCGCCGGCGGCGGCCAAGGCGCTGGCGGCCGCCTTCGCGCACCTTGATCGGATCGGCGCGGCCGACGGCGCGGTTTCCGCCCGCGTGCGCGGTGGCGTGGCCGGGTGTTTTGGGCCGTTGGATAACGCCTGCATCGCGCGCCTCTCAAAGCCGGTCGCGCGGATGCATGCGGTGGCGGACCTCGCGGGCGGGGAGGAGGCCATCCGCCGGGGGTTGCGCGACAGCTACCGCTCGCTCGTCAACTGGGGGCGCAAGCAAATGGTTATGACCTACGTCAACCGCGACAATCCCGACCGGAACCAGTTCGACCCCTATCCCGCGTTCCATTCCCGCGTCGCCGGCGCCGGCGCCCGCGCCGCCGATTATTGGGACGTGATTTGGGAAGAGATCGCGCGCGGCGACGCGGAACTGTCGCTCGGCCGGCTCGCCGACGGCAGCCTGGTCGCCGGAACCCTGACCGCGTTCGCAGGCGAATGCGCCTACTACACCTCGGGCGTCTACGATCGCGACCGTTTCGAGAAGCCCCTCGGCCATTGGCCGGTGTTCGACGCCATGGTCCGCGCCGCGGCGCGGGGAATTATCCGCTACGACTTGGGCGAAGTGCTTCCGCGCGGAACGGCGTCGGAAAAAGAGGTGCAGATCGGCTTTTTCAAGAAAGGCTTCACCGACAACGTCGTGCTTTGGATCGAGTGGCAGGTGCCGCTCGTGCCGCAGCCTTAACCCCGGCGCTTGGCGCCTTCGAGCAGGCCTTCAGAAATCTGCAAATTGATGTTGATGAGGGTGTTGAGGGTCGAATCGGGGATGTTGAGGCCGTGCATGAACGTGGTGCTGGCGACGAAAACCGACAGCCGGCGCAGGTTGTCGCAAATGTTCGGCTGAAGGGTGGTGGCCGGGTCGTCCACCAGGGCGCGAATCGCCACCCAAACCTCGACGTTGGCTTCGAGCGCCGTCGTCAGGGCGTGCGGGTCGCGCTTGCCAGCCCTCGCCTGGTCGAGCCCGATCGCGGCCTGGGAAAGGACCAAGGCCTGCTCCTCGATGACGCTGAGATCGGGAAGATCATCCTTCATCGAACTCGCCTTTGCCGGCGCGCTGCTTGTCCCCGCGAAGCATGTTCCCGCGAACGCGGGAAGCGGGGAGCGGGGAGCGGGGAGCGGAACCCTGGGGATTCCGGGCCAGTCTGTCAAGCGCCCGCAGGGGGTCGAGACCTCAATCAAGGATCCGGACGCCGACACCGCGCTTGCAAGAGAACCGGCGCCGAGGACGACTAGTTCTGTTCTGATCTGGTAATCACCTGACAGTCGGGCCACCCGGCCGGGGCGCGGGACCGCAAGAGTCCGGAGCGCCCCGGACGGTGTGGCCATGCCGCTCCTGGCGGGCAAGGATGTTGTTTGCACACAGCACCGAACCCACAGGAGAACGACATGACCACGGAGAAGAAGATAGCACGACGCAAGCTCAGCCTGCTGGAGCTTGCGGGGGAACTTCAGAACGTCAGCCGCGCCTGCAAGGTGATGGGCTATTCCCGCCAGCAGTTCTATGAGATCCGGCGCAACTTCCAGACCTTCGGGGCGGAAGGCCTGATCGACCGCCTGCCCGGGGCCCGGGGGCCGCACCCCAACCGGGTGGCGGCCGAGATCGAGACGGCGGTCCTGGACCATGCCCTGGTCCATCCCTGTCACGGCGCGCTGCGGGTCGCCCAGGAACTGATGCTCAAGGGCGTTCAGGTCTCCTCGGGGGGCGTGCGCGGAGTCTGGAGCCGCCACGGCCTGCTCACCAAGCACGAGCGCCTGTTGTGCCTGGAGAGGTCCACCGCCGAGCGCAAGATCGAGCTCTCCGACGAGCAGGTCCGGCTCCTGGAGCGGTTCAACCCCGAGTTCCGCGAACGCCACATCGAGGCGCCTCACACCGGCGCGCTGGTTGCGGTCGATACCTTCTTCGTCGGCGCCTTGAAGGGCGTCGGCAAGGCCTATCTCCAGACCGCCCTCGACTGCCATTCCCGTTACGCCTGGGCCCGGCTCTACCCCAACAAGATGCCCATCACCGCCGTGCACCTGATGAATACCGACGTGCTGCCCGCCTTCGAGGCCGTCGATGCCAAGATCGACACCGTGCTCTCCGACAACGGCCGCGAGTTCTGCGGCCGGCCCGACCAGCATCCCTACGAGCTGTTCCTCCAGCTCGAAGGCGTCGAGGATCGCACCACCCGGGTCAAGCGGCCGCAGTCCAACGGCTACGTCGAGCGGCTGCACCGCACCCTTCTCGACGAGCACTTTCGGGTCGAGGGTCGCCGCACCTGGTTCGAGTCCATCGACGAGATGCAAGCGGCGCTGGACGCCTATCTCAAGACCTACAATAGCGACCGTCCCCACCAAGGCCGCGGCATGAACGGCCGCACCCCCGCCCAGGCCTTCGTCGAAGGCCTGCCCGCCAACGCCAACCTACAGGAGGAAAACGTGAAGAAACCGAAAACCAAAAAGGCCGCTTAACCCGATCCCGCCGGGAGCGGAACTGTCAGCCGATTACCGTTCTTGTACACTAGTTCAGCTTCCGGGCAGGCGCGTCTTCGACCTTTTGCCGAGGTTCCCTAGAATTCTTTAAGTGAAAATAATGGTTCTTCTTTAAATTTTTTTGTTAACTCATTGACCATTTCTGAACTGTTACAAATTGACACCCTGCCAGATCCCAAATCGGCAGATTTAATAATTCCGCGACTTCTCAGATATTTATTTATTTTATCAACATCAAGCACCGGCTCTGGTTCCGCGTCCAGTTTTCTTGCATAGAAATTGACAGTGATCCGTTTCTTTTCATTCCCCTTAATAAAATCCCCGGTGAACGTCTTCCAGAACCTATACGGTACTTCTGCTCTCTCTTCTGCGACGTGAACAAAGGTCTCTACAAAATCTATGCCAAAAAATAAAATCTTGCAATTTAGTTTCAGCATCACATCAAATGAACTGCCGTCCGCAAACTCGCTTTTTGCTTCTGCATTAGCAATATCAAATGCTTTTCTTCCAATCGCAGCAACTGAATGGAACGGATGCCTTGATCTCTTTGCTGTTGTTTTTTTTCTTACAAACTCCGAAAAGGCCCCCATTCTATCGCATGGAGTGTTTTGAAGATCGAATGCTTCCCCCTTGCAAAAGGCGAAGTTGAATGTCGGCACAACTATAGTTCCTGCTTCGCCAACTGTTTCAGTAAAAACATCCAGCATCACCTCTAATGCGTTACCTTCTATGTGCGGGGTGAATTTCCCAAGCCC
The DNA here is from genome assembly GCA_001767075.1 of Acidobacteria bacterium RIFCSPLOWO2_12_FULL_54_10. Taxonomy (GTDB): domain Bacteria; phylum Acidobacteriota; class Terriglobia; order 2-12-FULL-54-10; family 2-12-FULL-54-10; genus 2-12-FULL-54-10. The sequence goes on along the minus strand of MEKX01000092.1, from coordinate 5,646 downwards.
TTTAAGAGCAGTGTGTATGAAAAGACAATCCCCGTTTTTCACTCCTAAAGATTGCAAACATAACCGCATATCTCTCTCAGAATAGTTTTTTTGCATCGTGTCTGTTCCGCCTGCTCTATTTGAGAATACCGAGGCTTGTTAATTTCTCTGCGATTAATAATAAAGCTTCTAAATTTATTTTAGTGTATTTTGCAATATCAACTAAATCATGTTTTCCGTCCGCATAAGACAACATATACATAATTGCCTTTAATTGATCTCGATGGTCCACGATCGAATCGCTGCTGGTTTTCCAGGTCATCGGGGAATTGACGTTTGGATAAAGCCCTCGCCTTCCTAACTGAATTTCACAGTAAGGTTCGCTTCTTTCAAGCGGTTGACAGTGTTCATGAATCTTTAAAATGCTTTCAATCCTGGAAATGGTATCTATAAATTGATGAAGCTCAACAAATTTCTTATTGTCTGCAGACGTATGGTACTCGGGATTTGTGGCATAGGTTGTTTTTGTAACTTGCCCTACGGGTAAATTAAAGGAAGCGCCGCAATACTGCCTCTCATCGCTTCCTTCTGAGGGATCAAATTCTCTGATGTGACATACCCCTTCTTGCTCTAATTGAATGAATAACCTGTCAAGCGATGAATCTCCACGCCTTGATTTTTTATAAGACAACTTCTCACTTGGCCCCCCCACGCATGTCAGAACGAGCCCCGCCTGCAATGACTCAGAAATGCTTGCCCCCTGATCGTGAAGAAAACAAATTGAGCCTATCGTTTCGGGATTGATGACAAATAGGTAATCAAAACGTCTGTTTTTCCATTGTGATATTCGCCCATATAGTGCGGCGAGAACTATTGGGCCACTAAGTTCATTGTTTGCAAGACTTGGATGGCAAAGATAACTTGAAATTAATACTAATTTTCGATTGTTCTTCCCCTCGCTTGCTTTCAAATACCTATACCCATAATCAACAGATCCATCTTTAAAAGACGACTTAATTACAGCACGGTAGTTTCCTGCCTTCAGTTCGCTCCTTTGTTTATGGGGCAAACAAAATCCCCAATTTCTTTTGTAGTAGGATGTTACGTAAGGAATCCAATCTGGGTGTTCTGGTATTGAATGTAAATTCTTTTCTAGCTCTTCCAATTCCATTACGCGGTCTATCGGCTCTGAATAATTAAGAACTGTTAGATTATTTTTTTTAAAATCCAATATTTTTCTTCCGCTTGGATCCAGTAAGTAAGCGTCATCGATGATCCACTCTTTTGGAACTATCCAGTCAAATACTTTTGATCCGCTCGCAACCCGCCCAATCTTAAAGGGAACATATCGCGACAATATTTTCAGGGATTTTCTATATCCCTCTCCTGTAATACTTCTGGGCAATGGAAATAATTCATCAAATAATTCTTCTATAGCTTCAGTGCTTTCGAGTTTCATCCGCTCTTTCATTTAAGAATCTCCAGCCTCTCTGACTCCCTGGATTTCTTCAAGGGCTTACGGATCAAGGACATCGGCGTCCTGTCACCAAATGCGCTATGGAATCTCGCTTCGTTGTGCTCAAGGCGCCAATCTTCGATCTTTTTTCCCGCGTAGTCCATATCCATGAACCGGCGTTGGCCAAGTGACCGTTTCGCGACCCGTGTGCGCGGGTGGCTCACCTTGGCGGCGCGACTGAGCGCCTGATCGTGTTTGCCGATTTCGCCCGCCGTCTCCCCGAGGCGTTCCATCGTCAGCGCCCGAATCAGGGGAGTTCCTTGCCCGAACCGAATCCGGCGATCATTTCCTCGACTGCCGCCGCCAGGTGCTCGCTGCCCCCGGACAAAAGCGCCTGTGCCCACGGCGGCGGTGCAGTCGGCGATGCCAGCGCCGCGAGCCATTCCGCCAGGGCCGCGGCGATAGCCGAGCGCCGCACGACGATTGGAACCGTCGAATCGACGGCGGAATTGACGGGACTCAACCGATCCGGCTGCAAGGACAGAGCAGGAATATCGGCGAGGCACGCCTCCAGCAACACCGTGCTGGTCATGCCCAACACCCCGTCGGCGGCGGCAAGCAGGGTTTCGGTGTCCTCCGCCGCGAGTCGGGCGTTCGGCGCGCGCGCCAGCCAATCCCGCCAATCCGCGTCGGCTTCGCGCGGATGCGGCTTGACGTCCATGACGATGCCGGGAAACCCGGCGAGAGCTTCGGCGGCGAGCGTCGCCACTTCGAATTGCGTGAATCCGCGGGCGGCGCGTCCATAATCCTCGGCGATCGGCTCGGAGAAAAACACGATCCGTTTCGCACTCCCACGCGGCCGCCCCCGCCGGCGCCGTTTCAGCCGTTCGGTCCGCGCCGCGAGATGGGGCTGGCCGACCACGAACAGCCGTGAACGGCACCGGCCGGCAAACCGGGCGCGGGTTGCTTCATCCATCACCCCGAAGGCGTCGGGGTATTCGGCGGAACCATCGAGCGGAACAAATCGAACTTTGAAGTTGGTCCATCCATCAAGAACGGCAAAGGACGGCACACCGATCCGGCGGGCGGCGGACCACAGCGTGCGCTCGAAGTCCTTGAAAAAACTCGTCCCGGTCAGAAGGAGGTTAGGCAACGACTGTTCGATTGCCGCAATTCCATCCACCGCATCGGGCACATACTCGCCCGCTTCGCGCCAGAGCCGGGCCGCAGGTCCTGCCGGAATCCAAAGAAGTTCGTGGCCCCGTTCTCTCAGCGCCGGCGCTACCGCCGCGAGAACGGCCGCGCCGCCTGGATCGTGCGCCACCAGCGCGATTCGGCTAGGATGATTGTGCATATATTCAAATCGTCGCATATTCCGCGACAAAAGTTTGAAGTGTTAAGATTTAAATGAAGATTTGAATGGATTTGGGGAAGAAAGAAAGGCTTGCTCTAAACTTACTCATTACCAAAAACCCAATGAAGACTCTTGTTACTTTCTTTCTTTTACGTGTCAAGAAAAGATTTGTGAAAGTTTTGTGACACTTTTATGACAGTTTTGTGACAAAAAGGTTAAGATTGTATGAAACATCAATATCTCTGCGCCGATTGCGGACGTTGGCTTCCGTATCCGAGCAAATGCCCTCGATGTGGTGGTGGATACGCCGTGGAGCGCGAGAGTGCATTGGAGGCTATCCAACAGCCTTCGAATGTCGAATCTCAATGTGGAGCGATCCTGGTGGATATCTCAAAATGCTAAAGAAGAGGGTCATTCCGGTTCTATTCCTGATGGACGGCAAGATTGTCCGCAGCGAAAGGTTTAATGATTTCAAGGTGATAGGCGATCCATACACAGAGTTATCCCGGTTTTCAGAATGGTTGGCCGATGAACTTGTCTATGTGGATATCTCTAGAAAACCTGATTTTAATCAAACGTTTAAGATACTTCAGAAGATTTCCGAGTATGCGTTCATGCCCCTGACCTTCGGTGGGAACATCAGGACTTTGGAGCAGATCGGGCAGATCATCCGGGGCGGGGCTGACAAGGTGATTATCAACACGGGGGCCGCTATGGATTTGGGATTGATCCCACGGGCTGCGGAGAAGTTCGGCTCCCAGGCTATCGTTGCCGGGATCGACAATCTTAATGGACGGGCAATGATTCATCATGGACAGGTAGACATCGGTTTTACCCTAGAATGGGCCAAGACTCTCATTTGTTGGGGGGCGGGAGAAATTTTCCTGAATTCCGTAGAGCGCGACGGGACGGGAATGGGGTATGATCTTGAAACGATCAAGGCGGTTTCTCGGGCGGTGAAGGTTCCGGTGGTTGCTTGCGGCGGAGTTGGACAGCTAAAGCACTTCAAGGAAGGATTCGATGTCGGGGCCGATGCTGTAGCGGCGGGGAATTTTTTTCACTTTACCGAGAACGCCTATCCGAGAACGAAGAAATATCTACATGAAAATAGGGTGAGCGTGAGACATGAAGAATGAGGTGATTTACCCATACGGTAAACACTTGATTGAAGACGACGATATCGCGGCTGTAGTCAGAACGCTTCGCTCTGGTATTCTGACCGGCGGGCCGATGGTTGGAAAGTTCGAGGAAGCGTTGAAGCTGGCTACGTCCGCACCTTACGCCGTTGCCTGTTCGAGCGGGACAGCCGCCCTGCATCTCGCCACTCACGTTCTTGATTTGAGAGGAGGGGACACGGTTATAGTTCCGAGTATAACTTTTCTTGCGACCGCGAATGCAATTCGGTTTTGCACTCCGGGGACATACATAATCTTTGCCGACGTTGACCCGGATACGGGATTAATGACCGAAGAAACACTTGAAGCGGCGCTGAAGATCAAATCCGGTTCTCCGCTTGGCGAGATCACGCTCTCGCCGGTCGGAGACATAAAGGCCGTGTT
>MEKX01000092.1:0-1272 GCA_001767075.1 Acidobacteria bacterium RIFCSPLOWO2_12_FULL_54_10 | reverse complement strand
TTGATATGCAGGCTATTTATCAAATTGCTCGTAAGCATGGGTTGAAGATCGTTGAAGATGCTTGTCACGCTATCGGCGGACGGACCAATGGGCAACCTGTTGGATCGTGCATATTTTCCGATTTGACGACGTTTTCCTTTCATCCCGTGAAAACCGTTGCGATGGGCGAAGGTGGAGCCGTCACTACGCGAGACGAATTTATAGCCAGGAGGCTAAGGGATTTACGCAATCATGGAATGATCCGTGATCCATCGAGATTTGAATTCAAGGATCGGGGATTCACCAATGGCGAACCGAATCCCTGGTATTATGAAATGCAAGAGCTGGGGTTCAATTACAGAGTTAGCGATATTCATTGCGCCCTTGGATTGAGCCAGATTTCCAAACTAGATCGCTTTGTCGCCGAACGAAGGAAAATCATGGGGTGGTACGACGCTTTTCTAGCCCCGCTTCATCCAATAGTTAAATCCATATCGAGGGCGGTTCATTGCGATCCGGCTTGGCACATAAACGTAGTCCTGATCGATTTCAAGGTGGCGGAGACAACCAGGGGGAAAGTCATGCGCGCCCTGTCAAAAATGGGGGTTGGATCGCAGGTCCATTATATTCCGGTCCACCAGCAGCCGTATTACCGAAGGCAGTATTTTTCCAATATCAAATTGCCGGGAGCCGATGCTTTCTACGAAAAGGCGTTATCTCTCCCGCTTTATGTCGGCTTAACCAAAGACGACGTTGCGAAAATCGTTAGTGCCTTGGCTGCGGCGTTGGGTAGGAGAATGATATGCGAATAGCCCTTTTCTTTCAGGCCGGGAATTTCGTAGGCCCCGAGTATTTTCACGCGCTAAAGGGCGCGGGATTCGATGTGACACCCGTTCATATGGGGGTGATGTCGAACGAAAGCCGGGGAAGGGAGATTGACCGGACGGGAGGGTTATGGAACCCCAAGCCCATAGACTACGCGGAGGATTTTTCCGAATGGGGCGGGGATGCGATCAGGAGACTTTCCGAATTCGACTACGCGGTGAATGGGGGTGTTGGCGTCAAACTCTCGGATGATATTTTGAAGGCTACCAAGAAGGGGTGGATTAATGTTCATCCCGGAAGGCTTCCAGCTTTCAGGGGTTCGTCCTGTCCCGAATGGGCGGTGCTTGTTGGAGATGCGGTTTACGCCACAGCACACATAATGGATAGGGGATTGGATACTGGTCCGGTAATTTGTGGAGTGCGATATGATGTTGACCCTGCCTGGAATTATATCGCACTCCACAAATT
>MEKX01000091.1:40659-43057 GCA_001767075.1 Acidobacteria bacterium RIFCSPLOWO2_12_FULL_54_10 | reverse complement strand
ACCAATAGAAATCGTTCTAGGAAAACGGACACGTGAGATTCGTACCAGAACTTTCTGATAATTGATTAGCGATTCACTTTTCAGCCCCCTCGTGATACACTTCGAGTTGGCCGATCCGTCGCTATGGAAGTGCTTCCGACACTTCGCTAGCTTCAACGGCTTGAATCTAACAAATCGCGCTCCAGCCAATCCTACGCCAGTAGTTCGCCTATTGTCCATATACGATCTACAATTCCGGCTTCCATCGCCGGAGTCATTCGGATCGTGCGGTGCACACGGCAGAAGTTGTACCATGCGAAGTAGAGAGCCAAAGCCGCTTTCAGATTCCCCCACTTCTTAGAGAAAGCATTTGTCAGCCTAGTTAGCCGCCTAATCTGCATCCGCATCGTCAAATTATTTCTTTCAACGTGCGACGTGCAGATTTTCTTAGGATCAGGATTGCCCATAACTGGTGTTGGGACAGCTTTCACAACGTCTGCCGGGGAATATCTCTGCTCACCTTCGCGGGGAGAGGTATAGACCTTCACTAATTGCGCGTAATCACAACGGTCAATCAGAGCATAATCAATCGCGCTCGGATAACCCATGAAACCATCTGTGCTCAATTGGAATCGTTTATCTGCTGTGGCATTTCGGAGTTTGCCAATAAAGGAATATGTAGAGCCTTGATCCCTTCGGCCAAGGTGGAATGTTAATACCAACTTGCTATTTCGCTCGAAAGCTACGAAGCAATAGGCATCTCCGATATTTTTATTGTTGACTTCTGTCATCCATTTGTTCTGTTCTTTCTTACCTACGAACCCCCACATCTCATCGCACTGCACATCGGTCACAGGAACATTATGGATGTGCTTTTTCATAAGGCGTTCGCATTTATCCCCAGCGACTAATAGCAGCCGCATGATCGTATCGCGGTGAACGCCAGTGATCCGTTCTGTGCTGCGAATCGAGCAACCTTCCAATAGTAATTGCAGCACGGCAGTTGCTTTCTCTACAGGCAGGTACATCCCGTCTAATTTATTATTGGATTCAGAGAACGTCTTGCGACATTGATTGCAGCGGAAACGCTGATTACCCTTGCGCCCCTTACCGAATTTCTTGCATTGAATTTCGCAGTTGTGACACGTCATTGTGAGCCTTGCCTTTCACTCGCGAAAGGCTCACAATTAAGTTGTCTAGGCCAATGTGAGCAATCGCGTTGGTTTGATGGCCCTGTCGGTTGTTTCCGCAATCGGCAGGGTTTTTATATTTCATGCTTCTATTAAACTACAAGCCTCGCTGTATTGTCAAGAGAAAAAAGATGGAAAATATAGATGGAATACAAAGGCAAGATTCTGCTATTATGAAACCGGAGCATGAGTATTCCTCTAAGTGCTCCGGTTTCTTCTTTGTGGCAGTTCGATAGTGATGGTCATCGCCCCGATTCTAAGCGTGATGATGACCTTTCTACCGAGCAACCGGACGCGGTAATTGAACATAGCGTCCTCTTCTGGGATGAACGCCCGGTCTCATTCACCGGGCGTTCTGCTTTTCCCAACAGCAGAACTCGTTTTATCTAGGAAAGTGGCGCGGGTAGTATTTACCATCCTTTTCCTGAATTTTTTTGCCATCCATTAGTCTTCCTAATACGGCATATACATAGCTTCGCCGCATATCTATTTTGGCCTGCGTAATCGCCTTCCAAATGTCCACTGCTGTAATACCAGAATGAGCAGATTGGACGGTCTTGCGGATGAATTCTGTCTTGTCCACTCCTTCATCTTGGATAATTGATGAAGTGAACCCACTTTCAATTGTGGATTCAGCGGCTAATGGCATCTGTGGCTCTATATTGGTTGTCTCAGTCTTAGGCACATAGTTACCATTTCTCTCTAGCTCTGCTTGTAATGCAATTTTGTAAGCATCTAAGCTACGAGCTAATGATTGTTCTCTGATTTGGTGCTCTTTCAGTTCTTCTCGCACTGTGTTCAGGTCTGAGGACATTTCCTCTATCCGTCCACGCAGTGCAATAATTAGGGTACTCTCAGCCATTGGGTTAAACCTCCCTCAGCTAAGACTACCACAATCTAGAGCTAATTTTATTAATTATTTTACTGATGGCGTCCTAGTACCGAGTGGGCCTTCCGCTCTACCGGATCGACTTTGGGCGGCCCCCAGCTTTTGTCCTACGCCTTGCCTGAAGTTCTCGGAAATACTCCGGCCCACGCTTGGCAGTCTTGCGACCGCCTATCTGCCCAGAGCGCGCAGTGATAACAGAATCGGGGATAGACTTTCCGCAGTGAGGACATTTGAGTGGCATGGGTAAACAATACAGCGAGGCTTGTTATAGGTCAAGGAATATCTTGAAACTAGCAACACAGATTTAGGACACTACCAAGCGCTGCACGGCATCGGCAGT
>MEKX01000091.1:17701-40632 GCA_001767075.1 Acidobacteria bacterium RIFCSPLOWO2_12_FULL_54_10 | reverse complement strand
AGTAACCGAGGTATAACGCCGACCTTAGTACCATGTGTGACTAAGTACCACGCAGCTTTTCAGCCTTAGCCACACGTTCAACCGCTATTGTATATGCGGCCTCGCGAAGGGGAATCTTTTCCGACTGCGCGCGATCGATTACATTGCGATATGCTTTCCCGAGAATCTTCTCCATTTCGGCATTGACATGATCCTCTTCCCAAAAGAGTTGCTGCAAATTCTGGACCCACTCGAAATAGGAAACCGTCACGCCACCGGCATTGGCGAGCACATCCGGGAGGATAATGACTCCTTTCTTATTCAAGATTTCATCGGCTTCCGGCGTCGTGGGCAAGTTAGCAGCTTCGGCAATTACCTTTGCCTTGATTCTTTCCGCATTGCCCCGGTGAATGACACATTCCAACGCTCCAGGAACAAGAACATCGCATTCGAGTTCAAGCAAATCATCGTTGCTGATCGGCTGAGTGCCTGGGAATCCTTGAATTTTCCCTGTGGATTTCTGATGAGCAAATAGATCAGACAAGTTGATGCCGTTCGGGGAATAAATTCCGCCGTAGTAATCCCCTATAGCTCTCAGTTTGGCACCTTCGCGGTCGAGTCCTCGTGCGGCAAAAGTTCCTACGTTGCCAAAACCTTGCAAGACCACCGAAACGCCTTTGAGCGGCTTTCCTAACTCCTCCATAAGTTTTTTAATCAGGAAAGTCACTCCATTGCCAGTAGCCGCTTCACGGCCCTTGGAGCCTCCTAATTCCACAGGTTTTCCGGTGACACAGGCAGGCGTGTAACCATGGTGCGAACTGTATTCATCAAAAATCCAGGCCATGATCTGTGCATTTGTGTTCATGTCGGGGGCTGGAATATCCCGATAAGGCCCCAGGATCGCCTGGATGCGCGAGGTAAAGCGGCGCGTGAGGCGTTCCAGTTCTCGCTGGCTCATTGTGTGAACATCACATGCGATTCCGCCTTTTGCTCCACCGAAAGGAATGTTGACGATGGCGGTCTTCCAGGTCATGGCTTCAGCCAGTGCCCGCACCTCATCCACTTCCACCGATGGATGGAATCTAATGCCGCCCTTTGCCGGTCCGCGAACTCCACTGTGCTGTACGCGGTACCCTAGAAATACTTTCAAGGAACCGTCATCCAGGCGCACAGGGACTTCCACGCGCATTTCCCTGAATGGCGTGCTGAGCAACATGCGCATCTCTGCGTCGAGACCTAACCGGTCCGCTGCCAATTGAAAATTGTGAGCAGTTATGCGGCGTGGATTTTCGTGCTTTGCTGGAACTGATTGCGCAGGCGCTATGGTTTTCGTTTCTGCCATTGACTAAGCCCTTTAGTAAACTTAATTCTCTAAAATGAAACTCGGAGTGCAAACTGCAACTGCCTCCCCGTCGTGGTCGTAGTGTGGGTTTTACCAGCCGATGAACTGCGCCTTCCTGATGCACCGGAGAAAACAACGACTTCGGTGGACCGGGCGCTGGTGAAATTCGGATGATTGGCAATGTTGAAAATCTCTCCACGGAATTGCAGGCGACGCTTAGAATCGAGAGAAAAATCCCTTTGTAGCGAGATATCCATATTTACAGAATTTGGTGCAATCAGTGTATTTCTGCCAACGTTTCCTACGGTTCCAGGCGCTGGAACACTGAAAACGCAGGGATCGAAAATGAAGTCGGGAGGTTCAATTTTTCCAGGAGCTACGCCAGCGCACCCTTTGCTGATTCCACTGGTTGGATTGTTCGATTCACCGTGAATCAGATTCGGACGATTCGCAGCAAACAAAAAACCTTCGGTGCGTGCATTGATCGCGACCGTGTAAGGGGTGCCAGTCCGCATCGACAAGATGCCTCCAAGACGCCACCCGCCTAGGACATGAGACAATACTCCTGAACTCCACAAAGGTTGCCCACCTCCAAACGGGAGGGTGTAGAAGTAGTTGATAGCCAGGCGGTGCCGTGCATCGAAGCTGGAAAGACCTCGCTCTAATTTCCGGTCTCCTCCATACTGCCCAATTCCCTCTGTATCGTTGTTATGTGCCGAGGCATCATCCACTGACTTGCTGAAGGTATAGCTTGCCTGTAAGGAAAGCCCATGACTTAAATTTTTCCGTGCGGTAACTTGCAACGAATTATAAAAGGACTGAGCGTCAGTACTGAGAATATTGATCCCTCCAAATGCCTGATTGACGCGGTTATCCCGCACAGTTGGATCCTTGCAGGCATCCAGACTACAGTAAGGGGCGAAATAAAGCGACCCATCCGCTCGGCGAACAGGGACTGGCAGAAGATTGGCTTCGTAGCTGCGGTACAGATGATTTCCGCGAGCACCGATATAACTCGCCTGCAGGTTCCAGCCAAAGGGAAGGGTTTCTCGTATAGTGAAGTTATATCGCAGGATCATGGGATTTCTAATATTGGAATAGTCCAGCACTTCCGCAAGCAGTCGGGTCATTCTCGCTAGCGCAGCATCAGCCGCATTGGGGAAATAAGTGGAAGCATCGAAATTCGGTTCGATCGCTAACTTATAGAACGGCACAGTGCTCTTTCGCTGCTCCACCAGGTATTCCAACATCTGATCGTAAAAAATGCCAAAACCCGCGCTAATAACGGTATCTCGGTTTTCCCACGGTGACCAGGTGAATCCCAATCGAGGCGAAAAATTCAGCAACGCTGGATTGTCCTTTGCAAAGGGGCCAACTTGCACCTGCTGGTCGCGGGCAGGGTCGCTAAGAAACGCTGATCGGTTCCGGTATTCGTGGATCATGGTAGTAAAGTCGTGGCGCAGCCCGGCATTCACTTGGAAACGTCGGCTGATTCGATAATCATCCTGCAAATAAAGCCCCATATAAGTCTGGCGATACCCAGCGCGGTTATCTGATCCAGGCAGGGCAACCTCTAAGCTGGTGCCGTTCGTGCCGCCTCGAAGGAAATCTTCCAAGCTGTTGAAGGACCAGACGGCAGATTTGTCCCAACTTGAAAAGATGTCCCAACGGTAACGGTGGAGCTGAATGCCAACCTTCAATGCGTGCGGTCCACGCTGCATGATTACGTCATCGGAGAATTGGAACGTATTCATTGTGTTTTTTTCCGGTTGTTGAGGATCTGGACCGAATTGCGTGAGGCCAGGAACTTGAATGCGGCCAAACTGCGGAGCATCTTTAACAAAATACAAATTCTGGGGAACGGGCGGGTTCGGTATCGATGCTAAGGACAAAATGCTCGCATTGGACACCACAGGGCGGGTATAGCCGAGGCGGAGGGTGTTTACAGTGCTCAAACTAAAGATGTGGCTTTCCACCAGTGTTATGTACTGCTGGCGGCTCTCGCTGCGTGTGGTAAATGCATAGCTCGGCTGAAAAGCATCGCTGGTTGCATTATCAAATGTGTACCGGACAAACAAGCCATCCTTATCTGAAATTTTGTGATCGATGCGGAATGTCAGGAAATTTTCATTCGTAGGCAAGAACTGTGAGGCTGCGTTTCGGGCAATCCCATTGCCCAAACGGAATTGATTGGGCAGAGGAAACAAATTCACATAGGGTTTAACACTCTCCGCTACAAATGCAGGATCACAGAAAGTAAGTTTTGGATCTTTGCATAGCCTTCTAATCTCTTTGCCATCCTTATCTGTTATGATTCCCCGGCGGGCCTCGGCATCCGGCACATAATCCTGGTTGTTGTATGTCAAGCGGTCTTTCAACACTTCAAAACTGACCATAAAATATGTCTTATCATTAACAACAGGTCCAGTTACAGTTCCGCCAAACTGATTTCGTTTGAAAGGGGTAGGCTCCGTCCCTGGATCAAAGAAATTGCGAGCGTCCATGGCGCTGTTCCGCAGGTATTCGAAAAGATTGCCGTGCAATTGACGCGTTCCCGAACGGGTAATAGAATTAAGTATTCCGCCAGCCCCCCGGCCATATTCCGCCCCGTACGTCGAGCTGAAGACCTGAACCTCCATAACTGCGTCCGAGCCTAATTGCACACCGGCCGCGCTTCGGGGCACCTCATTCTGAGCGTTCATGATGTTGGTTCCATCAAGCGTAAAAACGTTGGAAGAAGATCGCGCCCCAGATACGGTTAATCCCCCGCCCCCAGTGCCTCGTGATGCGGAAGAAGCCGAGGGATCGCTGACGCCGCTTTGCAATGTTGCTAACTGGCTGTAGCTGCGGCCATTCAGGGGCAGCCCTGATAACTGGCTCTCGCTGATCTGACCCGCTGCGGAACTCGAATTCGGCCTCTGGTCCCCTGCTGCAATTCCTTGAGCCTGACGATTCTGCACGCTTCCAGCTTGCTGTGCAAAGGCACTGTGTATAACCACGCTGATGGCAAATAGGAGAAAAATGAACGAATGAATACAGCTATGTCCATTGCTAAACAACTTATGCATGGTTTCCTCTCAATATGCGATTGTTCCAAGAAGATAAAAACATCAAGCTACATGATCTCTTCCGCCGAACGACGCGTTGTTGCATAAGATGAAGAGTGTTCAGAAGTTGACCAATCGAAGTAATCATATGCTTAATGCTTATCAGGCGCAAGCGCGCTGTAAACGGCGAAAACCTTCAGCGACGACGCCATATAGGCAGTGAAAGCAGTCCGTATATCGCGACGCAGATCCAGAAATCTACAGCGATCCCCCAGTCCAGCATGCGAAAAGGGCGGTGCCGCGCTGCCTGGGGAAGGTAGGGATACAAAATACCAAAATAAAGGAAATTGCCCCCCAAAACTGAAATCAAAGTTTTCCAGTGACGGCGAAACAAGGATCTCCCCCGAGTTGGATTAAATCGATGTGTCGTTTACCATTTGATTGCTTCAATAATTCAGACGCAATACTTAGGTATTTCCAGCCGGATCAATTGGGCCAAGAAGATGATATTTGCTGCTTGATCTTTTTTGAGCGGCGTGACGAACCGAGCAAATCGCGCAGCTCTTCCATGAATTGGTTTACATCCTTGAAGTCCAGATACACCGAGGCAAAACGCACATAGGCTACTTTGTCGAGGTCGCGGAGCCGGTTCATCACCATCTCCCCAATCGCTACAGAATTCACCTCACGGTCTGGAGAATCGATGGCCTTAGCCTCTACTTCATTCACGATTTCTTCCAAATGGTTCATGCTGACAGGTCTTTTCTCACAGGCGCGCATCAGCCCAGCCAGCACCTTCTGGCGGTCGAACAGTTCCCGGCGACCGTCTTTTTTAACGACCATATAAGGGATTTCATCCACTCGTTCATAGGTCGTGTAGCGGCGTTTGCAAGAGAGGCATTCCCTGCGCCTACGAACGGACTGAGCTTCCTTACTCTCTCTGGAATCCACCACCCGATCTGTTACGTCACCACAAAATGGACATTTCATGCTTGTTTCAGTTCCTGGTTGAAAGTAGGCGCACAGTATAACATGTTGGCAAGGAGAATCTAGGTTCGGTAATTATCCATTACTTGCCGAATGGAATGCTCATAAACTAATCTCGAATCTGTATAACCGGACAACTCTAGGTTTGGTTATATCTAGCAGTGGGAAATACTTTGAAAATAACCCTAAAGTTAAAAATATACACGAGTATGGTGGTATCTCATCAAGCGCCAAACCATGCCATTCCAGAGAGTTGCAAGCTGCAAGACGGTATGGTCTTTTAAATGCGCCAGATGAGGGGTGAGTGGTAAACATGGCTTCTTTGCACTGAGCACGCGAATCCATTTTATAGGGTGATTTGTTGAACGACTGCATGAAATTATAAAGCTTAGGAGGGAAACCATGCGAGGAAATTTCAGGAAAGTTATATCGATCATCCTTTCCATTATTCTACTGGTATCGACGAACACACCAAATGGCCGTGCTGTGATGCTTCCGACCGTACAGGCCTCGCAGTCGATTGATGATTTGCTGAAGAAATCCTATCTTGAGCTTTTGGAGAAGTCTCCAAATTTCAGGTTCGCCAAGCAACAATATCAAGAAGCACTCAAACGATTAGAGAAGGAAGAAAAGACTAGGAAAGATGGCATCGCCAAGAAACAAAAAGACCTGGAAAATCAGATCCGCAGGGCTCAAGACGAACTCCGGAAACTGAATATTAGTGCTGCTGAAGACACGCCGGAAATGGCCACTCGACGGCAGGATTTACATTGCCGCATTCAATCCTTGCAGAAGCAGGCGGCTGAAGCAAAAGTAGCCCGCGATAACGGGATTCCGATTGAGTACGAAAATATGCGAGCCAAGCTCGAAATTCTGGAGAAATGGCCAACTGCCAAGGCAGAAATCCAAAACGTGATCGAATCGGGTCAAGCCCGCGCGCGCAAATGGGGAGATGCTGAAGACATTGGTTATCGCACAATAGAATCCAACCAGGAGGACGACATCAAGAAAGGCCAGGAGGCAATACAGCAAATGAAACAAATGGGAATGCTGCCTCCGGAGATTCAAGACGAAGAGATCACCGAGTACGTGAACCGGCTGTCGCAAAACATCGTGAAAAACTCCGACTTGCAAGTTCCGCTCAACGTCACTTTGCTGAATTCCAAAGAAATAAATGCGTTTGCTTTGCCGGGAGGGTTTTTATTTATCAATCGCGGACTGCTGGCAGAAGCAAGGAATGAAGCGCAATTAGCCGGTGTGATCGCGCACGAGATTTCCCATGCTGTCGCGCGACATGGGAATCGCCTGATGAAAAAAGCGACGATCGCCAGCATTATTTATCAAGCGGCGCAGATTGCAGCATTGATCTTCACGGGAGGCGCAGTTGGGATCGGTGCATACTATGCGCTGCAATATGGATTTTACGGTTTGGGACTCGCACTGAGCTTGCAGTTGCTGGGCGTGAGTCGTGAATATGAATTGGAAGCGGATCAACTCGGAGTTCAGTACGCATGGAAAGCTGGCTACAATCCAGAGGGCTTCATCCAATTCTTCGACATCATGGCCTCCAAGGAAGGCTATGTGGAGAAAACCAGCTTCTTCCGCACGCACCCGGCGTTTTATGATCGTATCGTCGGCGTTTACCGCGAGATATCCTTCCTGCCAATGCAAGAGCAGGCCATCGAAAACACCAGCGAGTTTGAAACAATGCAAACTCGGTTGCAAGAAGTTAC
Organism: Acidobacteria bacterium RIFCSPLOWO2_12_FULL_54_10; assembly: GCA_001767075.1. GTDB lineage: Bacteria > Acidobacteriota > Terriglobia > 2-12-FULL-54-10 > 2-12-FULL-54-10 > 2-12-FULL-54-10. The sequence continues at coordinate 33,544 of MEKX01000091.1, read as the reverse complement.
CAAGAAGGCCGATGAGGAATCGGGAAAGCGCCCGACTCTTTATGGCGGAGAGGATAAGTGTCCGCCGGAACCTACCGAGTCAGACCGGCCCGATATTGGAAGATAAACCAGAGTCCAAAAAGCGTCAGAAATAGTCCCTGGAAAGCATCGGTTCCCTCGGTTCTCTCGGTTCCTTCGGTTGAGGATGGCGATTGTGCTGTTTCAAGGCTGGTATTTCGACGAAAATCAGGCTAAAAAGGCACATGCGCGGTCGGCGAAAAATTCCATCCATAGGTTTAAGAAGCGGAAAAAAGAAAATCATCTATCTGATCTTGTCGCTGCTGCTGACGATCGGGTATGCAGTGCGGCGAAATGTTATACCAATCCCCAGAACAAGTGATAGCTCCGGTTGCAGCGGAACGGCGGCGTGCATCTCTGGATTTGTGGAGCGGGTGATTGACGGCGACACGCTGGAGGTCGGCGGTCAGCGTATTCGTTTGGTTCTGGTGAATGCGCCAGAGCGCGGAACGAGAGGTGCGCCGGAGGCGACGGAATTCCTTCGGGAGATGTGTCCGGCGGGGGCGGCGGCGCTGGTGGATCAGGATGATTTGCAACTCACCGATGACTATGGGCGGATGCTGGCGGTGGTGTGGTGCAACGGCAAACGGGTGAATGAAGAAATCATCCGCGCGGGGAGGGCGAAGATTTATGGCCGGTTTTGCCGCAAGAGCGAGTTCGGGATGGAGCCGTGGGCTATAGCGCTGGGCTGCGAGTGAATTCGCACTGCAAATCACACAAAAGCAAGAAAAAATGAAAAGGTGGATTTTTATTTTTACAGCAAAAGGAATGTGGTAGTATGTGGACATTCGGGTTTGTATCAGATATTTTCGGCCTCCCCCCAGGTTAGGAAAACTATAGCTCAAGGAGTGTAACTTCCCATGCGGCGAAGCGACTTTTCATCAATCGGAAAATCTGTTCAAAGGTGGATCGGACTTGCCTTTGCATTGTTCGTGCTAACTCTGCAAATGAATGCGCAAGGCCCCCCGGTCCCCCCGGTGATTTCCACCACCATCACGCCCAGTGAAGATGGGGCAACGGTAACCATCACGAACGGCATTCAGCCGCAGGGCGCGAAGTTCCATCCATCGCGGCTGCTGGTGCGCTTCCGCGCGGGAGCGGCGAGAGCGTTTTTGCCCGGAAGCGGAGCGGCACGAGCTTTCCCGGGGGATGCGAATCTGTTCCTAGTGCCGACGCCGCCGGGTTTGCAGGTGCCGGAAGCGGTGGAGCGGTATCAAGCGAATCCGGCGGTCGAAAACGCGGAGCCGGATTACGAGGTGCAGGCGATTGTGACGCCGACCGATCCAATGTGGGCGCAGCAATGGGACATGACGAAAATATCCGCTCCTGCAGCGTGGGACATTCAGGACCCGGCAATTCTCAAAGATGTTGTGGTTGCAGTAGTCGACACGGGGATTGATCCGAGTCATGAAGACTTGCAGGGGAACCTTTTGACGGACGGCAGCGTCAACAACAATCCGGGGTATAGCTGCTTCGGCGGCATCTGTGCGCTTGGAGGTAAAGACGATCACGGCCACGGGACGCACGTTGCCGGAACCATCGGTGCGGTAGGAAACAATGGAAAGGGGATAGCGGGACTGAACTGGAATATCAAGATCATCTCCTTCAAGTTCCTGAACTCCGGCGGCAGCGGGAGCATTTCCGATGCGATCGTCGCATTCCAAAAGATTCTGGAACTGAAAAACAGCGGGATGAACATCCGCGTGACCAATAATTCCTGGGGCGGCGGCGGGTATAGCGCGGAATTGAAAACAGCCATGGCTAATGCAGAAAACGCAGGCATCCTGAACGTTTGCGCAGCCGGCAACAGCGGGCAGAATGCCGACGCAAGCCCGATGTATCCGGCTGCCTACAACAATCGAGGGATCATTTCCGTGCTGGCAACGGATTTGAACGACGCAGGCGCGAGCTTTACGAACTATGGCTTGATGAGCGTGGATATAGCGGCACCGGGCGTGAGCACGCTGTCGACCGTGCCTACGGGCGTGCCGACCCCCTGCTCGCTTTGTGATGCGAGCGGCTACAAGCTGCTGTCGGGAACGTCGATGGCTTCGCCGCATGTGGCCGGCGTGGCGGCGGCGATGGTGCAAAAGCGCGCAGCTTTGGGACAAGCGCCGCTTTCGGCAGCAGCAGCGCGTGATGTGATGCTGGACCCGGCCAGCTACGATGTGATGAGCAATGCGCGGGCGCTGAGCACTTCCANGGGGGGGAGACTGAATTTCCTCAAGACGCTCACTAACCCGAAGCTGGGTATGGCTTCATTCGCTTTGAATATTTTTCCGACGGTGAATGCCGGGGCAGACATCTTTACAACTCCCAATACATCCGTGGCATTAAATGCTACGGCGTTCGATGCCGATGGCGATACGCTGCGCGGCGCCTGGAACAAGGAAGGCGCGACGACCGGCTCCACGTGGCTGATGGGCTGGTGGCTCAACTCTTTGATCCCGAATCCAGTAGGCAACCCGGCTACGATCAGCATTCCGGCATTTACGGTGCCGATGTCCTCGGTGTTCAACGCGGCCTATGCAGACAATCGCGGTGGCGGAGCCTTCGACAGCAAAATCGTCACGACCAGCGCGGGGGGCGCATCTTCCATACCGACGGAAAGCATTTCGTTGTCGGCGACGGATATCGCGGTAGGCGGCACGGTTACGGTGACCATGAATGCAAACGGAAGCGGCACGCTTCCGCGCGACCTGTGGGCGTCCGGTCAGGGCGGGGCCAGCGGCTGGTGTTGTTATACAAGCCCGGCGGTGAACGTGACGTTCAACGGCGCTGGGGTTTTCCGGGTGGGCAGCCAGACAATGGATGCGCAATTAGACCTTTCTTCGAACCGGCCAACAGCCGTGGTGCGCGTGGGCGTGGCAGATACTGCGCCGGTGCCGCCGATTGCCAGCTATACGATAGACAAAACCAGCGGACCGGTGCCGCTGACGGTGAACATCGACATGAGCAGCAGCACGACGCCCAGCGGAACGATCAGTTGGTATTACTTTATCTGCGGAGGAGGCGGGTTCACTTCGGGGTCCACAAGTTCACAAGGAAACTGCTCGTACACCAAGCCAGGAGCTTACTGGATCATGCTCCAAGTTCAGAACAGCGCTGGACTGGTGGATTTGACATCGGCGTATGTCGTGGCCACGGCAGTGGACAGCGGGGTCGATAGCACACCGCCGACGGTGAGCATCACAAACCCGGCGAACGGCAGCACGGTGTCGGGGCTGGTTACGCTGACAGCAACGGCGAGCGATGCTTCGAATATTGCCAATGTGGAGTATTTCCTGGATAGCAATCCGATCCCCATTGGCAGTTCAACCACGGGACCGAATTATATTGTGAGCTGGAATACAACTGTACTGACCGGAAGCCACACCATATACGCGAAGGCAACGGATGGAGCGATCCCGGCGAATGTGGGGACTTCGGCGAATATTAGTTTGAATTTGAATCCGCCGCAGCCACCGACAGTAGCAATTACGTCCCCTGCTAATACGACACCGCTGACGCAGGTGGCACGCAAGTCGACGGTGACGATAAGAGCATTATTGAATCCAACTAGCTACCCTGCCAGCCGTGTCGATATGATGGTGGGCAATGCGGTAGCCTGCTCGGATAACAGTGGATCGAGCGGAGAATATTCGTGCAGTTGGAAAGTGCCCAACGCGCCGAACAAGACCTATCAGCTCAGCGCGAGGGTGTATAACGCGAGTGGCGCGCTGGTGGCAACATCGGCGGTTGTGTCGGTGAAATCGAATTAAGGGAAGTAACCAGCAGTCGATCGAGGCAGACTGATGAATGAGCGAATCAACTCCCGGCGATGGCCGGGAGGGGTTCCATGGGAATTTTGGATTTTGCCAGGCGGGCGACCAGCGATTGAGGCAGCTCGGCGTCGACGGAGATGAAACCAGCCCTGTCCTTGCGGCCAATGACGCGGCCCGATTCGTAGACCCACGACAATTCCTTGCCCTGTTTCTGTAGAAAGCGCAAGCGAACCCTTTCCACGGGATCAATGGGCAAAGCGCGATCCACCGCCAGCAGCAGATCGTCAATTCCCTCGCCGCTTGAGGCGGAGATGAGAACGCCTTCGCCGGATCGAAGCGTTAGTTTATCCGCATCGCTCAGCAAGTCTGATTTATTCCACACGCGCAGAATTGATTTTTCGAGAACGCCGATTTCTTCAAGGACGCGGCGGACCTGCTCGTCCTTCTCCTCGCGATAGGCGGCGGAAGCGTCGGCGACCAGGAGAAGGAGCGAAGCTTCGCTAACCTATTCGAGCGTGGCTCGGAAGGCCTTGATGAGGGTGTGCGGCAGGTTGCGGATGAAACCGACTGTGTCGGACACAACGACGCGGCGATGCGAGGGAAGCTCCAGAACGCGCAAGGTGGGGTCAAGGGTGGCGAACATCTGCGAGGAAACCAGCACGCCGGCGTGAGTGAGGCGGTTGAACAGCGTAGACTTGCCGGCGTTTGTGTAACCCACCAGGGCGACGGTCGCAACGGGGATGCCAGCGCGGCGGGAGCGGCGGCGCATGCGCTGGTCGCGGACGCCTTCGAGCGTTTTTTCCAAAGTCGAGATGCGGGTGCGAATGCGGCGGCGGTCCATTTCAAGCTTTGTTTCACCCGGACCGCGCGTGCCGATGCCGCCGCCGAGCCGGGACATTTCGATGCCGCGACCGGAGAGGCGCGGGAGCAGGTAATTCAGTTGCGCCAGCTCCACCTGCAACTGCCCTTCGCGGGTGCGGGCATGGCGGGCAAAGATATCGAGGATGACCTGCGTGCGGTCCACAACGCGGCAGTCCGCCGTGGACTCAATATTGCGCTGCTGGGAGGGCGTGAGGTCGTAGTCGAAAATCAGCAGGTTGGCGCCGAGCGAGGCGACGCGCGCGTGAATCTCCTCAAGCTTGCCGCGACCGACGACGGTGGCAGCATCAATGCGCTCGCGGCTCTGGAGGATTTTGTCGCAGACCGCAGCGCCCGCGCTGGCCACCAGCTCGGCCAATTCGTCGAGAGATTCCTCCGCGCCAGGACCGGTTGCTACGCGCTGGGGAGGAAGCTTTTGCTTGACGCCAACCAGGATGGCGCGCTCCAAATAAGAAACAGGAGAAATGGTCAAGCCTCCGCGGGCGGCGGAGAATTAGGGCCGCCATGCGAAACCCGCTGGATCACCATGGTGGAGATGGCGTGCTTGAAGATCAATTGCTCTTGGTTGTTGGCCTCGAGCACGAGCGCGTATTTGTCGAAGCTTTTGATCTTGCCGGTGAGGCGCACGCCGCCGATGAGAAAAATGGTGACGAGAAGGCGCTCCTTGCGGGCGTGGTTGAGAAAAGAGTCCTGAATGTTTTGAACGGCTTTGTCCGGTGCACGGTGTTCTTTGTTGGCAATTTCAGACATGCACATATTCTACAAACCTGAAGCGGCAACCGCAATGAAAACCGTGAGGGGGGAGAAAGTGGGGAGTAGAAATTAGGGAGTAGGGAGTGGGTGGGTAGTAGTCAGGAGACAGAAGACAGGAGTCAGAATGAAGGAGCGCCGCTGCGCTCGGAACGGAAGCTCCACTCCGCTAGTCGCTGCGTTCCGCCCTTCGACTGCGCTCAGGACAAGCCGCTCAGGATGACAGCGAGGGAAATATCCACAAGCAAGGCCCTCACTGAGTTCAGGATGACCGCGAAATGGTGGCGCACTCCGGGCAAGGACAGAGGTGGCGGAGGTGGTCGAAGGAGTAAATGCCGGTGGAGTGGCCGTCGTCCCAATAGAGACGCACGGCGTAGCGGCCTACGGCCTCAGCGGAGTTGAGCTTCGGAGCGGGCTTGTACATGAGAAAGGCGGTTGCGGGGGTTGCAGGAGCGGTCTGGCAGGGAGCGCAAGGGCAGTTATCGCGCAGGAATTTGAGCGGGTATTCGCTGCGGTGCCCGTCGCTCCAGACAATCTTTACACCCTGGCTCAGTGAAATGTCGACCTGCGCTGGGGTTGTTTCCTTGAGGGCCATAAGAAGATTGTACCTGCTGGCGGAGATGAGTATCAAACGCCGGAAGTTAAGCAAGAGGCTGCGGCCTAGAGGAAAGCGGGTAGTGGGTGAGTTTGAATTGCCGAGCCAGACGGTTGGTAAATACAAGGCGACAAGGCAGGACCGATCTGCCAAATCCGAGGCGAATCCTGCAAGTTTCAGAGACTTGATTCGGCGATGCCCGTGCAGGTGCTAACGACTCAGAGCCTCAGCCGCTGCGCCTGAAAGAGCTTGGTTGAGATCGGGAAATTGGAGAAAAAAATCGCGCAGTTCAGGCTGTCCCCATTTTAACTAAAGAAACCCCCGCCGCGCTCGACGCTTTCCGCAAATCATTGTCAAGTGTTGCGAGGGGCAAGCGTTCCCAAATCGCCAGTTCAAGATAGGCCGCATCGTAGACCGTGAGTTCGTATTGCTCCGCCAGTGGGAAAACTCCCGCACGGATTGGATTCCTGGTAGTCGTGTCGACGCGAATCGGAAGGGCTTCCAGGTTCTCAAGAAACTGGTGGACGTCCACAGGAGGGATGCGCTTGCGGCGAACCGCTGCCAGCAACGCATTGGCAACCTCAACGGGCCAATGCGCCGGGACCATTGCTTCATCACCTGTCCGGAGGCGGATCAGCAACGCATTGGTTGCCTCGGTGGCTTCATCGGCAAAGCACCAGGGCAGCGTGGCCGAAGCGTCGATCACGAACGCCGCCATCAGTATTTGTGCCCTTCGTGAATCAAATCCTTGATCTTCAGTCCGCCCAGCCGGTTACGCTTCTGGATTTCCAGAATGGCGGAGACCGCCTCGGCGGGAGATATTGCCGAGGGACCGCGACGGGAATGAACGGACTCTCGTAGAGCAAGGGATTCCAGCGCCCGCTCAATAACTTCTTCGGGCGAACGATAGGGACCGCGCGCGATCTGTTCTTCGAGCAGCTCTTGGCTGTGAGGCGTCAGGCGAATGGTCGAATCCATACGGTCAGTATACGTGGGGGTGTCCAGGCCGCGCAATGAAAACCATTAAACGAGCGAGCGCAGGAGTTGGGGAACGTTCCGTCGTTCCAGACAATCTTGACACCCTGGCTCAGCGAAATGTCCACCTGGGCTGGGGTTGTTTCCTTGAGGGCCATAAGAAGATTGTACCTGCTGGCTGAGAGGAGTATCAAACGGAGGAAGTTAAGCAAGAGGCTGCGGCCTAGAGGAAAGCTGGTAGTGGGTGAGTTTGAATTGCCTAGCCAGACGGTTGGTAAATACAAGGTGACTTTTCGTTACTAATCCTGAAAGTTCGGATGGTGTTGGCGGATAAGTTATTGGCAATTCGCCTGTTTGAATACGGCTTCAAAACCATAGGTTGTGATGCAAACTCTCTCACAACGATTGGTACAAAAGATCTGTCGGGTCACTGTTGATAGCTAGGATGGCTTCCCTCTGAGTGGCCTGTCCGATATGGTCGTCCCGCTTTACCATGCTTGTCGTAAAGCGGGACTCCAGCCCGTAATCGTGCTCACTCTGGAATAGATTCCGTCGGTAATTCTCGCCAGCCCTTCGGCTCGCCAGCGTCACGCTATCTACTTTTGCGCCGCGACTCGATGGGTTATGCGACCTCTAGTTGGCGGAGCATTGTTGTCAGTGGTTGGCAAAGCTTTCGGCACTGGCAGTTCGTCCACCGGAGTTTGTTCTCTGCCGGCATTTCTCCAGCGCTTGGCTTGGCGACCTAGTCCCTTTTCCGACCGTACTCGTTCTTTCGACAGGATTTTCATTTCCCCTCCTGCTCTTCGCCGCTTGTTCTACCGCGTGCGGGCTATTCGTGTGCCGATGCTTCCTTTACATTCGTGGCGGGGGAGGAGTCGGACGCTTCGCCGTGATGCCCCCCCCCCCGCGCCTCGGAGGAAATTCTCAGCGGTTATCCGGCCTTGGGTTCAATGGCGATTTTACGTGGTGGAGCCGCTTTCGGCATGATCAGCTCCAACATGCCGTCCTTCAACGTCGCCGTCACCTTCCCAGCATCCACAGGCGAGGGCAGATCAATTACCCGCATAATCTGATCTGAGCAGTGTTCGCGATATACGGTCTTCTTTTCGGTCTTTTCTTCCTTGGTCTCGCGCTTGCCCGCAATCGTCAGCCTGCTTCCCTCCAGACTTACCTGAAGATCGGCCGAAGTAAATCCGGGAACCTCCGCCTTCACGGTGACCTCTTTGTCGGATTCCACCACATGAAGGTGTGCCGGATGGAGGAGTTCGGCTTCGGCCTTGAACCAGTCTGCCCACTCCCGTCCAAAGACGCGCCCGTTACGCTCGAACACCTCGAAGGCTCGCTGGGAGATGTTATCGAATATGTCCCGCACCCGGGCTGCGATGTCAGCGGTATGTGAAACCTTAACCGGAACTGCTCCTCCAGATTTCTTGACCGGCTCCATCACCTTTACAGCTTCTGCCATATAACTACCTTCCTTCCATATTGGAAAGCGGGGCGCAGTCCGATTTGTTACTCTGCCCGCATATCAGTTCCCTCGAATTGATAGACTTCTCACCGCGCCCCGTTGTCCTATTACTCCACGCACTCTGATACATGCACGTGCTGGACCACGAAAATGGACCTTGAAGCTGTGTGCATCCATTTGAAACTGAAAGGGTTATCCGTAGATTACGCTGATTATGCAGAATTGCTGGGTGTGGTCATGCGAATCGGCTTGAGTGAATCCGCGCAACTTCAACTGGTCAGGGCAAGAGTTGGCCGAAGATAACGTCACTGGAAGTTCAAATTACACACTAAAACAATGCTGATTGAACGGGTACCCCAGCTGTGACGTAAACATTTGTGGGAATCGATCATTTGCAGCCAGGTAGTGCTAAAATCAAGGCCATGAACGGGAATGCAAAGCTAGCAGCGGTGATGGTGCTGGCGCTGGCAATAATGCTGGGCAGCGCGCACCGAGGTTTGGCGCAGGAAGCACCTAATTTGATCGATGATAACGTGCCGGTTTATGCCTCGGCGCAGGATTACGAGCTGCAACCGAGCACGCCGCGGGCCAGTGTGACGGTGCGCAGGCCCAGCATGCAGACGCTGTATGAAGCAATTGGCAAAGCCTACGGAATTGTGTTTGTGTTCGAGAGGGAATTGCGGCTGGGGAATTTGCGCAGTGATTATTCGATTGACGATGCCACGTTGCAGGAAGCTATCGCGGCGGCGGAGGCCATTTCGGCGACATTCGTAACCCCTCTGGATGAACACACCGGGCTGGTGGTTGCCGACACAGCCGCCAAGCGGGGCTAGTACGAGCGTCAAGTGCTGACGTATCTTCACGCGGACTCGCAAACCACTCCGCAGCAATTGACCGAGATCGGCACCGCGCTGCGAACCTTCCTGGACCTGCGGCGCGTGACTACCGACTCGCGCCTGAACGTGATTACGGTGAGAGGGCGGACGAAACAAGTAAAGCTGGCCCATGACTTCTTTGCATCGCTCCAGAAGCCGCCGGGTGAAGTGATGCTGGAAGTAGAGATATGGGAAATCGACACCCGAAAGGCCCGCGAATTGGGGATACTGCCGCCACAATCGTTTGAACTGCGATTTCTAGGCCGCTCGCTGAGCGGGACAGTGAGCAACCTGTTCGGAGTCGGCAGAGGACAATCGCTCTTCGGAATGGCCCTGCCCTCGGCGTTACTGCAAGCAACGTTCAACTCCAGTTTGCTGCGGTCACACCAAACCATGCAATTGCGCGCTTCGCATGGACTAGAAGCCAGCATGTCACTGGGACAGCGCTTTCCGCTGGAAGTCGGCTCCATCAGCACAGGGGTGCCCGACGACAATAGCGCAGCGCAGAGCGGGCTGGCCTACGCGCCGTCCATCCAATATGAGGACCTGGGCGTGATTGCCAAGGTTACCCCCTACCTTCATTCCGGACGCGAAGTGACGCTTGCGATCAATCTTGCCGTGCGCGATCTGGGAGCGCAGGAATTGGGCGGCAAGCCGACGATTGTAAACCGCGAGCTAATAGGACAGATCCGGCTGAAGGAGGGAGAAAGCTATCTGGTAACGGGCATCCGGAACAAGACAGCGCTTCAGTCCAAGACGGGAACGCCGTGGATCGCGCGATTGCCAATCGTAGGAGCATTGTTTGGAACACGCAAGAAAGATAATTTGGAGACGGAAGTGTGGTTATTGATTCGCCCATACATTTTGCGATCATCACCCGCTGAATTGTTTGCCTCCCGGACGCTACTGTTCGGCAAAGAGCTGACCGGATTGCCCGCCGCTCCAGCAGAACCGGCGACGACTCCGCAACCGCAACCAGGGGGCGCTGCACCAGGAGGACAACCGGGCGTACCGGGGCAACCGCCAGTGGTCGTGCCCGGACAGCCAGGCATTCTACCGCAAGGATTTGGGCAGCCGATAAGGCCTGGCACGCCGGGAGCATTCCCGGGTGGCATACCGCAAGGAATCCCAGTACCCGGACAACCCGGAACGCGGTTTGGAATACCAGGAGTACCCGCACCACAAACACCTCCTGCGCAAGGTACGCCAGAAGAACCGGACGCAGAACCGCAGTAACTTCCGAACAAATTATTCGAATTAGTTAAAAAGCAGATCAGGCGCGCGAAAATAGAACATCGCTGTTCTAAAAAGTTCGATAGCAAGATCGGGTGCGAAATCGATTGCGGGGGATTTCCGGCGAGAGTAACATGGAAGCACAAGGCGAGCAGATTACGATTCGCCATAGCGAAGAGGTGGCGACTAAAAATCCTCCGAGTTCCGTATCGGAATAATCTTTGCAAGTTTTTTATGCGCCGAGATGCGAAAACGATTGGGATATTGTGGCTGTGCACCGTACTGGCGTGCGTAAGCGCACTGCCAGCGGCGGCGCAGAGCGGAGACCAGGCGGCGGCCCCGTCTGATGCGAAAGCGATGGAGCAGCGGGCGGACTTGCACCTGGCGCGCAAGGAATACGAAGAAGCGGCAACCATCTACCGCAGGCTTACGCAACAGGACCCCAAGAACGCTACCTATCAGAACAAACTCGGCATCGCCTACCATTTGATACAGGACCTGAACGAGGCCAAAGCAGCCTACCGCAAAGCTGTCCAGATCGACCCGAAGTACGGACCCGCCATCAACAATCTGGCATCAGTGGAATACGCGCAGAAGAAATACCGGGCGGCGATACTGGCCTACCTGCGAGCGCTGGAACTGACACCGAATGACGCCGTCATCTACAGCAACCTGGGAACGGCGTATTTCGCGCTGGAGAAATATGATTACGCGATGTCCAGCTACAAGTTCGCGCTGCAACTGGACCCCAATATTTTCAATGAAGCCGGGCGCACAGGAACCATGGTGCAGCAGCGCAACACGGAAAACATGGGCGCGTATAATTTTTACATGTCCAAGACGTACGCCGAAATGGGCAAGGTGGAAGAAACCTTGCTGTTCCTGCAAAAAGCCTGGGAAGAAGGATTCAAAGATTTAACCAAAGAGTTACAGGACAATATATTCAGCTTCCTTGCGGCTGAGCCGCAATACCAGGAATTTCTCGTTAAAATCAACGCCGCTGAAAACCGCTAGGCGATTCTTTGCAACCATGCTCTAAGTAACCGGCAGGCCAATAAGGCGGCGTGCGGGTAAACATTTCTTCTACGCCAGCCCACCGGGGCCGTGCCCATAGGCTCCAAATTTGCATCAACGTTTCTTTTCCTAAACCGGATGGTCGTGGGCTCAATGCCGAACCACTCCCGGAGAAGCCGTTGCAATATGCGGGGGAGGATGAAAAAGGCCGGGTTGCAATGGCGCCGAAAGATTCAAGCCCGCGCAACGCGCAAGCCATTGGCGACGGCCAAAAGTTCCGACGTCTCGTGGACGAAGACGGCGATAGCCACAGTCAGAAAGCCAACTAAAGCAGCAGGGATCAGAATGGCGAGGATTAGCAGGGAAAAGACGATGTTCTGCAAGCTAATCCCACGCGCTCTTTTGCCGAGTTGAATTGCATAGATTACCTTCTTCAGATCATCAGACATCAGCGCGATATTCGCTGCTTCGATGGCCACGTCCGTACCGACTACCCCCATGGCGGCGCCCACCGTGGCCCTGGCCAGAGCGGGAGCGTCGTTGATGCCGTCTCCGACCATGGCCATAGCACCGTAGCGCCCTTCCAATTCCTCGATGGCCTTGATTTTGTCTTCAGGTTTCAGGTCGGCTCGAACCTCATCAATACCCAACTCTCCGGCAATCGCCCGCGCGGTGCGTTCATTGTCGCCGGTTAACATAACTGTTTTGATCCCCATCTTGTGAAGCTGTTGGATCACTTCCTTTGCATCCGATCTGATTTCGTCCCGAATTGCGATGACGCCGGTGAGCTTCTCCTCCGTTGCCACTAGGACCACCGTCTTGCCCTGGCTCCTCAGTTCTTCGATTTTGGGAATGGCGCCTACATGAATCCCCAGTTCTTCGAACAAATCGGGACTGCCCACATAGACCGTGTCTTGATTCACCTTGGCTTTCGCCCCAGCTCCCACCAGTGCGCTGAATTCCAACGAATCTAGCGCTTCCAATCCCGCCTCTTCCGCCTTCTTTATGATGGCTTGAGCCAGCGGATGCTCCGAGAATTTTTCCACACTATAGGCCATTGCTAAGACACTGGCCGAGTCGCCGTTGAGAGCGATCACATCGGTGACAACGGGCGTGCCTTTCGTTAACGTGCCAGTCTTGTCAAAAGCCACCGTCTTGATTTTGCCCAGGTTTTCTAAATGGACGCCTCCTTTCACCAGTACTCCGGAGCGTCCTGCGATCCCAATGCCGGCTGCAATCGCCACGGGAGTGGACATGACCAGGGCACAGGGAGCAGCAGCCACCAAGAGCACAACTGATCTTGTTGCCCATTCCTGAAATGACGATCCGAAAAGCGGTGGGATTAACAGGAAAAGCAGTGAAGCCAGAAGAACCAAAGGAGAGTACTTCGTGCCGAACCTCTCAATGAAAAGCTGAGTCTTGCTTTTTTGTTCCTGCGCCACTTCCACCATATGGACCATTCGAGAAAGGGTGTTATTTTGGAAAGTCGCCGTAGCCCGAATTTCCAGTGCTCCCTGTTGGTTCATGGTAGCCGCAAACACCTTCATCCCCTCCGACTTCTCTACCGAAATCGATTCGCCTGTAACGGGAGCCTCATTGACGCTGGACCGTCCTCTCACAATCATGCCGTCTGTGGGGATAGCCTCGCCGGGCCGCACGAGAAAAACATCTCCAACAGCAAGTTCTTTGGCGGGTATCGCAATCTCTGCGCCGTTCCTGATAACCCTTGCCTCTTTCGGAGCAAGGTCCAGGAGCTTCCGGATGGACGCCCGCGTTTTCGCGTAAGTATATTCTTCTAATCCTTCGGCAGCGCCATAGAGGAACACAAGAAAAGCCGCTTCATCCCACAGTCCTAACCATGCTGATCCAGCCGTAGCGCCCATCATGAGAATCTCGATTCCGATTTTCCTTTCTTGCAGGAGCCCTTCGATCCCTTCACGGAACCAGTGATAGCCGCCCAGTGGAATCGCAACAATGTTGATGGCCGTCTCTGCCCATAGCGGTATGAAGCCTAGATGGGCGAGGGCATACGCCAGCCCTGTCAGCACGCCGGCCAGCAACGCATTGCGCATGGGAAAGTGGAAATACCACTTTCCGTCATAAACTTCTTCTCTGATGTTCTGCATCCCTTTTACTCGCTCTTCATGCACGCACATAGACAGCAGGCCCGGCTCGAACCCGATACTGATCGTGGAAACTCCCAATTCGTACCGGATCAGATTGCCTGCTCGCCCCGTTCTCCCGTCCGGATTTTTATCACATCATCCACCGTATAAATAAAGAGCCTTCCGTCGCCTGGATTGCCGGTGTGAGCGATTGTGGTGATAATCTCTGTCACTTTCTCAACCAAGAGATCTGGGACCACCATCTCCAGCTTGATTTTTTTCGAGCCAAAGATCCTAGCTTCATCCTCCCTGGAACTGCTGCCCGGAACCGCCTTTCCATACCCGTGCACCTCCGAGACGGTCATGCCGGACATATTCTGTATCGTGCGCAATGTGGCGATGACCTCTTCCGCCTTGAACGGCTGGATGATCGCCTTTATCTCTTTCATAAATCCCTCCTTAAAGCTCCGCATCTGTACTCTTCTCCTCAAACCAATGGTAAATGCTGGGAATTACCAGCAGCGTCAGAAGCGTGGAGGCGACGAGGCCTCCGATCACTACAGTGGCCAGCGGACGTTGCACTTCCGCCCCAAGACCTGTGTTCAGGGCCATGGGAATGAAGCCAAAGCTGGCCACCATGGCGGTCATCAGGACGGGTCGCAAGCGGACCTTGGCGCCCTGCGCCACCGCCTCTGCCACGTTGAGACCTTTTTCCCGGAGCTGGCGGATATACGTGACCAGCACGACTCCATTCAGCATCGCAATACCAAATAGGGCAATAAAGCCGACGGCAGCCGAGATGCTGAACGGCAGTCCGCGAAGGACTAGGGAAAACACTCCGCCCGTGATGGCCAGAGGCACGTTTAAGAAAATCAACAACGCAGGCCGGATGGCCCCAAAAATCGTGTAGAGCATGAGAAAAATGATCAGCAAGGTAATCGGAACCACAAACATCAACCGCCGCTGGGCCTCCTGAAGTTGTTTGAACTGCCCGCCCCACTCCAGAAAATAACCAGTGGACAAAGAAACGGATTGGGCCACTCTCTGTTGAGCCTCTCGCACGAAGCTGCCGATGTCCCGGCCCCGCACATTGCACTGTACGATGAGCCTCCGGCGGACATCCTTGCGGCTGACCTGCGCCGGGCCGGTAGCTACCTCCACATCGGCGACCTGCGCCAAAGGGATCAAGCGCCCGTGGTTGGCCAGAGGTAAATTGGCCAGCGCCTGCTCGCTTTGAGTAACCGAGTCCGGCAGTCGCACCACGAGGTCGAAGCGGCGCTCTCCTTCAAAGATGGTGCCCACCACTTTGCCCGCGCGGGTGGCCTCCACGGCATCGAGCACGTCGCCGGCACTCATCCCATAGCGGGCCAGCCGGGTTCGGTCCACAGCCACACGGAACATGGGCAGGCCGGCAGTCTGCTCGATTTGCACATCCGCAGCGCCAGGGGTCTGCCGCAATGCCTGGGCCAATTGGTCGCCCAACTGCCGCAGTGCGTTGAGGTCCTGGCCGTAAATACTCACCGCGATGTCGGAGCGCGCCCCGGCAATCAATTCGTTGAAACGCATCTCGATGGGTTGGGTATAGGAGAAGCCGGTGCCGGGCACCTCCCGTTTCAGCGCCTCGTCCATCTTGGCGATCAGATCTCCCTTGTTCGACGCGCTGGTCCACTCGGAACGAGGTTTTAGGATGACAAAAATGTCGGAAAGCTCGATACCCATCACATCCGTGGCCACGTCGGGACTGCCGGTGCGGGACACAACAGTTTTGACTTCTGGAAACCGGCGGAGCACCTGCTCAATCTTCGTAGTCGAAACGAGCGATTCACTCAACGAGACACTGGGCAGACGGAACGCATTAATGGCGATGTCTCCCTCGTCCAGGCGCGGCACAAACTCCGTCCCCAAACGAGAAAACACCAGAAGGCTGGACAGAAAGGCTACCGAGGAAAGCAGCACCACCCATCGCGTATGTCCCATCGCCCACGACAGGGACGGTTCATAGATCGCTCGCAGCTTCCGCATCAGCCAAGGCTCCTGTTCCCGTTCGGCGCGCAGGAAGAAATACGACAAGACAGGCATCAAGGTCACAGTTAGGACCAATGCTCCAACCAATGCGAAGATCACCGTG
>MEKX01000091.1:0-17683 GCA_001767075.1 Acidobacteria bacterium RIFCSPLOWO2_12_FULL_54_10 | reverse complement strand
AACTTTCCCTCGATCCCGATGAGCGAAAGAATAGGAACATAGACTAGAATGATGATTCCAACGGCGAAGATGACAGGACGCATCACTTCCCGGGAGGCTTCCCGGATGATTTCCATGCGCGACACGCCTGGGGTACGCGTCCGCTCGCTCAAGTGTCGCGAGATGTTTTCAATCATCACCACGGCGCCGTCGACGATCAGCCCGAAGTCAATGGCTCCCAAGCTCATCAAGTTCCCGCTAATGCCCGTGCGCACCATGCCCGTGAAAGCGAACAGCATAGAGAGCGGAATCGCGGAGGCCACAATCAGGCCGCCTCGCAAGTTTCCTAGCAGCAACAGAAGGACGGCAATGACCAGCAAGCCACCTTCCAACAGGTTGGTGCGAACAGTGTTGAGGATTCGGCCCACAAAATCAGCCCGGTCATAGAAGGGAACAATGCGGACGCCCAGTGGCAGGCTGGGCTGAATTTCAGCGATCTTCTCCTTCACGTCAGCCACCACCCGATTAGCGTTTTCGTCGGCCAGCATCTGCACCATGCCGATCACAGCTTCCCCGCGGCCATTTTCGGTGGATGCTCCAATGCGCAGCATCGCTCCCTCGCGGACCTCGCCCAGATTGCGGACAAAGATTGGCGTCCCATCGCTCCGGGTAGTAACCACAATGTTTTCCAGGTCTGGGATTGAGGAGGCCATGGCTTCGCCCCGGATTACGTACAACTCCTGATTGTGCTCGATATAGCCGCTGCCGGTGTTGGCATTGTTCCGCTCCATCGCCTCAAAGACCTCGCCGAGCGTGACGCCGTACGCAATCAGCTTGGCTGGATCTACCACGACGTGGTATTGCTTGGTGAGGCCGCCCCAGGCGTTTACCTCGACAACGCCTGGAACCGTCCGCAGGCGAAACGCAATGTCCCAGTCCAGAATCGTCTTGAGTTCGGTGGGGCTATAGCCTTCTCCTTCCACTGTGAAATGGTAAATTTCCCCCAGCCCTGTGGTCATCGGTCCCAACTCAACGTCGGCAAGACCGGATGGGATGCTTTTTACCGCCTTGTTGAGCCTTTCGGAGACTAACTGGCGAGCCAGATAAAGACTCATGCTGTCTTCGAAGATCACTGTTACAGCCGAGAGACCATAGCGCGACACGGAGCGAATTTCCTCGACGCCGGGGATGCCGGTCATCGCCGCCTCGATGGGAAAGGTCACGTATTGTTCCACCTCCACCGGCCCCAACGTCGGACTTCGTGACAGGATTTGGACCTGGACGGGAGTAATGTCAGGCACAGCATCAATCGTAAGCTGGCCCAGGGAAAACAGCCCGCCCACGATCAGGATTCCGGTGAGTGCCAGGACCAGGAAACGATACCGAAGGCAAAAATCAATCAAGCTGGTCATCCGACTATTCCTCCCCGCCGAGTTGGTCTTTTAACAGTGCCGACTTTACGTAAAAGGCACCATTTATCACAATTTTTTCTCCGGGACGCAATCCCACCTTAACCTCGACCCAATCCCCGGAATTTTCACCGAGTTCGATCTCGCGGGCCTCAAAATGCGAGTCATCTTGCGCTACGAAAACAACTTTCTTCTGGCCCACCATTTGGACAGCGGTTTCCGGCACAATCAAAGCGTTGCGCCTCAAAGTCAACGGGATCTCCACCGTCGCAAACATCTCCAGCTTCAGCCTTGCGTCCGAGTTGTCTACGACACAGCGAAGCTTTCCCGTGCGCGAGATGGGATCAAGAACGTCACTTAGGTAGGCAATCTTGCCAGCGAAGACCTCGTCGGGATACGCGGGAACTCGGACCCGGCAGGGTAGCCCAACAGTTACCATGCCGAGATCTTTTTCATAGATATCGGCCAGCACCCAGACGATGGAAGCATCTGTCAGAGTGAAGACCTCGCTATCGGGCCCGATCGTTTCGCCCGTAGCGACATCTTGCGCAGTGATCACTCCAGCGAAGGGGGCGGTCAGGGTAGTATGGGAAGCCGTGAGGTGCGGGTCGTGCTCGGAACTGTTCAGATTCTTCAAATCCTCGTCGGTTAGCCCGAAACGGTGGATTTTTTCTTCTACGCGGGCGAGTTCGGCCTTCTTACTCTCCACGGTGGCGACAGCTTGATCGTATTCGGCTTTGCGCAGTTCGTGTTCTTTCTGGGCAATGGCCTCGACAACCAGCAATTCCTCTGATCGGTTCAGGTAACTCTTGGCCACTTCGACCTGAGATTGCTCTCGCTCGATCTCTGCTTGGATTATTAGGTACTCTCCAATCAATTCGCCGAGTTCGATATTGTCGTAGGTCAACAGAGGTTGCCCGACTCGGACTCGATCTCCCAATTGCGCCTGGATGTTCTCCGCGACCCCTTGTGCGAGCGGGCGGACGTGAGCTATGCGATTCTGGTCGGGCGCGACTACTCCTGTCGCCACCAAGACACCTTCCAATGGCCGTTCTTCCACGACGGCAATTTTCAGGTTGGCGTTGCGCTGCGCTTCGGGGCTCAGTTCAATCAAGTTCTCATTGTGGGATTCCTCAATTGGTTCCGAAGCGGGGGGAGCGCTGCCGGGTCGGCTGGCGAACCAAACGACAAATACCAAAGCCGCCAGTCCGAAGCCCAATCCAGCTATCCAATGTTTAGTAGACTTGCCTGAGCCATCATTTTGTTCGTAATTCATCGCGGAAATTCCTCTCCGACCACGGCCGCCAATTCGTAAAGGCTAATGCGGTAGTCATATAGTGCTTGGTTGTGGATGCGCCGGGTTTCGCGGTAGGTCCGCTCGGCGTCTAATAGGTCGATCAAGTTGGCTTCCCCCAGGCGGTATGAGGCTGTTACGATCTCCCGAGATTGCTCGGACTTTTGCAGGTATTCCCCCTGAATATAGCGAACGCGCTGCTGGTTAATCTGCACCGCGTTATAGGACTTCTGCACTTCCAGTAGCAGCGATGTACGGGATAACTCCGCCTCATTCCTGGCCCGAGCTGATTCCGCCTCGGCACGGCTGATCCCTCCTTCGTTGCGATTGAAGATTTTCAGGGGAACTGTTGCCCCTATGACCAGCGCATTAAACGGGCCGTCCCTTTTGTATCCACCTCCGACGGTGATATTCGGAGAGCGGATTGCGCGCTGATGCAGGGTTTCCGTATCGGCACGTTGTTCCTCAAGACGGGCAGCCGCCAGATCGGGTCGGCGCTGGAGCGCCTGGGCCTGTAATTGTTCCAGCGAAGACATCGCTGAAATTAGCGAGATCCCCCCTGCCTGTGCGGAATCCACCGCAAGCGCGTCCGTCAACTCGAAGTCTTGGCCCAGGCGGTCGGGGAAGTACAGTAAGGCCAAAAGCTCGCTTTTCGCGTTACGCAGGTCCAGTTGAACAGCGAATACGTCATCTTGAAAACGCAGGCGCTCGACCTCGCTTCTTCGCAGCTCACCTCCAGCGATCTCCCCCCTCGAAAACCGAATTTGATTGAGTTGAATGATTCGATCTATTTCTCCAAGAATGTTCTGCGCCACCTGCAAATTTGCCTGTGCCAACACCGCCCGAGAATAGACTCGCTGTACTTCCAGAATCAGGCGACGCTTCCGATCCTCATATGAGGCCTGGGCGGTTCGCATACCCAGGTCGGCGACCCGCGTGCGAAGCTCTAGCTTGCCCCCGGTCTCGATTTCGTAATCGAAGCGCCCGATTAATTCCTGGTTCTTGAAAAATGGCCCTTGATCGGCGCTGAAGGTTCGCCAGCCCTCCGATCCAACCGTAAGTGCAGGATTCAGCCGCTTGGAGGCGTCCAGGCGTTCCGCCTCCGCAATTTCTGTCGTATTTTGTGCCGCTTTCACTGCCGGATTTTTTTCCAGGGCAATGCGCACGGCGTCCCGCAAGTCCAGCGGCGACGGGATCGCCTCCTGTGCAACGGCCCGGCTTGCACATGCCACGCTGAACAACATGAATAGAGTCACTGAAATCTGTTTTTTTATTCGAGGCATCCTGTGCTACTCCTTCTCGTGAAGCAGTGCTGGTGAATGAAGCGATATGCATCGATTCACTCGCGATTCGCGGCAAGCAATGCCAGCTCAAGATTCCATAGGAATACAAACTATAAAATCTTGGCCGCTCGCTCTTGCGCGCGGAATAGAACTGTATTTTCGTGAAATGGCAGACTAGACGGCAGGGTTGGCGGGAGGAGATCTAGGTGCGGCGCTGAAGTCTAAAGGAGGATCATGCGAGCGTTCCTGGTATTGCCCCGAAAGGGGATTCGATTCACGCTCCGGTTGCGGCAATGAAAAGGCCACTACGGCCAGCGCTGGCATCTCCCACTTCAAATTCAACTTGACGTCAAACCAGGTCAGGAATATCGCCGGATTGAATTCATCAACTCGCGCAATTCCGTATCCGGAATCACTGGATGGATATTCACTCGGTAATAGGTGCGGATGTGAGATCACGACGGAGTGACTGTGAAGCTTTTTCACATGCTCCGTATCCGTCCATTTGTGGTAGTGGAAAAAAGGAGATTGCGCTAATACGTTCAGAAGGAAAAAGGATGTCAGCAATGACACTGTCCTATTCATCGCCGCATTATACCGCGATCTGTTTCAGTCTGTAAATAGAGCTTGGAACAGCAGCCCGGCTGCGGCATCTTACAGATCGCAATTAAAGTTGACTTTCCAGCGGCAAAAATGTAATGAAATGGATGGATTACTGGCCGATCAGACCGTAAGAACGTGAAAGTGGAGGCCTCATGCCTTCTCGAAAAACTTTTTCTATAGAATCCGAGGTGAATATGTTGAGACGCTGGCGCAAGGCATTGGGGAGTATTGCAGTATTGGCCATCATCGGGGCGGGCTCGCTTGTGGCGCAGCAACCGCCGGACACGATTCTTTATAACGGTAAGATCATCACGGTGGATGATCCGGGAGTGAATGGCAATCTAGGTACCACCGCTCAGGCGATTGCCGTTCGAGAAGGGAAAATCGTAGCGGTTGGCGCGAATACCGCTGTTCGGCAGCTTGCGGGCAACAGCACTAAGTCCTATGATCTGAAGGGCAGAACCGTGATCCCGGCTCTTGCGGCCACTCACGATCACCCCACCGACTGGGACCCGCTCAATCCTTACATCGTTAAAAAAGTCGTGAGCGACGATCTGATCATCGAGCGCTTCCTCGAAGACCCGCCCGACCAGCAACTGCAAAAATTCCCCAGGGTTCTCGACGAGGCGGTGCAGAAAGCCAAGCCCGGCCAGTGGATTCGCATCAGCATGTTGTTCGGCAGAGGCTATCGCTGGGGTGATGAAATAAGCGGCTTCCTGGGCCGCCAAATCAACAAGCAAATGCTCGACATGGCCGCGCCCAATAACCCGGTCATTGTCCGCGCCGGATTCGTTGGCATGCTCGCGAACCAAAAGGCCATGGACGCGGTGAAAAAATTCTACGGCGGCGAGTTTGAGAAATTCGAGCAGATTGACAGCCCGGTCACCAAACAAATGGAGCAGCGCGGCTATTGCGCCGTCTGCTACCGCGAATTTGAGCAGGATGTCATGTACCCCGCGGCCACTTTGCGCGAGATTTACCGCCTCGGGCTTTCCTGGTGGGCCGGGTATGGCCTGGGCATGAACGGCTCCAACATGTACACCGCCGGTGCGATGACGGCTTACGATTCCCTGGACCGCAAAGGCGAAATGGCCATCCGCCTGCCTTGGACTTACTTCTGGCCGGAGCGCAAGGATTTCGGCCTCGACCCCTACTTCCGCGCTTTCGTTGTGTCCATGAAGGACCGGGGATCGGATTACTTCTGGCTGAACGGCGCCATCCCATCCGATTACGGCAGAAATTGCACCACCCTGCCGGGAACCTCCCCGGAGGTCAAGCAGAGCGAGGGCGCCTGCCGCTTCGATCCCGATTCTCCTGTTGGCAAGTTGAACACGCAGGTGATGTACGAATTCATTAAGTCCGGTGGCCGTTATGCTGGGGCGCACATGGTCGGGGACAAGGAAATCGATTACGTCCTCGATATCATCGAGCGCGCCAGCAAGGACGCCGGCATGACTCCCGATCAGGTCCGCGACAAGCGCCACACCTGGGATCATCTCGGCCTGAACCCCCGTCCCGACCAGATTCCGCGCATCAAAAATCTGGGCATGGTCATGGGCGGCTGGGACATCTCCATCTGGGAAGGCGACGGCCAGCAATTCCTGAAGGATTATGGCGAGCAGGCGCTCCAATGGATGATTCCCAGGAAGTCGCTGCTGGAGGCGGGCATCCGGCAAAGCATAGAGATTGACCGTCCCCTGGGATACACCGATCTGACGTTCTTCACCGTCCTGCACACGGCCATCACGCGCAAGGACAAGGACGGCGTCGTCATCACTCCAACGCAATCCGTCAGCCGCGAAGTCATCCTGAAATCGGCGACTCTGAGCGGAGCTTACTACGCGGAGAAAGAAAAAATCCTGGGGTCTCTCGAAACGGGAAAACTCGCCGACTTGACCGTGCTCGACCGAGACTATCTGACCATTCCAGTTGACGATATTCCGAACATCCGCACCATCATGACCATGGTGGGCGGCAAGATCGTCCATCTGGTTCCTTCTCTGGCTCGCGAGTTTGGCATACAGCCTGTGGGCGCGCAGGTGGAACTCGGCGGCCCGGCATCCAAGTGGTAATCCTCACCGGGAAGGGGCTGGTGCTCCTGCCTCTCCCTCGTCTTGCCCTTAATCACTTGTTAACGTTCCAGCCATTAGACTGGCCGGTCCTATTGCCCTTCTGATCTCTCCGTGATATAACCGAAGTCGATACTATCATTAATCCAAAGCACTAAATTCGCTGGGGGATTCCTTGAGTTTTATCAATTTCGCCGCCAAAGAGATCAATTGCAAGCTGGTTTACTACGGGGCAGGGCTTGGTGGCAAAACGACCAACCTTGAAAAAGTCTTCGAAATGGCCCCGAACAAGGGGAAGATGATCTCCCTGGCTACGGAAACCGACCGCACGCTGTTCTTCGACTTCCTTCCGCTCGATCTCGGCACGGTGCGCGGCTTCAAAACCCGCTTTCACCTCTATACCGTTCCTGGCCAGGTTTTTTACGATGCCAGCCGCAAGCTGATTCTGCGCGGCGTGGACGGCGTTGTCTTCGTCGCCGGCTCCCAGGAAGAGCGCATGGACGCGAACCTGGAGAGCATAGACAACCTCGTTGAAAACCTCACGGAGCACGGCTATGATTTGAAGGAGTTGCCCTACGTGTTGCAGCTCAACAAGCGCGACCTACCCAATGTCCTGCCCGTGGATGTGTTGGCCAAGGAGCTTCGCCGCAAGGATGAGCCGGTTATGGAGGCTGTGGCTTATAAAGGGGTCGGTGTATTTGAGACCTTGAAGGAAGTTTCCCGTTTAGTTCTGAACGAATTGAAAAACGGATAACCCGCCGCATACGCAGCCAGCCGAAAATTAAACAGTTTCAGGCTGGCACGCTTTCCCGCTTTTTCTTGACGATTTCTATATTGAGCCGCTTGATTTTCTGGTTGAGCGTGGACAGCGGAATCTGGAAGCGTTCGGCTGCCTCGGTCTGATTGCCGTGCGTGCGATCCAGCATGTCCAGGATAATCCTGCGCTCGCACTCTTCCATGATCTCGAACAACGAGGCCTGGCCTTTGCCATTCATCGCCGGCAGCAGGCTCAAATATTTCTTGCCCCCCCGCGTAATCTGCTCCGGCAGCAGGTCGGCCCCCACTTCCTGTCCAATCGAAAGGACCACGGCGCGTTCCACGGCATTTTCCAGCTCTCTTACGTTTCCAGGCCAGTCATAGTCAAGCAGGATTTTCATGGCCTCCGGCGTAAAGCGTCGCGGAGGTTTGAAGTTTTCCTCGCAGAATTTCTGGAAAAAGTGATCGCACAGCAGCGGTATGTCTTCCATGCGCTCGCGCAGGGTGGGCAAGGGAATGGTAATGACGTTCAGGCGGTAGTAAAGGTCCTCGCGGAATTTCCCTTCGCGGACCAGTTGCTCCAAATCCACGTTGGTGGCAGCCAGCACGCGCACATCCGCTTTGACACTTTCCGTGGCTCCCAGCGGCAAAAACTCACGCTCCTGGAGGACGCGCAGCAGCTTCGTTTGCGTATCCAGACTGACGGTCCCCACTTCGTCCAGGAATATAGTTCCCTGGGAGGCCACTTCGAATAAGCCTTTTTTCGATGCGATGGCGCTGGTAAACGAGCCTTTGACGTGCCCGAACAGCGTGCTTTCCAATAAATCCACCGGCAAGCTTCCCGTGTTCACCGGCACGAAAAGATGATCGGCCCGCGGGCTGTTGGCGTGGATGGCCTTGGCGACCAGCTCCTTGCCGGTCCCGCTTTCGCCCTGGATCAGCACCGTTGCCCGCGTCGGCGCCACCTGCATCACCAGGTCGAAGACCTTTTGCATCGCTTCGCTTTTGCCAATCAACTGGGAAAAACTGTAGCGCTTTTTGAGCGTGCGTTTGAGCTCGCGGTTTTCCGTCACCAGCCGCTGTTCGTGGATGAGCGTGCGGATTTCCGCCAATAATTTTTCGTTGTCCCAGGGTTTTGTGACGTAGTCGCTGGCGCCGGCCTGTATGGCTTTCACGGCGTTCTCAACCGATCCGTAGGCGGTGATCATCAGCACCGGCAATGCGGGGTTTGCACTCTTGATTTCCGATAATATTTCCAGCCCGCTGCGGTCGGGCAGCGCCAGGTCCAGCAGCACCAGATCGAAGTTTTTCTTGTCCAGCTTTTCTAACCCATCCGTGCCGTTTGCGGCTGACTCAATGTTGAATCCTTCAAACGTCAGCAGCGCTTCCAGGGTTTCCCGGATTCCCGGTTCATCGTCGATCAATAAAACCGATGCTTTGGGCTCATGCATGGACGGGTTTCCTCAAAGCCGGAAATTCCATGCGGAATTGCGTTCCCGCTCCCGGACGGCTCTCTGCGCGAATCTTTCCCGCATGTTCCTGCACAATGCCGTAGGTCACTGCCAACCCCAGTCCCGTGCCCTGGCCAACCCCTTTGGTGGTGAAGAAGGGGTCAAAAATTTTGTTCAGATGCTCCGGCGCGATACCCATGCCGGTGTCGCTGATTTCGGCGTGCACAACGGAATCCTGCGTCCATGTCGACACACGCACTGTTCCGCCTTTTGGCATCGCATCTTTGGCATTCAGCAGCAGATTCAAAAACACCTGCTGCATCTTTCCTGAATTCCCGGAAATCGCCGCTAGGTTCGGTTCGAGCAGGGTCTGCACGGTGATGCCCGTTGTATTGAACTGATGCTCCACCAGCAGCAAGCAGTCCGAAATCACTTTGTTCAAATCCACGGCGCCAAAGGTTTCCCCTTTGGTCCGCGAGAAATTCAGCAGGCTGTTGACGATCTCCGAGGCACGGAACGTCTGGTTGACGATCTTCTCTACGATCTGCGCGGTGTTGCCGCCCGCAGGCATTTGCTTCGCCAGCATTTGCGCATTTGAGGAGATCACCGCCAGTGGCGTGTTGACCTCGTGCGCCACCCCGGCAGCCAGCAAGCCGATGGACGAAAGTTTCTCTGCCTGCGCCAGTTGCGCTTCCAGAGCTGCCTGATCCGTCACATCCTCGAACACCATTAGGCGTCCGATAAAATCCAGGTTTTTCGAAAGCAGCGGCGCGATGGCGATATTCAGCACGCGCTCTTCGTTGTGGTGGCCCTGGATTCGATAGCGGTGGATGTTGTGGATCCCCGCGTCATCGCGGTAACGGTTCATTTGCTCCATGAGGTCCGCAGGCAACACCTCGGAAAGCATCCTGCCGCGCCATTCCGCCACCGGCAGCGGGTAGATCAATTGCAGCGGCGTATTCACCGCTTCCACGCGGTCGCTCAAGTCCACCGCCAGCAGGCCGATGTTGATCGATTCCAGAATGTTTTCGCTGAATTGCTGCAATTGCTCGTATTGCTTCGCTTTCTCCGCCAGCGATTCCGCCAGATTGGTGTTCTCCACGGCGATGGCCACGTATCCGGCCACGGTCTCCAGCAGTGCCGCATCTTCCTTGGACAGGAATTCACCTTCATCCGTTTTCCCGATGCCGATTACGGCAACCAATCGTCCTTTTGTCCGGCAGGCGAAGAAGTCATGGATTTCCAGTTTCCTCATGGTTTCGCGCCAGCGCGTGAGGTCGCCTTTCAGCGAGGGAATTTCCCGTTCCAGGCTCGCGTCAAAATCCGCCAGAAACAGCCTGTCCAGCGTGTTGTCAGCATGGGAAGCAGTTTCTAAGGCCTGCAAAAACCCGAAATGATCGGTGGCGCGCAGTACAAACGATTCATTGATCCCATCCATGTCGCGCAACACATAGGCCCTCGGATTCGTTTCCAGGGGCAGAAAAACCGCAGTCCGCTGGACTCGCAGCGTGTGCCTGAGTTTCTCGGTCAAGCCGCGCAGCATCGGCCCCAGCTCGCTCTGCCCGCTCAATTCGCGGCCAAAGGTCAGCAACGCTTCGCGGTAATCGTAACGCTGCTTCTGGAAATACAGTTCGATCCTGCCCTGTATCCAGCGCTGCAAGGGCTGGAACAGCAACCCGGCGGCGATGATCGCGCAGACCAGGCCCACCGTGCCGCTGGCTGGAAAATTCACGCGGAAGAAATCGCCGAGCAGCGCCACGACTCCCAGGAAACCGGCGGCTAAGATGCCGGTCGCCAAAGTGTAAGCGACACTCCGCTCCAGCAGAATTCCGGCGTCCAGCAGGTGATGGCGGCCAATGGCGTAAGTAAACGCGGCCGGCAAAATGACCAGCGAGAATACGGAAAATTCCATCCAGGGCGAGGGCGTCAGGCCCAGCGCGTATGGCCCGGCGTATGCCGCCGAGAAGGGGCCAATCGCCAGCAGCGTGCCCCCCAGAACCCAGGCGATCTGTTTGCGCACCATGCGCGAGCCGGCTCTGCGATATTCCCTTAACAGCACCACGCAGCCTAAAATGAACATTGCCGCCAGATATCCCATTCCCACCCGGTCCAATAACCAGCGGCTGTCTTCCAGCGTGATCGCCGTAAAGCGCAATGCTCCCAAAGCCGTTGCCACATGGATCGCGCCCAGCAACCCGGCTGTGCCGTAAATTCCGGCCATCCAAAGTTGTCGTTGCTTGCCGCGCAGCCCCTTTCCTGTTTGAGGAAATTCCAGGCAGAAATGCGCAAAGAGCGCCGGTTGCAGCAGCAATGCTCCAACACTGGCCCAATAGACCGCCCAATCCGCGGCATGGAACGCTCCTGTATACGAGTAAGCCAGTAATACGAACGAACTCAGCGTGAACAGGTAGAAATGGGTTGAGAGCCTCGCCTGAAAGCGGCGGAAGATTACCAACAATCCCAGCGCAAGATACAGAAAGCCCACAAACTGCAAGTAAGTGCGTACTGCTGTCGGTCCCTGCGACTGTAGAGCAGCTTGCAGTGCCGTGTGCTTCTCTAGAACATTGAACAGTCCCAGCCCCACCAATGCCACAGTCAGCAAAGCCAGCAACGTCACTCGAAGCTCAGACCGAAATAGCCGCATAGTTCTCTGTTTCCACAACACAACCGAACTGATATTAGATTGCACGTCTAGTGCCAGATATGATTCAATTGCGCCAGTGTAACTTATAGATAGCATTAGATGTAAATTCTATATACAAATAATGAACATCAAATACCGATATCAGTATCCACTATATGATACATCATATCAGTTGATTTTACAGACGGTTACAGAAAATCAATTCTGTAAACCGTAGGAATTCAAAATTTAGAAAATGAAGTTAAATCCGCCTCTGAATGCACGAGCGGACGGCAAGATGTACCCGTTTTCGCCGCCTGGCAGGTGAATGGGAATGAATCCCCGGCCCAGGATATTGCTGAAATCGGCGGTTGCCTGGAATCTCCCAGGCAGGATTTCTGGTGAAGGCAGTGGTTGCAACACAATAAGATTCAAGAACGGGTTGGCCTGACCCATGCCACGGCCATAGATGTCCGTAGCCACTACCGTCCGGCTCGGCACCCATCGGTAAGAAGTGATTACCTGCGTGTCGGCGCCCGGTACAATGGTGTGCCACTCAATGGTGGCGGAGTGATTCAATCGCGGCTGGATTTGCTGCCGCACGGATTGCGCATTCTCGGCTTGCAGTTCATCTGAAGTCGCCCGCAGCCCTTTTGCATAGCTGTAACCGATAATCAATTCAGAATTCTCTCCCAGCTTTGTGCTGATCGCCGATCGAACTCCGCCCGATGAAAAGTCTCCGCCGCTCAGGAAATACAAATCTGAAAACGGGTCGCGCAGCGTTCCCTCCAGCCATTGGCCGTTGCCCTGCGTGGCTACAGAAAATGCCAGGTTGGTGAGCGAATCATAAAACGCCGCTAATTCAATGCGCTGCTGCGGGCCTATCGGCTGTTCCCAGGATACTTCGGCATGAGATCCGCCTTCCAGCACGGGCCGCGAATCCGCTCCGGTGGAGATCTGCGGGATAGCCAGCCATTGCTCCACTCCGGCGCTGGCCGATTTCATGTCGGACGGCAACAGGCGCGGGGAGGCTGCCGTATACTCCATCACTAATTTTCTGTTCTTCGCGTCCACATAGGTGACGCGCCCAAAGGGGCTCCATCGCCGGATGATGTCGCCCACGCTGACCGTATCGAGCAATGCTCCGTAGTGCACCAGCACTCGCTCGCCAATCCGCTTTTCTTCCTCATATCCAATCGTCACCGACTGCACGCGGCTGTCGGTTGATGTCGCTGAATTGCTTTGCCAATAATCTGCAGGCAGGAACAATTGGCGCACCGTAGCTGAAAACGACGAGCTTCCGCCATTTTCCAGTTCGCGATCCAATGCGGTTCGGAAACTTGCCGCAGGCGTGTTGCGCTCCCATCCGCCGGACCCTGCGATTCTCATTACGCTCGCGTCGTTCCAATCGTATTCCATGTCAAACGTGGTATGCAGGCCGGCGTTCTGTCCGAAGCGCTCCGATTCGTTCCCCGCGCGGAATTGCACGGTCCCATGCAAAGCTCTGTCATAAGGGTCCGTAACGGATGCCAACTGCGGCGTGCTGGAATTCCCTTGTTGCTGGAAGCGAAGGATGGGGCGGGGGCGGGAACTGTTGCGCAACACCTGTTTCCAGGCTTCTCGGGCATCTGACGGCCGCTCCGGCCATTGCAATTCCACCGCGCTGCTCAGATCGCCCAAGCTGATGTCCAGCAGGAACTCGGCCCCGGAACGGATGAACACGGGCGTTTTCCAGAATGGCAAAAAGGTTGGAAGAATGATTTCTACCGCATAGAATCCCGGTTCCAGGCCTTCGGCGCGGTATCGTCCGCCGTCTTGCGTGGTCACGCGCTGCACCATGCTGCCGTCCATGCGTAGCAGGTTCACGGTGATTCCGCCTTGCGCCACGCCTCGGGCATCCGTCACTCGGCCGGCAATCACGCCTCGGCTGCTATTGGCGCCTGTGATTTCGTTCGCGGCTTGCGCTTCATGCGCGGCAATTGCCAGAAGTAAAACTAGGATAGTGAATCGATACAGAGTCTTCATAGCCCTCTTTTCACTGGAGCTCCCGCTCTACTGAATTGCGAAATCAGCAGAGGACGATACCGTGTCCTGCGTGACTTGATCGGTCACCTTCACGTGCAGCTTGTATTTGCCTGGTTGCAATGTGTTCAAGGCCATCATTTTCTCGACGATCACTTGGCTCGGAGAGGCTTCCGGAACCTTTGCCGCTTCCTCGGAAAACTGCATCACCGTCTGCCCGTCTTTGACCATGGTGTATTCGATAGTGCCCGCTGGCCGGAATCCGCTTTCATCCGGTTTCAGATTGTATACCTGCATGTAAATACCGAGCTTCTGTTCCTGCTTGAACGCTTCCATTACGGCCGGGCGCACTTTGGATCCCCCGATGACGAACTGCCCCAATCCAACGTTCTTGGTGGGCACCTTCTCGATCTGGTCGGCCAGGATCAATGAACTGGTCGCTAACTGGTCTTCTATGTATTGCGGCACATCGATTCGGAAATCCAGCGTTCCCACGTCGCCGCTGTTGACGTCTTTCAGCGCCAGGCTCAGCCGGTACAAGCCGGGACGCAATGGGATCGACTTCCAATAAATAGAGGGTTGCTCCAGTGTTTGTCCCAGCAATGTGGCGGGCACATTCAGCGTAACCGTGTCTTCAAACGTCTGCACCACCCGGCGAGTCAGCGTGGTTACTCGCCCGAATATATTCACTACGGCGTTCTGAATGCCGCCCAGGTCCTGGAACGACATATCCTTGTTCTTGAGTGATACCGTAATGCCCGTCAGCACTGTATCATCAGTGATCTTCACGTAATCCGCGCGCACCTGGAACGGAAGCACGCTGAACCGGATATTCGTTGTCACCAATTCTTCCAGGTCTTTGAACTTCACGTTCGGCGGCTTCTGTATGTTGGCCCACAGCGCCAGCCGGTCAAATTCGCTGTTGTTCATGCTCGCATAACCAGCTCCGGGGGCGGTGTCGATGGTGCGTTTGGGAAGGTGTGTGCCGTCTGTGCGATTAAAGCGGTCAGTCTTGTCGGAAAGGCCCATTGCTTCCATGGTGGAAAGTCCCGCTCCCGGAACATAGAGCAAAGCGTCTTTTTCCGAGGCGTCGATGGTCAAGCGGTATTCTCCGGTCATGGTCGGATCGACGAATTCTATTTCCAGGTTCTGTCCGACGCCTTCAATGTACCGGTAGCGCCATTTCTCAAACGGGTACGTGGATGTCGAACCGCCGCCCTCTTCCAACGGCCGGTTATAATGGCCGCCCGTGGGGTGCGCTTCGATTTCATCGGGAGGCCCGTACATGATGTATAGCCGCCCGCGGTCCGTTTTCCAGCCGGGAATGCCGCTGGCGAAATGCTCGTTGGTGTAAGCGATGCGCCGATAGTGTTCTTCTTTATATTCGTTGTCGCCCGATTCCGGATCAGGATCGCGCCGCAGCCAGAACTGTTCGATGAACTGCTCGCGCTCTTCATCATTCGCCAGCTTCTTGAAGACGTCTTTTTCTTCGCCGGTGATGATATAGCCAACGTCATTTTGCAGCCACTGTCGGTAGGCCCCTTCCAGCTCTCTTTGCAATGACTCCTGATTGCGCTTCTGTTCTTTCTCTGTCATTGCCGGCGCGTTGCTCTGTTCCACCAGGCTCGGGGACGACCCAGCTTCCTGCGCCACGATGATTACGGGAAACCCAATCGTGAAAATGGCAACACCTAAACCTAGGTGCCAAAACTTTTGAAATCGCACTGTTGATTTTCCCCCTTGCCTACACCTAACTCGAATTCTACGCTTCGCGCAACCTTGCCGTCAAGCATTCAGATGCCTAAAAAATCATTATAGTTTTATTCAGGAAATAGGGCCTAGTAAGCAAGGGTCCATGCGCGGAATATTGATCTTTAATTTCTGCTTAAAAATAATCTCATTCCCGTATCGTAGGCACCGCCGCTAGCTCTTTCAGAAAACTTTTTCCGCAATCCAAGCGAGTCCCGAAATTCTCCGCGATGGTCTGCCCAATGTCCGCCAGCGAACCGCGCACTCCCAACGATACGCCCTTGCCCGCGAGTTCTCCGCACGCCAGCAGAGGCACATATTCGCGCGAATGATCCGTCGATGCCGTGGTCGGGTCGCAGCCGTGATCCGCCGTAATCAGCAGCAGGTCTTTGGGCCGCATCATTTCTCTGATGGCGGGAAGCTGCTCGTCAAACTCTTCCAGCGCCCGGGCATATCCTTCAATGTCGTTGCGGTGGCCGTAGAGCGAGTCGAAGTCCACCAGGTTCGTAAAAATAAATCCTTCCGCGATGCGCTCCATCGCTTCCAGAGTTTTCTTCACGCCGTCGTTGTTTCCCTTCATCAACACGTAATCCGACAACCCGCGCCCGCAGTAGATGTCCCGAATCTTGCCCACGCCAAAAGTGAATACGCCTTTTTCCAGCAACCGGTCCAGCAGCATTCCCGGCGGCGGGTCGATGGCGTAATCGTGCCGGTTCGTCGTTCGTGTAAAGTTCCCCGCGCTGCCCACGAACGGTCTGGCGATCACCCTGCCTACGCGGTGCTTCCCTTGCAGGATTCCGCGCGCAATTTCGCACATGCGGTACAGTTCTTTGAGCGGAATGATTTCTTCGTGCGCCGCAATCTGAAACACGCTGTCGGCGGACGTGTACACAATAGGGAACCCCGTGCGCACGTGCTCCTCGCCCATTTGCTGGATGATTTCTGTTCCGGAAGCCGTGCAGTTGCCCAGGCTTTTCCTGCCAATCGCTTTCTCGAAAGCCTCGATCACTTCCTTCGGAAATCCATGCGGATAGGTGGGGAAAGGTTTTTCCAGCACGATCCCTGCAATCTCCCAATGTCCCGTGGTCGTGTCTTTTCCCGGCGACGCCAATGCCGCTTTTCCATACGCCCCTTCCGGTGCGGGAACCGCAGACAAATTCGGTATCGGCTTGATATTGGCCAGCCCCAGCCGGCACAGATTCGGCAACCGGCATGGCCTCAAATGATTGATGTTTCCCAGCGTATCGCTGCCCGAATCGCCGTAATCGGCGGCGTCCGGCATCGCTCCAATGCCCACGCTGTCTAGTATTATTAGGATCACTCGCCCGAACGGTCCCATCTCTCTTTCAACCCTCCCTAGCTTGAAACTTTAGCACGGCAACCAGCCTGTCTTCATCCAATTGTAACCATGCCAGCCTCCTGCGACATGGTTCATTTGCTTTCATTCTAGCGGCAACCCCTTGACAACGGCTTTACCCTTCGCTACTTTGCCTACGGGTCTAAATTTAACTTGCGAGGTGAACGGTTTGGCGCGCAGCATCGTTACATTAACCACTGACTTCGGCTCTTCCGACCATTATGCGGGCGCGGTGAAGGGCGTGATTCTAAATATCAATCCCGAGGCCGAAATTGTCGACATCACTCACGAAATCCGCGCCTACGACGTGATCGAGGGCGCGCTGGCCATCGCCCAGGTCTATCGCTATTTTCCGCCTCGCACGGTCCACTTGGTGGTCGTCGATCCCGGCGTCGGCGGCACTCGGCGGCCTATTCTGGTTTCCGCTGACCGCTATTCTTTTGTGGCGCCGGATAACGGCGTGCTTTCGCTGATTTTCGCGAAAGAAGAGAATGTGTCTGTGCGGCACATCACTTCCTCTCACTACTTCTTGGAGCCGGTCAGCCAGACCTTCCACGGTCGCGACATTTTTGCTCCGGTTGCTGGTTGGCTCAGCCGCTATGTCGAGACCGACAAGTTCGGCGACGCAATCGAAGATTACGTCCGCTTACAAATGCCCCAGCCCAAGCGCTTGAATGACCGCCTCATCAAAGGTATGGTCCTGCGCACGGACCGCTTTGGGTCGCTGCTGACCAACCTCACCCCACAGGACGTGCCGGAGTTGTTTGGCGAAAATCCCCCAGCCTTCAAAATCGTCATCGGCAAGGCCGAGATCACGCGCCTCGCCACCAATTTTGAGCAGGGAACTCAGGGAGAGGTTTTCGCCCTCCTGGGCAGCTCCGGCTATATTGAGATTGCCGCCAACAAGGCATCCGCTGCTGCTGCTCTGGGCGTCGGCAAAGGCGCGGAAGTCGGCGTCGTTTTGTCGTAAATCGGCTTCTGTTTTTTTCGAGAGCGGTTGGTTTTGGTAGCCACGGCACGCATTTTGTGCCGTGGGCTTTTAGTTCTTATTTTGAATTTCGTGCTTTGGATTTGTTTAGGATTTAGAG
>MEKX01000090.1 GCA_001767075.1 Acidobacteria bacterium RIFCSPLOWO2_12_FULL_54_10 | reverse complement strand
TTGTGTCTCTGCAATCTGCCGATGGAGTTCGCCAATCTTTTCCGCGATCATGCGTTCGCGCTCTGCAAAACCGTCTACTTGCTCGCATCCCGCCAGCATCCAGTCGTCCTCGGCAATCTGTTTTCGAAGGTGGGCAATCTCGCCCTTGCTCTTCTCGATCCGTCGGTTCAACTCTTGACTCCGAGATTCGAGCGCTTTGCGTTCTGATTCACGGTTCTGCAGGTCTTGTGCCCGCTGCTCTAGGCCGGCCTTCTTCTCCTCAAGCCCTTGCAACCTGGACCCAAGTGCTTCGAGTTCCAGCGCCAGTTTTGCGACATCCTCCCCTCCGGACTCGCCTGCCAACACTTGAGAGATGCCAATCTTTTCACCTTCCAGGACCAGAACCTTCTTGCCAGACTCATCCGCGAACCCGCGCGCAGTTGCTGAGATCAGGCGCAATCGCTCCAGGCCCAGGAGTTGAGTGATAAACAATTCCTTGCGCTGGCTGCGGTCCAGGGATAGGAAATTTCCAGTACGCTTCTGGCTTGAAAAGATTGACGCCAAGAAACCGCCCGGGCTCCCCACGTGCTTCGATATCCATTCGGTAAACGCCTCCTTCTTGCCGCTCGCGAGCGCCACTCCCTGGCTGTCGAAGATGTAGCTCTCCATCTGCCGAGCTTTCGGGTCCAGCTTCAAGAGCGACCGGAAACGGTCCCCGTTCACGCTGAAACTCATTTCGATCTCGGGTTCGGGATGCGTGCAAAAATCATAAAGTGACCGCTTCTGTCCGGGGAGTTGCCGGAAGAGGGCGGCAAAGACGGAGCCAATCAGTGTCGACTTTCCTGCCCCGTTTTCGCCCACAATGGCGATCAGGCCGGGACCCAGGGCCTCGAAATCGACGCTTACGCGCTCTCGGAAGGCCTCGCTGATACCTTGCAGACTGAGTTGAGTTATTCTCATGATTGCATTCCTATTCGCAATTTCGCAATATAACCGGGACAATCCAAACCGTTCCTCGGAATCGCACTTACTCCGACCGCTACCCCGCGGTTTTTTCTCCTTATAATTGCCCACCCAGAGGCGTACTATTCTCCGCACGCTTGCGGACGAAAGAGATAAATGAATGGCTTCAGGAACACGAAGAGCGACCCAGGTATGCCAGATCACAGGCACCCTCGCTGACTCGCAGCCGCCTATCTGGCCGCGCACTCAGGTCCAGAGCGATATCACCCTCGCTGAACTTCATAGAATTGTTCAAGTCGTCATGGGATGGACCGACATGCATCTTCATCAGTTCATCATCGGAAACACGTACTGCGGTGTACCTGACGAAGAGGAGATCGGCCTTCGCAAAACAAAAGACGAGAGGGACTATGAGCCGGGTTCCGTTGTCCTGTTCGGAGCGATGGTACAACGGATGGCGGCTCTCACGATCCGTGCAGGATAGAGCAGGCGGTTGTGGCGACCAAGAAATCGATCCCAGGAAAGATCCCGAAGGGAGCGGTGTCTGAAAAATCCGGTTCCAGAATTGGCGACAACGGGTTTTTAGGCCCAATGGATGGGCTGTTAGCGACCACGCGATCCAGGGGATGAAAGACGCCCTGGAAGGACTCGGTTGGAGACAAACGGGTGTAGACTCTTGAATGCCGGAAGGCCAAAAAAGTAATTCCGGCTTAATCCGGCCTGTGGACAACCACCGTCCCCGAAATTGAGGTCAGCTCACGAGCGCATTCGGGTGATCTGGCTGTGACCAAAGAGAACCAGTGCGAAAGGCCGATCAGAACATGCAATTGATCCATTCCTCCGATCTCCAGATCGGCAAAGTGTTCATGTATTTCGAGCCTGAAGTTGCGGTGCTGCTTCAGGATGCGCGGCAGGCGGCAGTCCGCACGCTCGGAGAGCTCGCCATGAGACACGGAGCCTCTACTGTTTTGTTGGCTGGCGACATTTACGACAAGCAACAACTCTCCACACAGACCCTCGCGAAGCCGATCGAGGGGATGCGGCAGTTCCCCAAGGTCACCTGGCACCTGATGCCTGGTAATCATGACCACGTGCGGGAGAACGGCCTCTGGGATCATCTTGCGCGGATGAATCTCCCGGAAAACGTGCAACTCCATACGAGCCCGGGAGCAGTAAAGATTATGGATGATGACGGAACACCCGTCTTCCTTCTGCCGGCGCCACTTCCCCATATCGCGAATGTAGATGATCTCACGGGCTACATGGATAAAGAGGCCACGCCTGAGGGAGCCATCCGAATTGGGATGGCGCACGGCTCGATCCAGGGTTTCGGCTCGGATGGCGAGGCCTCAAACTACGTCGAGCCGACTCGCGCTGACACCGCGGGGCTTGCCTACCTGGCCATGGGCGATTGGCACCGGCAGGTACAGATTAATGATCGCGTGTGGTATTCCGGTACACCAGAGCCGGATCTGTTCAAGCGCCCACCAGGTTCCAGCGGGACGCTCTGCAACGGCGGCACCGCGCTTGTCGTCGATATCGCCGGCGTGCGCGCCGCGCCCACAGTTTTACCCGTCGAGGTCGGCCGGTACCGCTGGCACCAGGTCATGAAGACGCTTACAGAAGACTCTCAGATCGATCTCCTGGAAGCGGAACTTCGTGCGCTCGAACCCGACTTGAGCAGAGTCGTGCTCGATCTCCAGGTTACGGGAACGCTGTCGCTGGCCGGTCGCAAGAGATTTGAGGAGAGGATCATCCACGGCATCGGGGCCGCCGTTTGCGCCACGCGGTGGCAGGATGGTGGGCTGGTTCTCGAGCCGACGGAAGCAGACATGGACGATATCGACCGCTCGGGCTTCGTCCGCGTGGCGGCGGACCGGCTCAAGGTGATGGCTGACGACCGCTCCGATCAAGAACGGGCGCGCCTCGCTTCCCTCGCCTTGCGCCGATTGTACCTTGAACATCTGCGGCAGGCAGGGGTCTCATGAAAATCCGCTCGATCCAGCTCACAAATTTTCGCAAGTTCGTCGGCACCGTCGGCGTGGATGGAATCACCGATGGCGTCAATCTTCTCGTCGGCGAGAACGAGCTCGGCAAATCGACGCTACTGGAGGCGATCAACGGTGTGATCTTCGAGAAGGCGAAGTCACAGACCGAGCGTGTAAGAAGCTTCCGACACTTCGTCAACGGCACAGTACCGGAGGTCGAACTGGCCTTTGATCTTGACGGTACGCGCTGGACCATCCTAAAGCGCTTCGCCGGCCAATCTGGGAAAGCGGTGCTGACCAGTTCAGATCACCGCCGCTTCGAAGACGAGGCGGCGGAGTTGGAGCTTCAGCGACTGCTTGAATTCGCAAGCCGCCGGGGCGGCGGCGAACCTGGCATTTGGGGAACGCTCTGGGTGCGTCAGGGTAGTTCGTTTGGCGATCCCAAGCTTGACGATGCCGGCCGCCGCACCTTGCAGGGCTGCATCGAGGCGCAAGTTGGCGTTGTCACAGGTGGGGAAAGGGGCCGGAGGATTCCGGTGGCGGTTGACCAAGCGCTTGGAGAAATCCTGAGCGCGCGGGGGCCACGCGGAAAGTTCAAGGATGCCAAAGAACGGCTCGAAGAGGTGTGCGGGCGCGCCAACCAGCTGGGGGGAAAACGGCATGAGATCTTTGAATACATGGACACACTCGCACGCCAAAAGCGCGAGCGCAAAGAGCTTCAGGTCGATTGGAGCGAGGAAGCCCATCGGTGCGAGCTTGATGAAGCACGGACCCGCCGCACGGCGGCAGCCACTAAAGCTGCTGAGATTGAGGCGGCCCGGAATGCGGCGAAGCTCGCAGAGGAGCGGGCGGCACGCGAACGGATGGCAGTGACGGAGCGCGCGAAGCTGGCGCGCGAACTCGACCCCATCGAGGCCGAGATCAAGGGACTCACGACCGATATTGGCCAGGCCGAGACCTACAAGAATGAGACCAGACTTCTGGTCGAGGCCTGCGAAAAAAGACTCGCCGAACTCCGCGAGCAGGCGCGTCTTAACGGTGAGCAGAGTCGGCGACTTGAGCGCATCCGTAGCGCCGCCACTCTGCATACCGAGATCGAGCAGCATGAGGCGACGCTGGCAAAAGCGGTAGACCTACAGGCTGAGACAGGCCGACTCTCCGAGTTAATGGGTCAGATTACCGCGACAGACGAGGCCGTGTCGCGGATCGAGGCTGCCGATACAGAGCTTTCCGGCGCAAAGGCAGCGCTCAACGAGGTTGCGACCACGGTATCGCTCGCGATCGAGCGAGATGCATTGGGACGCGTGCGTCTCGATGGTGTTCCGCTTGATGCGCCGACGATGTCTCTCGCTGTCGTCGCTAAAACGTTGATTGGCGTCGAAGGGGTTGGAAAGATCGCTGTCGAACCGCAGATCCATGACCGCGACGCGATTCTTGAGCGGCTTCGTCTGGCTGAAAATGAACTCAAGGCGGCGCTTGAGGCGGCCGGCGCTGAGAACCTGACCGCCGCCCGCTACGCGGCGGCGAAGCGCCGTGAGTTGGAGCGGCAGCTCGCAGATGTTCGCCGTGAGATTGCGGGGCTTGCGCCGCGAGACCCGTCGACCAAGCTGGCAGCAGGCCTGGACGCGCGCCAGACTCGTGTGAGGGAATTACAGGGCCGACTCAAAACGGAATTCGAAGTGCTGGGTCTTTCCGCGCTGCCAACGGCTGCGGAGATCGCGAAGGAAATTACTGAGACTCATCACCGGGCCGAGCAACTGGCTGCTGACATTGAGACGGGCGAGGCGGCGGTGGAGGGACCAAAGGGCGTGCTCGCCGAAGCGACCGCAACGTTGCAAGAGCTCGAGCAACGCCTAGCCGGGCGGCGGGGCACTCTTGAGACGAAGCAAGCCGCCCTTACGGCGGGCCGGGCCCAATCCAGCGACGAAGAACTCTCGGCCCATGCTAGGGAACTTACGCTGCGCGCCGACGAGCAACAGACCGCTCTCACGACGCTCGAGAATAACCAGGGCGAAACAGTTGAAGCTATCGACATGCGCATCAGGCGTCTTGAGGCTGCCGGGCGAAATCATCAGGATGCTCTTGCTGGGCTCAACAATGAGATCACGCGGCTCACGACGTTGATCGAGGCCAGCGAGGGTGCCGGCGTCGAAGAAGCACTTGAGGTTGCAAGAGCGGAGCAATCCCGACTCGAGGCGGCTGTGAAAGGCTACGAGGAGGAGACCGCTGTTCTTCAACTACTCCAGCAGACCCTGCGTGAGGCCGAACGAGAGGCCAAAGCTCTCTATCTGGCTCCAGTAGTGAGCCGCGTCGAGCCATACCTGAAGATGTTGCTGCCAGGCACGGGTCTAGTGCTCGACGAGAACCTGAGCATAAGCGCCATTCAGCGCAACGGGACCGCCGAGGCGTTCGATCGCCTCAGCGAAGGAACGCAGGAACAGCTTGCTGTTCTCACGCGTCTTGCCTTTGCGGAACTCTTGCTCACGCAAGGCCGTCCGGCAACCGTCATCCTCGATGACGCTCTGGCTTTCAGTGATGACCTGCGCATCGAGCGAATGTTCGATATCCTGATGCGCGCAGGGGAGAATGTGCAGATCCTCGTGCTGACGTGCCGCAAGCGATTATTCGCCAGGCTGGGTGCGGCGGAGCTAAATCTTAAGGAAATACACGGCGCGACCTAAGAGGCGTTGAGGGGGAAGAATGCGCATCGACAAAATGAGAATTAAGAACTTTCGGTTATTCACTGATGTCGAAGTAACTTTGAGTCCGTACACATCGCTTGTCGGTCCCAATGGCGGTGGTAAATCAACGATCTTGTGCGCCTTGAATATCTTCTTCCGCGAGACGGAGAATGCGACTACTAATCTAAGCGATCTGGATGCTGAGGATTTCCACGCCCGGAACACCGATGAAGCGATTGAGATAACGGTTACATTCGTTGATCTTAACAAAGACGCGCAAAAGGACTTCGTCGAGTATTACCGGCAAGACACGCTGATCATCACGGCAAAGGCGAGTTTTGACGCTAATACCGGGGTTGCGACTGTCAAGCAATTCGGCCAGCGCAGCGCGATGGACGGGTTCAAGAACTTCTTTAAGCTCTATAACGACGGCAAAAAGGTCGATGAGTTAAAGGCCGAGTACGAACTCATCCGCACGCAGTTCACTGATCTTGCGAAGCCAGGTACGAAGGACGCCATGCGCGACGCCCTTCGACTCTACGAAGAATCGCATCCTGAGCAATGCACTCTTATTCCCAGCGAGGACCAGTTTTACGGTTTCAGCAAGGGGGCAAATCGTCTCTTGCGCTATGTGCAATGGGTCTATGTGCCAGCCGTGAAGGACGCAACCAAGGAGAACGTAGAGGCTAAGAACACGGCGCTAGGCAAAATTCTTGCTCGCACTGTACGTGCAAAAGTGAAATTCGATGAAGCCATTAAAAAGCTCAGAGATGAAACTCTCATCCAATACCGAACAATCATTGAGGCGCAGCAAGGCGCACTCGACGATATTTCGAAGGCTCTCAGTACAAGATTGATACAATGGGCTCACCCTGAAGTGACTGCGCGCCTCATCTGGGCAGAGGATACTCGGAAGGTTCAGGTGGAGGAACCCGTTGCTCGCCTGCTAGCCGGGGAGGGCAACTTTGAAGGGGAACTGGCGCGCTTTGGACACGGGCTACAACGCTCATACCTCTTGGCGCTCCTTCAAGAGCTGGCGTCTAGCGATGACGCTGATGCGCCACGCTTGATCTTAGGATGCGAGGAGCCTGAACTATATCAGCACCCCCCGCAGGCTCGACATCTCTCCAACGTACTGCAAGAACTTAGCGAGGGTAACTCCCAGATCATCGTATCAACGCACAGCCCGTATTTTGTTTCCGGCCGAGGATTTGAAAGCGTGCGTATGGTGCGTCGCGACCTTGCCGCGAAGCACTCGAAAGTTGCTCAAGTCACTTTCGACCGTATCTCTCAACGGGTAGCTGAGGTGACGGGCGAGACCCCCACTCCAATCCTGGCCCAGCGCGCCCGTCTTCAGCAGGCATTGCAGCCACATCTCAACGAGATGTTCTTCACACCGAAGCTCATTTTAGTCGAGGGTATCGAGGACGTTGCCTACATCACGTCATGGATGATTCTGTCGGGCCGCTGGGATGCCTTCCGTCGGCATGGATGCCATATCGTTGCTGCCAACGGGAAAAGCTACCTTATCGAGCCCATCATCATTGCTCAGGCGCTGGACATTCCGGTGTTCGCGCTGTTCGACGCCGATGGAAATAAAACGAATCCAAGTGAACGTGTCCGTCACGAGAAGGAAAACAAGGAGCTTTTGAAGCTCTTGGGCGGGAACGACTCCGATCCTTTCCCGAACGCGATTGCATGGGGGACATCCTACGTGCAATGGCCTACTAATCTAGGTGACCTTCTTAAGACCGAGGTCGGCGCTACCGTTTGGGATCAAACCTTTGGCCAGGCAACGAAGGACCTTGGGAACCCGGAAGGCAGCTATATAAAAAACCCCGTTCACATTGGTGATCATTTAGACCTATTGAAGAAAGAAGGTCATACGCCTGCCAGCCTGGACCGTCTGTGCGCAGAGATCATTCGCTTCGCAGAGGCGTAAGTGCCAACGCGCAATCCCGCCGACAAAAACCTAACCTGAAGGCAATACATTCCCAACTCAAAACCTTCCCATCCTTCCCAATCCTTGGAGGTAAATCATTCATTGGAAGGACAGGGCTAAGCGAATTTTGCCTGGGCCGGAACCACATGATTCTTCCACAATTCCTCGGGGAGCTTTTTGGGCTGGTTACGTAAAGAACCCCTTTCATAAGGCGCCGATTTGTCTAGCTATACTCTCCGAGCGGCCAAATCAGGAAGTTGAAAGACATCAACAAAGTTTCACTCCGTTTGTGCCAGGAGTGCCTGCTCGACTTGAGTCAACCTCTCCAGCAATCGTTCCTGCTGGTCAGCAGGCGGGGCTCCCTTAAGAATCCAGTAAGCGCGCAGTTTCTCCTCGGCACTCTTGGCGGCACTGAGCGGCACGGTCTCGGTAGCCGTCTCGGCCTCGTGTTCTATTTTGACTTTCAGCTCAGCAGGGTTGGCAGCCAGCAACCGCTCTCGCAGTCCCGCTTGCTCCTCCCGGCTCAACGCCTCGTGGATCCCCTTCCCGACCGTGACTACTACCTTGACCCGCGAGTCCGTGAGCCTCGATAAATCAACAGGTTCGGAAAAGCGGAACTCGCCGTTTTCATAGAGCGCACGCAACTCCACCATCCGCCGCGTTGGTGAGAGACGGAATTCAATCCGAAGGTCTGAGAGATCCGGGCGAAGTACAGGCTCTGTCAGTGTGACCAGGTAATAGCCCTTGTCTTCGACCTCGCTGTAGTCGCAGCGGGAGAGAGACCCTGCGTACCATACGCGCGGGGCCAATTGCTGGCGCAGGTGAACGTGGCTCAGCCCGACGTACTGGGCCTGCAACCGGCGTAGCGGCTCAAGTGGATACTCGGCGCATCGCCCGACCAAGGGTTGTCCACTTGAAACTCTTGCCCCTGCGACCCCGAAGTGTCCGAAGAACAGCCGGAAGCAATTCGGTCGCCGAGCAAAGCGCTGGTTGAACTCCTCGATCTGTTTGACGAAAGCATCGGTCATGCCCGACTCCTCTGAAGTTCCGACGAAATCGGACTTGCGCGGATAAGGAAATACTGCGATCGACACCTGGTCCAGTTCGATGAACTCCGGCTCCTCGCAGAGCCGGATTGCATGCTTGCTCTTCGCCCGCGAATAGACGTAGAGGTCGTTGTCCAGCTCCGCACCATGATTCCCTGCAACCACGATAACCGGAGCATGGTCTGCCATGCGGATGAGCATGTCGATCCAGAAATTGCGTTCCTTGATGGTGGCCTTGTACGTTGTGAGGTCCCCGTTAATGCAAAACAGGTTGACGCCGGAACGAATCGCGTCTTCCACGAACCATTCCAAGCACTGCGCGGTGTCTCCAAAATAGTGATCTTCGTCCAAGTGAAAATCGCCAGCATGGGCCAATTTGCAGGGCATGGCATGGCCTCCTTTCTCGTACTTGGCCCGACTGTCCGCAAAGTTCATCCAGGGACTTGTCAGAGTATTCCTAATCGCTAGGTGACTTTCGGCGAGTAATCGCGGACTTGCCTCCGCGACCTAATTTCAGGGGGTTAGACACTTGTCGGGTAAGGTTCGCAGTCAATTGGAACTGTGGTTCCGTGAGAACAATCCTCTTCTGTCACAAGCCAACCGCGCTTTTCCAAGAGGAAGACTGGCGCGCACATGCTTGTTGGAATTCCTGTATCCCTTGGGGTTGGAAGAGCATAGACCGCAGTGTGCAGGCATTGCAGCAAAAGAGCCAAGGCGCGATAATACCAGCAGTTATGCAACGCTATAAATCGCGGGATGAATCACCCGACCGCAATGAAATACTAGTTGAGCCTGCCCCCTGGGGTGAGACAACCAGTTAAGACACTGGTCGCCGTTCGATGGAAAACGCTCGACCGACGATACGACT
>MEKX01000089.1:9372-13264 GCA_001767075.1 Acidobacteria bacterium RIFCSPLOWO2_12_FULL_54_10 | reverse complement strand
CGTTGCCCCCGGCTATGCCTATTCATCCCCTCCGGGGATGTTTTACCATGGCGCTATACATCATCTGTAAAAATGGTCTAGGGGCAGAATCAAAGTTTCCGGGCGGCGAGCGGCAGAGACCAGGTTTCCTTCAGGTTGGTGATGATGCCGTAGTGGGGAACCCCGTAGGCGAACTCCTCCAGAATTTCAAATGAAGAATTTTTGAGACACTCGAATAAATGGCTGCGGCAATAGACGCGCATTTCCAGCGTGTTGCCCTGCCCGCCGTGCCATACCGGTTTCGTGTCTAACCTTTTCGACCCGTCGCGGAATGTCAAGCGCACGCCGACTAGGCCATTTTCCTGGGGAACTTTTTCATAATCAATACACTCTGGATAATGCTCGACGGTGCGGTCATTCAAGGTGTAGGGGACGGAGAGGATGAGAAGTCCCCCGGGCTTAAGGATGCTGCTGGCGCCTTGAAAGGCAGCGATGGCGGGCGGGAACGTATGCTCGAAGACATCGGATGAAATCAGAAAATCCAGCTCATGAAAGTTTGCGGGATGGCTGATATCGAGCCGCGGCTCGTGGTCAAAATAGGTGTTGGTGTAGTGAAAGATTTTCTCAAGGTACGGCGCATAGCTATGAGCACAAGACAGGCCCACGCCGCGGAAAGCAGCGGGCGGGACCGAGGGCAGGGTTCGCGGCTCTCCCAG
This sequence comes from Acidobacteria bacterium RIFCSPLOWO2_12_FULL_54_10, assembly GCA_001767075.1. Taxonomy (GTDB): domain Bacteria; phylum Acidobacteriota; class Terriglobia; order 2-12-FULL-54-10; family 2-12-FULL-54-10; genus 2-12-FULL-54-10. The sequence goes on along the minus strand of MEKX01000089.1, from coordinate 12,569 downwards.
AAGATATTTTGTCAGAAGATAAATGACGCTTCTGGCCCGGACGGTTGATTGGCAGTGAGGGCACAGCCCTGCTTCCCGATCAAAGGATTCAGCAGGCAAACTGCCCGCCCGTCCGCAAACGTTACAGATAAAATCAACCGCGTTGGGAGAGGTCATGAGAATAATCCGATGCGAGCGGAGCCTTACAGCGAGTCCAACTGGTAAGGAGGTCCGACCCATACTATAACCGAAAGGGATGGAATGGAACCCGACGATACTACGTATTTCTGCTGCGGCATAGCTCAAAGTTCCGGGTGCGCTGCCAGCCACGCGAGCATCAACTGGATGGCGCGGCCGCGATGACTGCGTTCGAGTTTCGCTTCTGGCGAAAGCTCCGCGAAAGTTTTGCCCGTGACCGGATCGAGGAACAGAGGGTCATAGCCGAAACCAGCTTCGCCGCGAGGGGATTCGAGGATCACACCTTCCGCAGCGCCACGAAATTGAGCGACGATTTGCTGGTTCATGGCAAGCGCCAGTTCGCAAACGAAGCGGGCGGTGCGTTGCGGGTGCATCACACCTTGCAGCTCTCGCAGGAGCTTGGAATTGTTTTCGGCATCCGTGGCGGTTGGGCCAGCGAAGCGGCGGGAATAGATGCCCGGCGCACCGTGCAGGAAATCTACTTCGATGCCAGAATCATCGGCCAGGACGTAGCCTGGAGCCAGTTGGCTATAGTGCAGGGCTTTCTTGACGGCATTGCCAGCAAAAGTGTCAGCGTCCTCCTCGCAAGAAGGAAGCGAATTGAAGCCAGGAAGCAGGTCGATTTCCAGCGCAGGGCTAGGATAACGCAGGCGCACCCAGCGCGCGACCGCCGCGCGAAATTCGCGGAGTTTGCCAGAGCTGGAAGTAGCGAGTTGGAGATGGAGCAATAAAGTAAAAAAGACAGATGGCGCAGGCAAGCAAGAAACTAGCGCGCTGCCCCGGCCATAGCCTTCTCCTGAATTTTTACCATGAAACTAAAGCGTGGGGTTTGCGAGCCGACGCCCCAGCGCTTCATCGCCCATTTGACTTTGAGAAACTTGATGTCGGGTTTATCGGAGAGGTCCATGAAGATTTGCGACAAGCCCTGATAGAACTTCTGCGGGAAAGTGGTGACCGGTTTCGCGCCCCAGTCGGCACCGTCGGCGGAACCCCAGATGCCGACGTCAAGCGATTGCTGCTCAATGATGTTGGTGATGGCGAGGGTCAGAAGATAATTCTTTCCGGAGTCAACGCCCAGGGGAATTGCCTGGCCTTCACCGGCTTTTTCCTGCGTCACCTCGGGAACCAAAAATGTTTCCAGCATGAGTCGCGTCCAGCCTCCCGCCAATAAAATTACTGAAGGAAAATTATTGTAGCACAGGTGGATAAAATGCTTAACGGCTCTTCAGGCGGCGCAGGCGATTGCCAGCATCTTCCAGTGTTTCAAATTTTTTGCAGAAGGCGAAGCGCACTTGATGAGCGCCCAGGGCGGGGTTGCGGTAAAAGCTGGAGCCGGGGACGGCGGCGACACCTATGTCGCGGATGAGATGCTGGACGAACGCGCTGTCATTGGGAAAGCCGAAGGCGGATATGTCGGCCATGATGTAGTACGCGCCGTAAGGGTGGAAGCAGGAAAAACCGCAACCTTCAAGAATCTGGAGCAGCAAATCGCGGCGGCGGGTGTAGTCCGCGGCAAGTTGCTGGTAATAGCTTTCCGGCAAAGCAACGGCGGTTACACCGGCTTCCTGCAACGGGGCGGCGGCGCCGACGGTTAAAAAATCATGAACCTTGCGGATGCTGTTCGACAGATCCTGGGCGGCAATGATGGAGCCGACGCGCCAGCCGGTTACGCTGTAGGACTTGGAAAGGCTGTTGATGGTGACGGTGCGCTCGCGCATCCCCGCGAGGCTGGCAATGGGGATGTGACGGCGGCCGTCGTACAAGATGTGCTCATAGATTTCGTCGGTGATGGCGAGCACGTCGTGGCGGCGGCAGAAGGACGCGATGGTTTCCAGTTCCTGAGCGTCGAATACTTTGCCGGTGGGATTGTTGGGAGTGTTGACGATGATGGCGCGGGTCTTCTCATTAAAGGCCGCTTCGAGTTCGGACGGAGAAAAACGCCACTCGGGCGGATGCATGGTGACGTAACGGGGAATGGCGCCGGATAACATGCAGTCGGGGCCGTAGTTTTCATAAAACGGCTCGAAGACAATCACTTCATCGCCGGGATTGAGCAGAGCCATCATGGTGGCGATCATGGCTTCGGTGGCGCCGCAGGTGACGGTGATTTCGGCTTCCGGATTGATGTCCCAGCCTAAAAGCGGAGAATACTTGCGAGCCAAAGCGTCGCGGAAATTTTTGGCTCCCCAGGTGATGGCGTACTGGTTGATGTCGGCGGCGATGGCGCGCTGCGCGGCGTCCTTGAGGATGGCGGGCGCGGGGAAATCCGGGTAACCCTGGGAAAGGTTGACGGCTCCGTGATGCAAGGCCAGGCGCGTCATCTCGCGGATGACCGATTCGGCCAACCCTAAAGTGCGCTGCGCGACAAAACGATGTGGCGCGTTGGGATGAACTTTGTCAGGCATGAGGAGCCATTGTACCCGAAACAGGGACTGTTTTTATGGTTGCCGTGCCGAGCGGTCGAGGGGCGGATTTCTGTCGCCCCTACCGGGGCTGTTGAATAGGATACACGATGCGGAAAACCGGTCTAGCGCCGCTCCGCCGAGGGCTGCGCACCGGCCTGCGGCAGCAAGGAAGAAGTCATTCAAGACATGCGGTTCGGCACGGTTGAAACCGTGCCCTGACGTAAGCAAAGGAAGATTCCTCGCTGCGCTCGGAATGGCCGTCAAAGAATAAAAGCCCACGGTGAGGAGGGCACTCACCGTGGCTACCAAACCTGCCCGCTTACTGATGTGCACGGCTCTGTTAAAAGCCCACGGTACTAAGTGCGTGCCGTGGCTACCAAACCTGTCCGCTCCCTTTTGGTCGCGGCTCTGAATTCGGCACGGCTGAAACCCGTTTAGGAGCCGGGATAAAGTTGGCGGTACATGGCGGCACCGCGCAGCACGGACTGGACGTATTCGCGGGTTTCCGTAAAAGGGATGCTCTCGACGAATTCGGCAGGCTCATCAAAATTCGATTCCCTCAGCCATTGATCCACGCGGTGAGGACCGGCGTTGTAACTGGCCAGGGCATACTCG
>MEKX01000089.1:0-9242 GCA_001767075.1 Acidobacteria bacterium RIFCSPLOWO2_12_FULL_54_10 | reverse complement strand
GGCGCGCCGTGGAGGGCAGCAATTGCATCAGTCCGCGGGCGTTGGAGCGAGAACGCGCCGTGGGATTGAATTCCGATTCCTGGCGGATGAGTCCGGCAACAACATATGCGTCCAGCTTGGAGGCGTTCGCGTTCTTCTGAATGTCGGCCCAGTACGGCAGCGGAAAGAGCGTCTCCCAGACGGGCCGCGAAAGTTCCTTGAGGTCGCGGGAATAATAGCTGGTAACGTAGCGCTTGCCGTAGCGGAGCGCGATGTGATGATGCCCCCGGTTAGATTCCAAACGAGCCAGCACAGGACCAAGAACGCTAGCAGCGGAGTCCTGGGCGATCACCGTCTGGACCTCTTCAATCGCCAGGTCGATGAGCCACGCGGATTCGAGCAAACGGATGCGGGTGAGATTCGCTTCCCAGCGCGTAACCGGCACATTGTTAGCCGGTGATGCCGCAGAAGGACGATGAATATTATCAAAGGGCAGACTGGCAGCAGGGCCTGGCGAAGACAACGGCTTGGGGAGTTCTTCCAGGCGCTGGCGCGCTTTAAGTCCGTAATAGAAATTAGGAAAAGTATCGACTAGCTTGCGGTAACAAGCAGCGGCTGCGGCTGCTGATTCGCGCTCGAGAAGACGGCCCCGCCAATACAAGGCTGCGGAAACTTGCGGGCTGTCAGAAAAAGTGCGCAGGTGCTCATCGAAAAGGCGGCTCGCTTCGTCCAGACGCCGCTGGCGGAACGCATACCAGGAAACCTTCCAATGGCTGATGGCCGCAATCTCGCCGGACGGAAAAACTTTATAAACAAGACGATAATAGCGGTCGGCAGTTTCCAGTTCATTTGCAGCGAGCGCCTGATTCGCAGCGAGGAATAGCGCCTCCGCGTACCACTTCGATTGCGGATGCTTTTCCGCTAATTGCTGGACATAACCTTCGACATCTTTATTGCGGCCCAAGCGCCGGAAAAGAGCGGCCAACGTGAAAAGGCGCTCGGCTTCTTCGTCCGGGATGGTCAATTTCAATTTCTGCAAAGTAGAAAGAGAAGGCCAAGTGGCGCGGGCGCGGTATTGCGCGGCACCCATGCGAAGCAAGTAAGACTGCTTTTGCTCGCCTTGCGCGAGAGCGGAAAGAAGCTGGAATTCCCTGCCCGCATCCGACCACTGATTAGCGGCAGAGAGGCGCTCGGCGCGGACAATACGCTGGTCGTGATTGGTGTCGGGATATTTTGAACCGAGCCTGGTTCGCAGAGAATTGAGCCGTTTTTCAGCGAGATCAGCCTGGGAAGACGCGGGATAGGAATAATAAACCTCGCGATACTGCGCAACGGCGGGCAGGAGCTGACCATCCTTCTCAAATGCCTCTCCGAGAAGCATGGCGGCATCGGGTTGCGGCAAGGTTACGGTGGAAGAAGTCAGCAACGCAATCGCGTCAGCGAAGCGATTCAGTTGCAGCAAAGTTTCCGCATAGAGCAGTGTTGCCGGAGCAGCAAACGGGCTGGCCGGAAATCGAGCGGCGAAACCTTGCAGAACTTCGGCGGCGGATTTTGGATTGCCTTTTTCAATCTCGCTGAGGGCAAGATAATATTCCGCTGTATCGCGCAGCAAAGATGCGGATTGATCGGCAAGCTTGAAATTCTGGCTGGCAGCAGTGTATTGCTTTTTGCTAAACGCATCGTAGCCGAGCAGGAGATACGCCAAGGAGCTATTCAACTCATCGGGAGCCTGCTGCGCGAATTTTTCGAGGAGCTGCCGCTGGCCGGATGCTTTCTCATCCAACAAAGCCCTGCCCATGCTGAGCAATTCCGGAGCAGGCGCGGGCGGGTTGGCCGCCCAGAACGGACGGGCGCAGAACAATAGCGATGCGAGGAGGAGCGACTGAATGCTAGCGCGGAAAGCCATTGCGGCTCACCTCAAACCAAATCCATTTAATCATTTTTATCATTGGCAAAATTTTATTGCCAATGGGAAACGTACGCGCCTTAGAACAAATGCGCATCACGCCGAGACTGGTCCCGGATATTGATCGCCGAGCGTAGCGGGATCATTGCCAGCCAGTTTGACCACCAATTCAAAATGGAAATAATCGTAGGACGCGGCGGGAGTTTGTCCGAAACGCTTCTGATAGTTCTCGCGGGTTTTGTCGATGTCATCCTTTAGAATCGCGTACAGCTTTTTCTTTTGCCGCCCATCCTCGATTTTATTTTTATGGTAAGACAACAAGTCCTGAACAGCGACGCGCGCAAAGCGGTGCGCTTTGCGGTGCGCATCACGCTGATCTTCCGGCAAGGAATCCGGGTCCGGAGGTCCAGGAATCGCGGGGGCGTCCGTAGCGGCAGCAGGAATACTGGAAGCAAAAGAACCGGCTGGGGCAGCGGCGGGCGTTTCCAGTATGGGCGCGGGAACTGGCGATGGGGCTTCCTGAGATGGCGCAGGTGATGCTGAAGCGGTAGCTCCTTTTGAAGCGGGTTGCCCAGAAGCTGCCCGCGATGCAGCTGTTTCCAAGCTAAGACCGGCAACGCGCGCCAAAATTTCCAGCGCAGATGGCTCGACGGACGCAGGGCGATCGCCGGAATCGGCATAGAGCGCAGCCACCACTTTGCCTTGCACCACAACGGGGAAAACGTAAGCCGTTCCGTCCGCTATTTTCCCTAATGCCTCGTCAAACGGCTCCGTTAAATGCTCCGCGGAACGGGGAGTTGAAACGCCCATACGACTTTCGGTGACTTCCTTGAAAATACCCGGCTTGGTGGAAGGAACGGACAGGGTGCGGAGCTTATTGGACACATCGTTTGAAAAACCCTCGGAGCGCCACATGGCGTAAGCGTCACCTTTACGGGCTAAGATGGCGGCTCGGGCAGCGAACCCGGATGCGCTTTGGAGCAAAGCGGTAAGAATTTCACCCTGAACCGTCGGCTGAAGAATTCGCGAAATGCCCTGGCTGACCGCAGGCAGAGAAGAGACTGAAGCAGCAGTCTGCGCGCTGGGTGAAGCTGCGCCGGCGGGGACTTGTCCGCGCAGTTCCTGTCGCAAAGAATTGACTGCCTGCTCGACGGCCTGCCGCACAAGCTCCTGGAGCGCTTTCTCTAACGCACCGCCCTCTGGCATAATTCATTTGCTCCCGTCTAGAAAATGGCCCAGGCGAGTAACCAGTCCAAGGCTCTCCTAGTGTGGAAATTAACCCGTTGGGCCAGCAGAGTCAAACAGTTTCTTTGGGTACCGGAATCGGTTCAGAAACAATTGAGACGTTTATGATGAGCATAAAGTTGCGGCAGCGGGTGGTGTCCTAATTTGAGCGAGTACTAGTGAAAATATTTGAAAGCGCGTGTTTCTCTCATTAGCTTGTCGAACTTCGCTCTGGCAGGGATGGCCGGCCTGAGTGTTTGGGTGCTTTGAGCCGTTTCCGTCTTGCGACAGGCATCTCGCTTATGATATTTTCGGCGGATTCTTTTCTACGTATGCTCATGACTGCTGGCTTACACAAAATCTCCCTGATGGTTAATTCTTCTAGCATCCGGCTTGTATTAGTGGCCTGTGCCAAAATTGCCGTGTCTGACGTTAGGGAGATAACGTGTTCGGCCAATTCAACTGCGCCAGCATCGCAGGCCAATGTAATTGCTTGCACACACAGACTCATGCTGCCGCCGAACATTTGCAAGGCATCGCCCACTAGACCAAGATCCTGAGCAAGCACACCCCGTTGCTTAAAGCTAGAAGCTATGGTATCGAACGGAAGATGTGCACTTACGATGCTGATGCCGCGATCACGAAAGAGAGCTACATCCTTGGCTGGGATTTCTACTTTAATTGGTACTTTATTAGCATCTGTAAATTTTTTTCCTTGGGGGAATGTAACAGCAACGATTTTGATATTCTCATAGTCTGGCTGCGTCAAGAATTTCTCGATTGCCAGACGCACGCCTTCTCCCATAGCAGTAAATATGACAATTTTCCCGATGCCATGGAGCCTTGCGGCGCGAAAAGCAATTGCAAGCGTTGCGTTTAAGTTTTCTTTCCCTTCCTGGAGAAAATAGGTGATTGGAGTCGTAAATCGGTTTCTCATGGTGTCACCTTAATCTGGAATCGGAGTGCTTCGTTGATCGGAACTCCGCTCTGTCGATGTTTGAGTATCGCCTTTAGAAAAATAAACATCGAGATTGTTTCCAGCTTTAAATTCAGTACAGATTCCTGCTGAATATGCGGTTCTGGCGCACCAAAATGCATATGAGCGGGGTGGGGGCTAGTGTCAATGCGTATCTCGACTGGATCTGTAGGTGCCCAAAGCAGATTGCCATCGAAATCTTTTCCTGTTATTGGACCGTAGTGGAAGGCGAATGACTTGCGAACGGCATCTAGCAATCCAGCGATTTTACCGTGATGCTCCCTGATGCGCAGGTATTTGTGGTCGTCAAAAGTAAGAATCCACTCAAAGGTCCATCCGTATTGGCTTGCGACTTCTACTGACGGTGGCATCTGCTCGTGGCAATCAGTGGGGAGTTTTAATTTGCCGCGCTTTTTATCGAAATCCCGTTTGAACTCAAAATAGTTCACATCATCTCATCACGCAGCAAGCAACAAGTCAGCGGCTGGGTCGTTGTCTCTTGATTTGGAGTCGCGTAACCCTGAAAGATATTCTCGTCGCGTTTCATCACTGATTCGCTGAAGTTCCCGTCGATGGTCGATATATGCCTCCCACTTGAAAGCATCATCTTCAGGGATTCGCGAACGGACGGTTTGGTCCTTGAGGTAATCCGAGGTCGAAACGCCGTACCTTTTTTCGAACCTAAAAATATAATTCTCGACTTCTTCCAAGGTGACATAGTTCTCTTGGAGAAAGGTCTGCGTGGCTACGGGCACATTTCCCTCCATTTGGGGTTTAACTCGATGTTTTATTGGCGCGTTCATGCTAATTGACTCGGTAAATAATGTCAAGAACCCCTTTTACTATATCGGCAATTAGGTCAGTGGTCCTTACATTAATATGATGTTGGGGGGCTTATATGGTTGCTGGACCTTCGGGTGTTTTTGAAGATCGCCGTTAAGAATTACCACAGGTAGATTACCACAATTTTTATTCTGATCAGCAATTAAAATAATTTAAATTCGGACACTACCCGGCAGAGAGGTAGTGTCCTAATTTGAAAATGGATATCAGTTGCGGAAGGAGAACGCATAGCATCCTGTGGAGTATGGGATGTCGAGTCTTATTCTTTTTGCTTGTCTACCTCATTGTAGAACGGGCAAAGGGAGAAAGTCTGTCTGATTGGGGCATAGAAATAGCACCATTTAGTCCAGTGGCGATCTCCGAAAATATCGGTATAGGCAACTTCTCCAAAGATATAGGATATATAGTCGCCATGCAATATGGCATCTACGGTATCCGTGTTCAATGGCCCATCATTCTCAGTGGACGGGGCCACCATTATCCCATCGGTGGGCTGCAAAACACTTTTGCCCCGTGGTTCGTGAGCAGTTCGTTCCCAAATATTGGGAAAATTGGGCAGTCCGCCTTTCGGAACATTTTGCAACATATAGGCCACTTCAACGTCTATAGCCGGACTGCCCCCATTATTTCGTATGCGAACTGCGGTCCTGAAAATCTTTCCAGCGACAAATTCGCCAGCGGTTGCCTCGGTTGGTCCAACCCAAGCCCGCTTCTCCAGTTGGAGGGCTTTTTGGCTATCTTTCAAGGCTTGCTGCATCGCGCCGAGCTGAAAGTAGTAAACCACCAAAACGGCAAAAGCAAACATCGCTCCAATACTAGTAATCAAGAGGTTTCTGCGCTCGTAAGGGGTCATTGGCTTTCCCTCATCCTTTGGGGGATCTGTAGCATTCTTGGCGGGGGATGTGGCATTTACTACGGGCTTTACTACATTCTCTACGGCAATAGGCCGCTTATGGGAATTGTGTTTTTTTCTGGCGGCTCGATGTTTCATATTTTTTGCTTTTACTACCTAATTAAAGAATCAATAATGTAACACAAAAACACTTGACAAGCCACTATTATTGTAATACAGTTAATGCTATAGGAGAAACGACTATGGCAAACGTGCTAACGAATGATAAGCAGATCGCAGCAATTAGTGCACTGGCGGAAGGCTCCAGCATCCGCTCCATTGAGCGCATGACGGGCGTTCATCGGGATACGATCATGCGCCTTGGTGTTTGCATCGGGCAGGGATGCGCGAACCTATTAGACCATAAGATGCAGGACTTGCCCTGCCGCTATTTGCAATTCGATGAGCTATGGGGGTTCATCGGCAAGAAGCAAAAGAACGTATGGATGGACGATGATCCGCAGTACGGCGATGTTTGGACGTTCTGCGCGATTGATGCCGAGTCCAAACTGGTGCCATCGTTCAAAGTCGGAAAGCGCGACAGGAGCACGGCCCATGCCTTCGTTGCTGACGTTGCGTCGAGAGTGAGGAACCGCGTACAAATCTCCACCGATGCCTTGGCGGTCTATGCGGATGCGATAGAACTAGCTTTTGGCACCGGTGTAGATTATGGGCACGTTGTGAAAGTCTACGCTCACGAAGAAAAGGAGGATGCCGGGAGAAGATACAGCGCACCTGATTTTGTTACTGCGGAAAAGAAGGCTGTCGCTGGAATGCCTGATATGGCCCTCGTTTCCACAAGCTACGTTGAACGTCTTAACGGGACCACGCGGCTCCACATGCGCCGCTTGACCCGTCTCACTTACGCATTCAGCAAGAAGCTGGCGAATTTCGAGGCTGCGGTTGCCCTGCATTTCGCCTACTACAATTTCGTCAAACGGCACTCCACGCTCCGATGCACTCCAGCTATGGCAGCGGGAATTGAGCGGGATTTTTGGAGTGTGGGAGATTTAATCGAGGCCGCTACATGAGCTACATCCAAGACCTACAGGATGTAATCCGCAAGCTGCACGGCGTGGAATCGAAACACGTCAGCAGCGTGCCTGTGAAAGAGGTGTATCAAGGGCAGACCGTGTGGGACGGCGTAGTAGAGGTGTTCGAGCTAACCGGGCATCCGAATGCCAAGAAAGCCTACGCCTGGAGCTATGAAACCGACGCCCAGAAAAGGCGGTCTGCCGCCGTCCTGCACGTTCCGCCCATAGATTCACCGGGAGCGGCTGTCAGGGCCGCAATCGTCAAGGAGGTTAGAGACTTTGCCACGTCCGAAAAAAGTAGGCAGGCCAAGACTACCAAGAGGCCACGCTAAGGGCCGAATCGTTCCTGTGCGTTTCCAGGTTCACGAACTGAAAGCAATGCAGGCGGAAGCCAAGGCGAACAAGCTAATACTCTCGGAGTGGATTAGGAGCACATTGCGTGCCGCAATCGCAAAGTGAAAAGTTGAACTTAGGACACTACCGGCAGAGAGGGTGAGTTGAGGAAAAAGCAATAATGAGTTAAAATGAAAGGAAAGCTTTGCGCTTGCGGCAAAGCAAATTAAAAAGGGGGCGCAACGGATTCGACGGGAAGGAACAAGACAAAGAGGCATACCGGGGGTCATGCACCCGAAATCGCGTGAACCAAAACTTAACTGCCAATACTGAATTGGCTTTCGCTGCTTAATAAGTAGCGCGTCGTCTCCTGTTGGCCCGCCAGCAAGAAAACGGCGTCACTAATGCGGGCTGGCTCTTCTTTTTCGGTCCGGAAAGGAGGGGCGAGATCCATCGGGCTAGTGATCGGCAATTCTTGTCAGTTCGACGTTGCCGGTTGCGAAGCAAATCGAACTGACTAAGTATGTAGGCTCTTCGCCAGGAACCTTTTCGGACGGGGGTTCAACTCCCCCCGCCTCCACCAAATGCGCAGCACTTGTCCCGATCCTGTCGAGAGGCAAATGCAGGATCAGACCGCAGTCCTGTTTTATGTATTTCTGTTACATCCTGTTATGTGCCGACGATTCCTATTATGTCGGAGTGAGCGGTGCCCCGGAACGTCGCGTGAAAGAGCACAACGAGGGCAAAGGTTCTGTTTGGGCAGGCGTTCGTCGCCCGGTGCAGCTCCTATGGACGGAAGATCATCCATCCCTTTCGTCTGCACGGAGTCGTGAGAATCAACTAAAGCGTTGGAGCCGCGCGAAAAAAGAGGCACTGATCGGGGGCTCCCTTCGACTGCGCTCAGGACAAGGCCAATAGGCCTTGCAACTCCCCCCGCCTCCACCAATTGCACAGCAATTGTCCCGAGCTTGTGGTGGCTTAATCCACTACTGCGTGTCAGCAGAAGGGCCGTAGATCCCTGGGACTTTGCCGCCCATGGGTCGCAGGTATGTGCTGAGCTGACCGCGATGGTGGACCGAGTGCTTGACAGCCAGCGAAACTAAATTGACCGCCGGCAATTGAATCATGCCCATTAGATCAATGACATTGACCAGTTGCTCGCCGGATAAAGCACGCACGCGGTTGAGAGCCGCAGGAACTTTCTGTTTGTAGCGGGCAACGGCATCAGCCGGAGACATGATTTCGCAGGCATCTGAATCGTCGGGCGGGGTTGTGAACACGCCATTGGCGATGCAATTGAGTATCCACTCATCTTCGAGCGTGATGTGCCGGACCAGCCCAAGACCCGTCTTTGCCTTTGCATCAGGTCGATAGTCGAGACGGCTAGTTGGAACCGCTTCGATGACTCGCAAAGTTGCCTGTATTTCGTTTTCATATTCGGCAATAAGAAAATCAGCGACAGCTTTAGCTTCTTGAGGGCCCATGATTATTCTCCTGTTCTAATTTTAATTTATTGCGGATTCCTTGCCAGTATTCAGCATACACCTAAAGGCTCTCGTAGGAACCCTTTTCAATGCATCATGCCGATAACAATCTTTCGGGAGGCACTGTTGGTAATCATTAACGGTCGCAGCGTTTAGCCCAGATGTTTATGGAAGAAGTCGATGGTGCGGGACCAGGCATCTTTGGCAGCGGCTTCGCGGTAGCGCTCCGGGCGAACGTCGTGGAAGAAAGCGTGCGGGGCGTCAGGATAAATTTTGTAGTCGAAGCTTTTGCCGAGCTTCTGCATGGTGGCGGCGGTGGCGGGGACGCCTTCGCTGATGCGGTCGAGCGCGCCATAGTTGCCGAGCACGGGGCATTGAACTTTGGTGAGCAACTCATCGGCTGGCGCGGAGCCATAGAAAACGACTAGACCTTTTAAGTTGGAATTCACCGTGGCGTAAAGAAAGGCCTGCGATCCGCCGGAGCAAAAGCCCATGATGCCGATGCCATCCTTCTTAATAGCGGATAGAGAAATCAGATAATCATATGCCGCGCCCAAGTCGTTGATGAATT
>MEKX01000088.1:11018-11839 GCA_001767075.1 Acidobacteria bacterium RIFCSPLOWO2_12_FULL_54_10 | reverse complement strand
CATCCGCAAGGGGACAATTCTTCCTGGTATTCGTGTTGATATTCTGCTCCCAAGCTTCCAGTGCGCAGACACCATCCCCCTCGTTCGAAATGAAGGATATCAACGGAAATCTTCATAACCTGGAAGAATACAAAGGAAAAATTACCATCGTCAGTTTTTGGGCGACCTGGTGTGTGCCATGCAAAGAAGAGATGCCGGTATTGGTGGATGCATATAAGAAGTGGAAAGACCGAGGGCTAGTGATTCTAGCAGCCTCGTTTGATAATGAGCAGACGCAGCCGAATATTCCGGATTTCGTGAAAAAATACAAGATGCAGTTTCCGGTTTTGATCGGCGGCACACCCGAACATCTTCAGCAATTCGAGATGGGCGAATATCTGCCGGCTACTGTTTTTATCAATCAGAATGGGGAAATCGTCAGCCGGATTTTAGGGCAGGCCAGGAAGAAAGAAGTCGTCGAGCGAGTGGAATGGTTGTTGGGCGACCGGCCTGGTAAAAAGCCGCCTGCGGCTATCGTCGATCATCGTCCCAAATGAACTGATGTCAGGCCGGTCCCCAATGGAATTGCTTCGCCGAACTCCTCAGAAAGTCCGCGAGTAGCCAACGATAATAATATAATCCGCGAACGCTGCGTCGCCGTGGCGGTTGTCAATGATGTCTGAGGTGCTGCGGCGGCGATTTCTCTCAAAGGCAATGGGAGCGCTGATGGACCATAGATCCCTGCCTCTTTCAAACTGAAGCCCCGGTTCCAATGACATTGCATAACCGGGACGGCGGAAACCTTCTGACTTCCCAAGAAGATCCCGGACGGGAACTCCCTC
>MEKX01000088.1:0-10971 GCA_001767075.1 Acidobacteria bacterium RIFCSPLOWO2_12_FULL_54_10 | reverse complement strand
CATACCCAATGCCAACCTTCGCTAAATATTGATCGGCAATCGACATGATTGACTCGGATGCGCGCCTGCGTCCCGTCAAAACGCCGCTGGTGTTCTGCGGATTGAATAGATAAAGGCCGTTGGCGAACAGTGTAAAGCGCTGAATCTGCTTAAACGCCAGCAGATCCACTGAAACTCCCGTGCCACCATCGCCGTTCTGGATGGATTGGTCTACAACGACGGTGCGTTGCGCTGCTCCGGTTCCGATGGTATCCGTTACGTCCTTTTTCCCGGTGGGCAGCTTGAGCGCCATCCCAACTTGAATGTTTTGCCCAGATTCAGACGGCGGACGGAATAACCAAGCCTTTGCGCCTATCGACACATCCCCCAAACCTGCGCCGTGAGTCCTTTGGTCCTCAGGTGCGCTGGCGCGTTTCCTGGTTGTGTACTGAAATGGTGCGGCGAAACTCAGCGTCCATCGTGGATTTAATCGATAGGCAACGGAAACATCGAATAACTTTGTATAGTTTTCAATCTGCGAATTTTCCTCTACACGCTGCGGCTGCTCGACTGTGCCAACGAAATGCCGAAAAGATTTTTGTTGGCGATACCCGACCGATAGCGACCACTTGGCCGCTCTGGTCGCAGAGGTAACCGCTGTTGGCCCCGTTTCTGTTTCGGTCCCTGCTTGGCAGATTGCGCCAATCATCGGCGAACTCTGGTGGACTGCAATACAACCTTGTGCCTTGAGAGATGGCAGACCAATGGTTAACAAACCAGCAGAAGCAAATGCGGCAAACAACAACATGCGTCTCATATTCAAACCCTCCTAAATTTTCGGTTCCGCCAAATACTTGGGGAGATCGGATTACAGAATATTAGGTACTCATGATAGCTTTGTCAAGTAAGTTCTCTGTACTAGGTACTTAGAACAGATTTTGGGTTGATATTAATCAACTGAGAATTGAATAGTTATTAAGTATCAGGATGCTACGGCTAAGGGTAATACCATTTATTTATCGGAAGTTACATGGTTTAGTAATAGCAATCAATAGATTTATCTGATCGATATACAGATTGGTCGTTTTTCTAAAAAATCACTATTTGAGCATTGGATATATTCTGCTGCTCAGCATAAATAGAGATCATGAAAAGTCCGATACGCGTTCTATGGTCAAATGGGAGCGATATTATACGATATTGCTATGATTTCGCCACTCAAGTTGATGTGCGTTTTAGCTCATCCCGATGATGAATCCTTGGGTATGGGTGGGATACTGGCAAAATATTCCTCAGAGGGAGTAGAAACCCATTTAATCACAGCTACGCGACGCGAAAAGGGACGCTTTGGCAACGCAAAGGAATCACCAGGTATGGATATCGTAGCAAAGATGCGTGAAGCAGATCTGTATGCCGCAGCAAAGGAATAGAAAAATGGCTGAGGTCGAGAGACTGAAGAATCGCAAAGCACCTATTGACATGGACTCGGAAGAATTCCGCAGATTGGGGCACCGATTAGTAGATCAAGTAGCTGAACTCCTCGATACGCTGCGGAACTGCCCGGTAACACCGGGTGAATCGCCTGCCATTGTGCGCCAAGCATTGCGAGCGGACCGATCACTAGCTGACGACGGGATGGATGCTGGAATGCTGATGGAAGGCACTACGAATTTGCTCAAAGTGCATTCTCTATTCAACGGGCATCCTCGTTTCTGGGGTTATATCACATCCTCTGCGGCTCCTGTGGGAATTTTGGGTGAGATGCTGGCAGCGGCCGTCAACGCTAATGTTGGCGCCTGGACGCTTTCGCCGATGGCCAGTGAAATCGAGGCTCAAACCGTGCGGTGGATTTCGGAGTTTATTGGATACCGCAAGGACTGCGGCGGGTTGCTGGTCAGCGGCGGCAACATGGCGAACTTCATCTGTTTTCTTGCGGCCAGAACCAGCCAGGCCGAATGGGAGGTCCGGCAGACGGGACTTAACGGCAAACAGGCAAAGCAGTTACGCGTGTATGCAACTCGTGAAACTCATACTTGGATTATGAAAGCTGCCGATCTGTTCGGACTAGGAACCGATTCAATCCAGTGGATAGAGACGGACAAGAAGCAA
The DNA here is from genome assembly GCA_001767075.1 of Acidobacteria bacterium RIFCSPLOWO2_12_FULL_54_10. GTDB lineage: Bacteria > Acidobacteriota > Terriglobia > 2-12-FULL-54-10 > 2-12-FULL-54-10 > 2-12-FULL-54-10. The sequence goes on along the minus strand of MEKX01000088.1, from coordinate 8,883 downwards.
AGAATGGTTCCTGAGTCCCTTCGTCAACGGATAGAAACCGATCGTGCGCGCGGTGAGCAGCCTATGTTGGTTGTGGGAACCGCCGGTTCGGTCAGCACAGGCACTGTGGATTTGCTGGATGAGCTTGCCTCGGTTTGTCATGAATCGGAGGTTTGGTTTCACGTCGATGGCGCTTATGGCGGATTTGCTGCTCATGCGCCAGGTGCTCCAGAAGAACTGCGCGGACTTAGCAAAGCTGATTCCGTAGCTGTAGACCCGCACAAATGGCTCTATGCGCCGCTGGAAGCTGGCTGCGCGTTGGTGCGTGACGCCGATGCTTTGCGGAAAACCTTTGCATATCATCCGCCGTATTACCACTTCGGCGAGGAAACGACAAACTATGTTGATCTCGGAATGCAAAATTCCCGCGGATTCCGCGCTCTGAAGGTGTGGCTGGCGTTACAGCAAGTTGGGCGCGCGGCATATCTGGATATGATCGGTGATGATATCGCACTATCAAAGGAATTAGCGCGATCACTGTTGCAACACCCGGAATTGGAATTAATCACCCAGGAACTGAGCACCGCTACGTTTCGATATATCCCACTGGATCTGCTGGCAGCGCGCGGGAAGCAGGATGTGGAGAAATATTTAAATGAATTGAACACTGAAATTTTGAAACGGATAGAAAAGAGCGGCGAAGCGTTCCTTTCCAACGCCGTTGTGGATAACAAGTTTGTTCTGCGAGCTTGCATCGTCAATTTCCGCACAACGCTAGAGGATGTCCAGGCATTGCCAGCGATCGTTCTCAGGCTGGGGCGGGAGGCAGACCGGGAGCTGCGACCTCAGAAATTGCATCAATAGATTGTTGTGCGAACAACCGGATGGTGCTCATTGGATCGCAATGAAGCTGGGATTTCTAGTCCAGACGCAAATTTTTTAGATACTGGCGGAAGGATTCGCCCAAGTCCGGGCGGCGCAGGGCGAATTCTACGGTGGCGGTAAGAAAGCCCAGCTTGTCGCCAGCATCGTAGCGTTTGCCCTCAAAACGGTAACCGAAAATAGATTGACCATTCCGCAGCAGTCCGCGCAAGCCGTCGGTGAGTTGAATCTCTCCTCCTGCGCCGGTAGGGGTTGACGCAAGCTGATTGAAAATCTCTGGTTCCAGGATGTAGCGACCGATGATGGCCAAATTGGACGGAGCCTGGTCAATGGGAGGTTTTTCCACCAAATCCTTTACTTGATAGAGCCGATCCGAGTGGCCGTTGTGATCTATCGGCTCGCCGGAGATGATGCCATAATTAGGTATCGCTTCGCGAGCAACCTCCTGGATGGCAATTATGGAGCCGGGATGGCTTTCATAAACATCCAGCATCTGGCGCAAGCAGGGCTTGTCGGAGTATATGATGTCGTCGCCGAGCAGCACGGCGAAAGGTTCCTCGCCCACTAATTCGCGGGCCATCAGAATGGCATGACCTAACCCCAGCGCCTCTTTCTGCCGGACATAGGAGACGTGAATCAAATCGGAAACCTTGCGGACTTCCGACAGCAGGTCGAGCTGCCCGCGCTCTTCCAAAATCTTTTCCAACTCGTAGGAAACGTCAAAATGGTCTTCAATCGCGTTCTTCCCGCGCCCGGTGATGATGATGATATTTTCGATTCCTGACTGTACCGCTTCTTCCACCACATACTGAATGATGGGTTTATCCACCAGCGGCAGCATCTCTTTCGGCTGCGCTTTAGTTGCCGGAAGAAAGCGCGTGCCCAAACCTGCCGCCGGAAATACGGCTTTTCGTACTTTTTTCTTCATGTTATCGATTATGACCCAAGAAATACCGAAGAGAAATCAATGAATGAAAATTATCTTATCGCAATCCCTTAAACATTAAAGGCGCCGCAGAGGCGCCTTTAGAAAAATTTTCAGAATGAAATGGTTACCTGGCCGAAGGAATCACGACGCGGTCGCCTACGCGCAGCACGCCATTCAGATGTGCGTTGCTTCTCTTTAGGACTTCCACGGTGGTGTTGTAATTGGAAGCAATTTGCCACAACGATTCGCCCCTGCGAACGCGATGCACAACCTGAGATCCATTGGAAGTCTGACGTGTGCTGGAAGTGGAAGCCAATGTCTCTCTCTGCGTGCCAGCCGTAGAGCCACGCACAATTAAGGTGCCACCCGGATGGATTACTGTGCTGTTCATGTTGTTCCAAGTCATCAGTTGCGCAACAGTGATGCGATGTCGTTGCGCGATCTTTCCAAGTGTATCTCCGCGGCGGACTTGATAGGTCCCGTCACTGGCAACCACAGGCTCCGCCTGCGGCTCAGGAGCGGTTTCGCCAACAATCAGCCTAGACCCGGCGCGGATCATCGAACCGTCTAGTTCGTTCCACATCATCAATTGCGCAACGGTAACTCCATAGCGACGGGCAATGATGGAAAGCGTCTCGCCCGGCTCTATGCGGTGGGTTCCTTCCCCGGAAATGGGAGCCAGATTCTGAGGACCGCCGGTTACCGGAATGATCAGCTCGGCGGCTTCCTGCAATTGCTGTTGCGAATCAATGTTGTTCACTTCCGCAATCGCTTTCACGGAGGTTTTGAATTCCTTAGCAATCGACGTCAATGACTCGCCGTGGCGAACCGTGTGCCAGCGCCAGTAAACGCGCTTCTCCGCGGGGATCATGGCAACCTTTTTCAAAAAAACATCCTTGGTTGCTAATGGAATCCGGATTTCGTATTCAGGGACGTTCGGAGTGGTCATGCGCAGCAGACTCGGATTCAAATCGCGAATCGTTTCGAAGCTGGTGCCAACCATTTCAGCGACTAGTCGTAGGTCGACCGGATGATCGACGATCACCGTATCGAATAGCCAGGCTGGCTCCATGTTACTGAAGTCGAGACCGTATTTATCTGGGTTTTTGCCGACGATGGTCATTGCGAGAATGATGGGAACATAGCTTCTTGTTTCTTTCGGCAATGCCCGCTTTGCGATTAATTTCCAGTAATCGGTAGAACCTGCCTTCTTTACAGCCCTTTGTACTGAAACGGGGCCGGCGTTGTATGCCGCCATTGCCAGATACCAATCCCCAAACTGATCGTAGAGGTCTCTCAAGTGCCGGGCTGCTGCGCGGGTAGCTTTTTCCGGGTTTAGCCGCTCATCCATCCACCAGTTGCGCTGCAAGCCATATTCTTTCCCGCGGAATGGCATGAACTGCCAAAGCCCCATGGCTCCCGCCCGGGAGCGGGCGCGTGGTTGGAAACCGGATTCAGCCTGCGCCAAATAGATCAAATCTTTCGGCACACCCTCTTCTTCCAGGATGTTCAAGATCATGTCCCGGAACCGCCCCGAACGTGCCATGGTTCCCTGGATCGTGTTGCGGCCCTTTTTGGATTCAGAGAAAAATTTAACGAAGCTCGCTACCTGTGAGTTCATCACCACGGGTAGATCGGAAACGGTTCCTGGGTTATCGGACGCAATTTCTTCATCCGCTTGCGCATCATCCGCGAATGTCACCGACTGCCATTCATCGCGTGGGGCAGGTTGATACCCTGGCTCGGCGAAGCCGTCCCCTTCCCGCAGCGCTCCCAACTCGTAGCTGTGAATACGGCTGACCAGAGAATCAAAAGATTTCTGGAGCTTTTTATTCTCCTCAGGCAATACCGGAGATTCCAGGAACGCGTTCAGCGCCGCGTTGAAATCCAGTTTTGCTGCCTCCAGGTGCCTTGCAAGATAGTTCTTTTCTCCGCGGGCAAAGGCGGCTTCTGCCTGCTCGATGACGGCAACCACCGGGTCAAACTGTGGTTCTGGCGCAGGCAGGATGGATGCTGGAAGCGCCAGCCGTGCAGGCAAGTTCTCCGTTGGGCTGGGCGTTGGCGGCATCGGTGGCCGGGGCACCATCAATGTGCGTTTGGACGAACAGGCACCGATAAAAACGGTTAGAAGTGCTAAACAGAGCGCGTTGTAGAAATGATTAGGTCTCATATCTGCTCTGATCCAATCAACCAGAAAAACTTTACTTCTCATTTGGCGATGCTTTGAGAAGTTCGCATCCCCCTACCCATTAGGGGAAGCTATGGATAAAACGCTGGCAGATTACCGTATATCAAAGTGCAAGGTCAAGTAGATAATTCGACAAAAAGCCACATCCAATTATTTCCATAATGTTATCAATGCGTTACAATTGTCTTACTGTATAAAAAACGGCACTTAATCTGTGGTCCGACTATCTAATAAATTGAATATTGTTGATATTAAAATTTAGAGCGTTTTAAGATCTGGCCAAAATCTTCAGCGATATTCCGTATTCTGAATATTGCTATCCGCTCCAAACTCGCTCTAAATTCTTCTCCTGAAAATACTGTTTTTACATTAAAAATACATGGTCGAATTTTAACCCTCTTCCTCTGGTGCTGTATGCCCACGCTCTGCCTTGGCAGCGGCTATGATTTTGTCGCTAATCTGGCTGGGAGCGACATCGTAATGAGAAAATTCCATCGAGAAAGTACCCCTCCCCTGCGTCATGGATGTGAGATCGGAGGCATAGGTAAGCATTTCTGACATAGGCACTTGGGACTTGATGAGCTGCGTATGGCCGCGGGTATCCATACCCTGAATGCGCCCGCGGCGGCTGTTCATGTCGCCAATGATGTCGCCGGAGTAGGTTTCCGGGACATAAACCTCGACATTCATGACCGGTTCGAGAAGCACGGGGTGGGCTAATTCCATAGCTTTCCTGAAGGCAATAGACCCAGCGATCTTGAAGGCCATCTCGGATGAATCGACATCGTGATAGGAGCCGTCATAGAGAATGACACGGAAATCGACCACCGGGTACCCTGCCAGAAACCCTCGATGGGCGGATTCAATTATGCCCTTCTCGATAGCCGGGACGTATTGCCTGGGGACGGCCCCGCCAAAAATGTCATTTACGAACTCAAACTTGCCGCCGCGAGGCAGTGGCTCCATTTTGATTTTGCAGTCGCCGAACTGGCCGTGACCGCCGGTCTGCTTCTTGTGGCGGCCCTGGACGTCGGCGGTACCGCGGATGGTTTCACGGTAAGGGACTTTAGGGGCCTTGAGTGTGACATTAACGTGATAGCGGCGCTTGAGGCGCGAGACCACCACCTCAACCTGTTGCTGGCCTGCCCCGCCGAGCAAGAATTCGTTCGTCTGCGGGTCGCGGTAGAATCGCAGCGACGGGTTCTCTTCCAGAATCTTGTGCAGAGCGGTGCTGAGCTTGTCCTCGTCGTTGCGCGAGGCTGCTCCTATCGCGAAGCTGATAGCCGGCTCAGGAAGCTTCACGGCTGGGTACAGAATAGGAACGCCTTTATCTCCTAGCGTATCCCAGGTGAGCGTATCCTTGAGTTTGGCCACGGCTCCTATGTCTCCAGCATGGAGTTCGGCGACAGCCGAATGCTCCTTGCCCTGCAAAATGGAGATATGTGCCAGTCGCTCGTCCGTGCCCTTGTTGTAATTGGTCAGGTGGGCATCGTTGACCAGGATGCCAGACATCACTTTGAAATAGGAGACGCGGCCAGAGAAAGCGTCGGCGATGGTTTTGAATACAAATATAGAAACCGGTGCCGTATCGGAAATTTCCCGCTCCAGCGGTTCTCCTGATGCGGATGCGCCAGCGACCTTGCCTCGGTCAACCGGAGATGGTAAAACGTCGGACGCAAAGTTTAACATCAAGTCAGCAGCCACCAAATGGGTGGCGGAGGTGCAAAGAATGGGAAACAAACGACGACCGGCGACCGCTTCCCTAAGTCCCTCTACAATATGCTCCTGGGCAAGCGTGCCTCTTTCGAAAAATTCCTCCATGTACTTGTCATTGCTCTCCGCGATGACTTCAATTAGCTTTTCGCGCGCGGCTTTTACCGCATCGGCCAGTGCCGCCGGTACGTCCACCGGCTTGCCCTTTCCCTTGCTGTCCGCTGTGTAGGTGAATGCTTTACCGCTGATTAGGTCAACCACACCCTGGAAGCCTTTTTCCTGGCCAATCGGCCACTGGACCGGAATGGCGGATCGGCTAAAAACGCTCTGAATGGATTCGACGGCGCGCTCGAAATTCGCATTTTCTCTGTCCAGCTTGTTGACCACTAGCGCGCGGGCAAGTTCATAGCGGTTGGAAAACTCCCAGACTTTTTCGGTGACCACTTCAACTCCGGCTACCGCATCCACCAGCACAAAAGCTGCATCCGCGGCCACCAGACTCGCCAGCGTGTCATTGAGGAAAATGTTATAGCCGGGCGTATCCAGAAAATTGATCTTGGTTTTATTCCATTCCAGGTATGCCAGGCCGGTCGAAATCGATACCTTGCGCTCGATCTCCTCTTCATCAAAGTCGGTGGTCGTTGTACCCTCGGCCACGCTGCCCAGCCGGGAAGTCACCCCTGCTGTGTATAGAAAACCGGAGACTAATGTGGTTTTTCCACAGTCTCCGTGGCCGACGATGCCCACATTTCGAATCTCTTTGCCGGGATATGCTTTCAAGCTGACGCTCCTTTCATCTTCAACAACAAGAAAAAAGAAAATGAATGCAGAAAAGGATTCGATGGTAACACAGGGCCCAGCGAGGTTTCAACGGAGAGAATTAGGCGTAATTTAATGCAGCCGGAAGTCTTGTGAGAACCGCGCAGGTCAGCTATAGTGCGTGGAAGGAGAAACCCAAGGGGGTCAATATGATTATTTACTACTGCACGTCTTGCGGGCTCGGTGAAGACAAATGCAAATGTGAACGGTTTTGCATACTTTGCAGCTCGGAAGACGACGCCCGCCTTTGCCAGGACGGTTGTTACTATTGCCGTGAGTGCCGCGAGGTTTGCGAGTTCACTCCCAGTGACGACCCTTCAACCGGTATTCGCTGACAGGAATCTAGACCATTTTTACAGATGATGTATAGCGCCATGGTAAAACATCCCCGGAGGGGATGAATAGGCATAGCCGGGGGCAACGCCCCCGGAAACCGTACCCCAAAACTTCGACCCCGCAAGGGGTCGCACTCTCCCTGCAACCTGCATCGGTACGATCCCTTCAGGGTCGAACCTAAACTTGGTAGCTTTCGTTGCCGGGGGCGTTGCCCCCGGCTATTCACGGGTATCCCCTGCGGGGATCGTTCGCGATTGACCTGGCTCTATACACCAACCATAATAATGGTCTAGCTTATTCAAATTGCCCGCCGAATTTATTCCAAGAAAAAAAACGGCCCCAATTACGGGGCCGCAATTTGCAAAACATGGTTGCGATTAGGCTGTACGTAATTCCGCCGCACGAATCGGCAGCCGCCGGATGCGCTTGCCGGTGGCCGCGTAGATGGCATTGACGACCGCGGAAAAGATCGGCGGTGTGCCCGGCTCGCCCATGCCTCCTGGGGTCTCCGTGCTGGGCACGATATAGGTTTCAATCTCGGGCATCTCGTTCATGCGCAGCATCGGATAATCGTGGAAATTCGATTGCGTGACGCGGCCTTTGTCGATGAGGATCTCGCCCTTCAACAATGCCGTCAGGCCATAGACAATACCGCCTTCGATCTGCGCTGCAATCGTGTCGGGGTTGATGGTCCACCCGCAGTCCACTGCCGCCACCACGCGATGCACCTTCACCTCGCCGTCGCGGGCGACGGAAACTTCTGCCACTTGAGCGACGATGGTACCGAATGATTCGTGGACGGAAATTCCTCTGCCTCTTCCGGCAGGCAAGGGTTTGCCCCAGTCTGCTTTCTCGGCGGCCAGCTCCAGAGCGGCCTTGTGCCGGGGATGCTTGCTGAGCAATTGCCGCCGCAGCTCAAAGGGGTCTTTCTTCGCGGCCACAGCTATTTCGTCGAAGAACGATTCGGTGACATAGCCGTTGACGGAATTGCCCACCGACCGCCAGTAACCGACCGGTATGCCGGGCTCAATGCGCACATACTCGACGCGAATGTTGGGAATATTGTAAGGGAAATCGGCTGCGCCCTCCACGGAGTTGCGGTCTACGCCGCCAGCGGAATCCAGCCCTCGCGGATTGCCGCGCGCCCTCAACGACGGTTGCACCAACCGCTGCATCCAGGCGACCGGCATACCGTTTTCATCCAGCGCCGCCCAAAAACGCGCGTAGGAGGCCGGACGATAGTAGTCATGCTGGATGTCGTCCTCGCGGGTCCAAATGACCTTAACAGGCCGGCCAACAGCTTTAGACGACTCAACGGCATCGGTGACGAAATCCGTTTCGCCGCGCCGCCCGAACCCGCCGCCCAGGTATTGCGTGTGGACTTTGACGGCGCTGGCGGGAAGGCCGGTGATCTCAATCGCCTTGCGATGCGTGCCGGTCTGGCCCTGCGTGGACAGCCACACATCGCAGCCGTCCGCGCGAACGTCGGCGGTGCAGTTCATCGGTTCCATGCAGGCGTGGGCGAGATAAGGCACTTCGTAAGTCGCCTCCATGATGCGGGTCGCCCCGGCCATGGCACCGTTGAAGTCTCCTTCTTCGCGTGCCACGGCTCCTGACTTCTGCCCCAGTTCCGCCATCTGCTTGCTGATGTCCGAGCTAGTTAGTCCGGCCAGCGGACCTTCGTCCCAAACAACTTCTAGGGCCTCCGCGCCCTGCGCTGCCGCCCAGTAATTGTCGGCCATCACGGAGACGCCGGTGCTGATCTCCACCACGTGGCGAACTCCAGGCACAGCCTTCGCTTTGTCGTCGTTGAAGCTTTTGACCTTGCCTTCAAAAACGGGGCATCGCACCACGCGCGCGATCAACATATTCGGGCGAATCACGTCGATGCCATAAACCGCGCTGCCGTTGACCTTTTCCGGAACGTCCAGGCGGTCCAATGGCTGGCCAAGAATCTTGAAATCCTTGTTGTCCTTGAGCGTGACCTGCGATGGAACCGGCAGCGTCGCTGCCTTTTCTGCTACCTGCCCAAATCGCA